>JAJZMI010000018.1 GCA_021798335.1 Pseudomonadota bacterium | reverse complement strand
CCTCGATGCCGCGCTCGCGGGCAAGACGCATCACCGTGTCGCGGGTGAGGCCGCCGAGCACCGAATGCGACAATGCCGGGGTCATCAGCACCTGATCCTTGACCACGAACAGGTTCTCGCCGGAGCCCTCGCTCACCGTGCCATCGGGGGCCAGCCCGATGCCCTCCTGAAAGCCGAGGCGGCGCGCCTCGGCGCCGATCAGCTGACTCGAGAGATAGTTGCCGCCGGCTTTGGCGAGCGCCGGCAGGGTGTTGGGTGCGACCCGGTGCCAGGAGGAGATGCACACATCCACACCTTGTTCCTCGCTCTCGTGCCCGAGGTACTTGCCCCATTCCCACGCGGCCACGGCCACCTCGGTCGGCGGCTCGATCTTCGGCGTGACGCCGATCTCGCCGTAGCCGCGAAAGGCGATCGGCCGGATATACGCCCCGTGGGCAAGCGCGTTGGCGGCGATGACCTGCCGGCAGGCAGCGTCGATCTGCTCGGCCGAGAACGGCATGCTCATGCGGTAGATCTTCGCCGAGTCGAGCAGTCGGCGGGTGTGATCGCGCAGGCGGAAGATCGCCACGCCCTGAGGCGTCTCATACGCGCGCACCCCTTCGAATACGGACGAGCCGTAGTGCAGAGCATGCGTGAGCACGTGCACCGTGGCTTTCTCCCACGGAACGAGCTTGCCGTTGAACCAGATGAACTGCGTAGCCGGTATGGGCATGAACGGTCTCCCGGGATGCGCTGCCAGTCAATGCGTCGAGTTCGCGGGGGCGCCCGCGGCGCGCTCCTCGCGCGAGCGGTTGCCGGCGGCCGCCTGCTCGATGCGGTTGATCACCTCGAGGAACGCCTGGGTGCTCGATTCCACGATGTTGGTGCTCACGCTCGAGCCGCGGTATGTGCGTTGATTGTACTCCACGTACACCAGCGCCTCGCCCTGGGCATCCTCGCCCTCGGTGACCCCGCGGATCTCGAATTTGCGCAACATCACGCCGATTCCGGTGGCCGCCTCGATTGCCTTGAAGGCCGCATCCACCGGCCCGTCTCCCTCGGCGCTGTGCTCCACGACCCGACCGTCGGCGTGGCGCAGCCGCACGCGGGCACTGGCGGCGCGCTGAGTCACCGCGTGGGTCTCGAGTCCCGCGAGGCTCCAGGGGCCGGCCGCCGTGCCCTCGGCACGCAGCACCAGCGCCTCGATATCTCCGTCGAAGAGTTCCTTCTTCTTGTCCGCGAGCGCCTTGAACTGCTCGAACACCTCGTTGAACTCCTCGTCCGCCAGCTCGAACCCGAGCGCGCGCACGCGCTCACGCAGGGCGTGCCGTCCGCTGTGCTTGCCGAGGATCAGATGGCTGCGCGAGAGGCCGACGTCCTCCGGGCGCATGATCTCGTAGGTCGAGTAGTGCTTGAGCACCCCATGCTGATGAATACCGGCCTCGTGGGCGAAGGCGTTCTCCCCGACCACCGCCTTGTTGCGCGGTACGGGCATGGCGGTGATGCTCGAGACCAGTCGCGAGGTCGGGTACAGCCGGGTGGTTTGGATCCCGGTGGTGACATTGAAAAACGCGGCGCGGGTTTTCAGCGCCATCACCACTTCCTCGAGCGAGCAATTGCCGGCGCGCTCGCCGATCCCATTGATGGTGCACTCGATCTGGCGGGCTCCGGCCACCACGGCGGTCAGGCTGTTCGCCACCGCCATGCCGAGGTCGTCGTGGCAGTGCACCGAGAGGCGCACCCGCTCGATGCCGCGTACGTTCTTGCGCAGATAGCGGAACAGCTCGGCGAATTCATCCGGGACGGTATAGCCGACCGTGTCCGGGATGTTGACGGTGCTCGCGCCGGCCTCGATGGCCGCCTCGACGACCTGCGCCAGGAACGGCAGTTCCGTGCGCGAGGCGTCCTCGGGAGAGAACTCCACGTCCTCGCACAGTTCGCGCGCCCGGCGCACGCCCTCGATGGCCGCGCGCAGGATCTGCTCTTCGGCCATGTTCAGCTTGTACTGCCGGTGGATGGCGCTGGTGGCGAGAAATACGTGCACGCGCGGGCGCGGGGCGTCCGCGAGCGCGCGCGCGGCGAGCTCGATGTCCTCGCGATTGCAGCGTGCGAGCGCCGCGATCACCGGACCGTGCACTTCGCGCGAGACGGCCTGTACGCTCTCCCAATCGCCCTTGGAGGCGGCCGGGAAACCCGCCTCGATGACATCCACGCCGAGCTCGGCGAGCGCACGCGCCACGCGCAGCTTCTCCGGCCGTGTCATGCTGCAGCCCGGGGCCTGCTCCCCGTCGCGCAGCGTGGTATCGAAGATCAGGACTTTGTCGGGTTCGGCTGCCATGGGTGGCCCTCCTGCTCGGATTGCTCAGGCGCGCGGATCGTTCAGCCAGGGCATGCGCGCGCGCAGCGCTGCGCCGACCTTCTCGATGGGGTGGTGAATGTCGCGCTTGAGCAGCTGCTCGTAGCGCTTGCGGCCCGAGGCGTTCTCGCGAATCCACTGGCGGGCGAACGTGCCGTCCTGGATCTCCTGCAGCACCTTGCGCATCTCTTTCTTGATGCGCGCATCGACGATGCGCGGGCCACGCGTCAAGTCGCCGTATTTGGCGGTCTCGCTGATGAACTGGTGCATCTTGGTGATGCCCCCCTCGTGCAGCAGATCGACGATCAGCTTCAGCTCGTGCAGGCACTCGTAGTAGGCGACCTCGGGCTGGTAGCCGGCCTCGACCAGAGTCTCCCAGCCGCGCACCACCAGCTCGGTCGCGCCGCCGCACAGCACCGCCTGCTCGCCGAACAGATCCGTCTCGGTCTCCTCGGCGAAGGTGGTCTCGAGCACCCCGCCGCGCGTTCCGCCGATGCCGTGCGCATAGGCGAGGGCGCGCGCATGCGCCTTGCCGGTGGGATCCTGCGCCACGGCGATCAGGCACGGCACGCCGCGGCCTTGCTGATACTGCCGGCGGACCAGGTCGCCCGGGCCTTTCGGGGCGATGAGCACCACGTCGAGATCCTTGCGCGGCTTGATCTGCTTGAAGTGGATGTTGAAACCGTGGGCGAACAGCAGCGTGGCGCCGGGCTTCAGCTGCGCCTCGATGTTCTGGTAGAGCGACTTCTGGGCCATGTCCGGCACCAGCATCGCCACCAGGTCCGCATCGCGGGCCGCGCGGGCCGGCTCGGCCACCGCGAGCCCGTCCTTCTTGGCCTTCTTCCAGCCCGGGCCGCCCCGGCGGGCGCCGACCACGACGTCAAAGCCGCTGTCCTTGAGGTTCAGCGCATGCGCGCGGCCCTGGCTGCCGTAGCCCATGACCGCGATGCGCGCCGCGCGCAGGGCCTTCTTGTCGACGTCTTTGTGCGAATACAGCTTCATCTCGATTCTCCAAATCGGCCCATCGGCCCGGATGTCACATCACAGTCGCGGCATGACACGCCATGCCGTGACACGCATAAAAAACCCCGCAGCGGCCCTTCGGGCCGGTGCGGGGTTCTTGGTGTCTTCGCTCGCTCCTACCTGAGGGTCCTCAGGCGGCCACGGGCACCCCGCACCGGCTGCCCACAAGGAGCAGCAGTCCGATAAGAAGTACCGGCAGTCGGGCGAGCCGCCCGAGCGGCGCGCGCTGCGCCGGGTCGACTCGGATCATGTCTGCTGCGGGTACCACGGGCCTTCGTGCCTGGGTGAGAGATCAAAGTGGAGATGATGGGACAGATGTCAGCACAAGCAGTGCGTTGTTGTCAATTGGCGCGCAGGCGCTATGCTCGGCGGCGTGTCGCATGAAACGCTATTGAGCGCAGATCCGGGCGAGAGCCGGCCGCTGTGGCTGCTGACCGAGGGGGAACTCGAGCCCTGGCTCGCCGGGCAGCGCGCGGCGGTGGTCGATTGGGTGCGCGCGCACGGCTTTCACGCCGAGCGGCATCGGGTTGTGACGCTGCCCGGGGAGCAGGGCGTGGCGGGCGCGGTGCTCGGCCTGGGCGGGCTCGGCTCGGCGCAGGACCTCGGTCCGTGGGAAGCCGCCGGCGCCCCGGAGCGCCTGCCGGCGCTGCCGTGGCGGCTCGCGACGCCGCTCGGGCCGCATGCCGCGACGCAGTTCGTGCTCGGCTGGCTGCTCGGCGGCTACCGCATGACACGCTACCGCGGCGGTGCGCGCTTTGAGCCGCTTGCGGCCTTGATCGCTCCGCCGCAGGCCGATCTCATCTATGCGAGTGCCGCGGCGCGCGCCTGCGCGCTCGCTCGCGATCTGATCAACACACCGGCCAACGACCTCGGGCCCGCGGAGTTGGCCGAGGCGGCAGTGGCGCTCGCGCGCGAGCATGGAGCGCGCTGCCAGGTGCTCGAGGGCGCAGACCTTGCCGGCTTCCCGCTGCTGCGGGCCGTCGGTGCCGGCAGCGCGCGCGCGCCGCGCCTGATCGATCTGCGCTGGGGGCGCGCGGACGCTGCGCGCGTTACTCTGGTCGGCAAGGGCGTGTGCTTCGACACCGGCGGCCTCGACCTGAAGTCCGCGCCGGCGATGCTGCTGATGAAGAAGGACATGGGCGGGGCGGCCTGCGCGCTCGCGCTCGCCGATCTGCTGATGCGGCTCGATGCGCAAGTGCAGTTGCGCGTATTGATACCCGCCGTGGAGAACAGTGTGGGAGCCTGTGCGTACCGACCCGGCGATGTGCTGCGCTCGCGCAAGGGGCTGACGGTGGAGGTGGGCAACACCGACGCCGAGGGCCGGCTGGTGCTGGCCGACGCGCTCGCCGCGGCGGACGAGGAGCGCCCGGCGCTGCTGATCGATCTGGCGACCCTCACGGGCGCGGCGCGCACCGCGCTCGGACCGGAATTGCCGGCGGTCTACGCCCGGCCCGCGCATTGGGCGCAGCGGGTGTGCGAGATCGGTGCGGTGGAGGGCGATCCGCTCTGGCCGATGCCGTTGTGGGCAGGCTACGAGGAGGATCTGGCGAGCAGAATTGCCGATCTCGGCA
>JAJZMI010000070.1 GCA_021798335.1 Pseudomonadota bacterium | reverse complement strand
CCAAAGTGCTTCACGAGCAAAGGCTGCACGTACTGCACGAACGGCCGGCTGCGGCAGACGATCATCTCCATCAACAGCGACTGGCTCTCCTCGAGCGCCATGCCGCGATCGCGCCCGACCGGCTGATCGCGCCAGTCCTGCGGCAGGCCGAGGTCATACATGGCGTGCCCCGTCTCGTGCAGCGCCCCGAGCAGCCCCGTGAACGGCTCGCTGCTCTCGAGGCGCGTAGTCACGCGGATGTCCCCGGGCACACCCTCGGTGAACGGATGCTCACTCTCGTCCAGACGACCACGGTCGAACGGGAAGCCGATCTGTTTCATCACCTCGACGATCAGGGCGCGCTGCTTGCCCGGCGGGAACTTGCCGGCGAGCGCCTGCGGCGGGCGGCTCTCCTGGACCGCAATTGCTTCCCGGATCAGCGCCGGCAGCCGGCGCGAGAGCGCCTTGAACATCACGTCGATGTCGGCGGTGGTGATGCCGGGACTGAACTCATCGACCAGCGCGTCGTAGGGCGCCAGATTGAGCGCCTGGCCGAGCAGGGCAGCCTTGTCGCGCACCAGTTGCACGACCTCCTCGAGCAGCGGCGCAAACTGCTCGAAGCGCCCCTGGGCCCGCGCCTCGAGCCAACAGACCTCGGCGCGCGAGACGGCCTTGGTCAGCCGCGAGATCAGCGCCACGGGAGTGGCAATGGCATGATCCCGCTCGCGGCGCATCTCGCGCAGATTTGCGATCTGCCAGTCCTGCATGCCTTGGCTGTTGGCCTGGGCTCGATCGAGCAGGCGGCTGAGGCGCGGCGAGGTGAGCAGGGCGTGCTGCTCGGTCTCGAGCGCCGCGAGCTGCTCGCCGCGAATGTCGGCGCTGCCGCGCGGCATCATGACCGCCGCGTCCCAGCGCAGCAGCGACAGCGCGCCGCGCAGGGCATGGAGCCGCTTGAATTCCTGCTCGAGTTGTTTGTAGGGCGAGGCGGACATGAGATGGTTCCCGGGCGCCGGCCGCGAACCCGCCCCGCAGGCCGGTCCTGCAGGAGCCGCGCCGCCGAAAGAAAGCGCCACCGGGGCCGCTTAAGTCTACCAGGGAACCCGCGCCATCCCATCCCGGAATCTATAACATTCCTGTACTATCAATCACTTAGAATAGTCTCAAGCCGTTGACAGTGCCTCGGGGCCCGCCCCGGGCAGGCCGATCCGCGGCGCTTCGGTACACTCTCACCACACCAGCCACGGCCAGCGGGCCACGATGATTCCGATCCCGATCGAAACCACCAGCAAGAGCGCGAGCACAACACTGATGAAAACCCGTCGCATCGATACCATCATAAACTGGAGCGGCTTGGCGTGAGGCTGGGCATCGCGATTCTCGCCGCGGAGGCAACTCCGCTGTGCAAAACCGGCGGTCTGGCGGACGTGGCCGGAGCCCTGGCCGTGAGCCTCAGGGGTGCCGGCCACGACGCTCGCCTGTTCATCCCCGGCTACGCCGCGATCGACCGGCAGCGCTTTGCGCCCGAACCGATCGAGCGCCTGCAGAGCCTCGCGGTCACGCTCGGGGCCCATCGCTATGTCTTTGCGGTCGAACAGCTGCGGCTGGCCGACTCGGCCGTACCCGTGTATCTGCTCGACTGCCCGGTGCTCTACGGCCGGCGCGCGCTCTACACCACCGATCCGGACGAGCATTTGCGCTTCCTCGCCTTCACGCATGCGGCGCTGCTGGCGTGCGCTCGGCTCGGCTTCGCCCCGCAGATCGTGCACTGCAACGACTGGCATACCGCTTTCGCTCCACTGCTGCTGCGGACGCACTTCGCGAGCGAGCCGGCCTTCTCGGGCGCGCACACGGTGCTGACCATTCATAACATCGGCTATCAGGGCATATTCCCCGCCGCCGCGGCCGGCGACCTCGGACTCGGCCCGCAGGCGTACCTGCTGCACCAGGACGATCTGCGCGCCGGGCGCGTCAATCCGCTGCGCCACGGCATTCTCTACGCCGAGGCGCTCACGACGGTCAGTCCCACGCACGCCCGCGAGATCTGCACGGACGAGTACGGCATGGGCCTGCAGGATTCGCTGCGCGCCCGCGCGGGCGAGCTGACCGGGATCCTCAATGGCGTGGATTACTCGGTCTGGGACCCGCGCCGCGATCCCTATCTGCCGCAACACTTCGATCCCGAGCACCTGGCCGTCAAACGAGAGCTCAAGCGCGCGTTCCTCGCGCGCATGGGATTCACCTGCGGCGCGCACGTACCGCTGGCCGGCATCGTGAGCCGCCTGGCGGCGCAGAAGGGGATCGATCTGATGCTCACCGCGCTGCCGCGCGCGCTCGAGCGGCGCGAGTGGGCGCTGATGACCCTCGGTGCCGGCGATGAGCCCTATGAGCGGTTCTTCGCCGAGCTGGCCACGCGCTTCCCGGGCCGCGTGGTGTTTGCCCGCGGCTACGACGACGAGCTCGCGCATTGGATCGAGGCGGCCTCGGATCTGTTTCTGATGCCCTCGCGCTACGAGCCTTGCGGCTTGAATCAGATGTACAGCCTGCGCTACGGCACCGTGCCGCTCGTGCGCCGCACCGGCGGACTCGCCGATTCCGTCGAGCACTATGATCCGGCGAGCGGTGCCGGCACCGGCGTGGTATTCAATGATTTCGACGTCCCCGCCCTCGAGTGGGCACTCGACACCGCGCTCGATTGGTATGCGCAGCCGAAGCACTGGCGGCGCATGATGGGAAACGGCATGGCCAAGGATTTCTCCTGGGCGCGCCAGAGCGGGCGATACCTGGAGATCTACGAGCGGCTGGCCGCGAAATGAATGCGCGCGGCGTTGTGCCCCACGCGATTCCGGAGGGTCGGAACCGCCTCCAGCCGGTCCGAGGCGCTTTACGCATCATGCGTGACATCGCTCGAGGCGGCTCGTCAGTGCCGGCTTTCGCGCATCGCGCGTTGGCCGGCGATGATGCATGGGTGTCCAAACGCGCAGACACCACGATTTCGGATGATACAATTCGTTGAATGGTACGGCGGTTTTCGGGTGATCATGGCGGCACGCGCGGTCAACCCGAGGCGCCGAGGATCGTTCCCGTGAGAGTGGCATACGTTCCAGCCGCGGCACGCGGCGGCGCACCCGCAGCGGGCATGGGAGGGCGGCGCCGGAACGACGTGCGTTGCCGCACAAGCGGCTGTATGGAGGATCGCATCATGGCCTCGGATCGAGGATTCACCCGCACTTTCCGTGTGACGCTGCTGGTACTGCTCGGTATCGCGCCGCTCGCCCGGAGTCTGCCGGCCCGCGCGACCAATCTGCTCAATATCTATCTCGGCGCCGCGTATGTGCGCGCACATCTGCAGGCACAGGGCTCCGATCTACTGCCGTTCTCGGGCTCGAGCCCGCTCGCGCCCTTCCGCCGTTCCGATTCGGGCTTCCAGCTGACCGCGGGGGTACGCGGGCTCGAGCTGTTCGGCGCGGAAGTCGATTACTTCGATCTCGGCGGCGGGCCGGTTTCGCGGGTCGACCTCGGCCCCTCGACGGCACTCGGCGCCCACCTGTCGCAGACCGGCGAGGCGGCCTTTGCCCTGTTCTATCTGCCCATACCCGAGCCCTTCATCGACGTGTACCTGAAGGCCGGCGTGTCGCGGATCACCAGCGACCTGCATGGAACGTTCACCGCGCAAGGCTGCACTTCCGGGGGAACGTGCGCGACAACATCCACCTCACCGTTCGCTCTGAGCCATACCAACACGGGATTCGCCGCCGGGGCCGGCGTGCAGTGGAACGTCGGCAGCTGGGGCGTGCGGGCGGAGTATGACCGGCTCACGGCGCTCGGCGCCCACCCGGATCTGTTCTCGGTCGGAGTCATCCGGACATTTCTGTAGCACGCCGGCAGCCTTGCCGCGGCGGCAGGCGTCCGCCGGCCCTGACGCCGAGTGTCGCGGGCGAGAAGTCCTCGCCCCGTGCAGACAAGCGGCGCGAGCCCGCGCCGGGGACAGGGGCGACGCCCACCGCATGAGCCGCAATGCTCAGCCGCCGGGCAGCGAAAGATCGGCGTCCGCCATCGACACCGGCGGCGGCGCGGGCAGGATGTAGACGCGCGCGCGCGGGTAATCGAGCACCAGGGTATCCACGCTGCCCAGCACGTCCATGCCGACGATCACGGCGGGACGGGACTGGAGGTGCCATTCCCTGAAGATGGGAACGTCCGAATACACGATCGGGAGGTGCTCGATCTCGGCCGGCCCGAGAATCATCGACGGGGCCAGGGCCGAGGCACCGATGGAGACCTGGCGTGTGACGCCGTAGATCGGCGTGGTTGCGCCCAGCCGGCCGCGTTCCAGCAATGCCCGGCGCAGCGCAAAGTTGCCCAAGGTGTCCGGCGAGCCGGTATCGATGACGGCCTCGGCGTAGACCCCACCGACCCGTGCCGGAATCATCAGCAATCCGCCCGGCGTGCGTCGGGCGTGGATGTCGAGGAAGCCCCACAGCATTCCCGGACTCGAGCGGTCGATCGCGACCCGATCATGGCGGAAATCGACCGCGATGCGCACCGGTCCGAAACCCGCCATGCCGAGAATGCCCCCAAGGTGCGTCACGATCGGACTGGCGCAGATGGGCATGCGCACGTTGGTCTTGACGATCCGTCCCACGCGCAGCCGCCGGATGAGCACCCAGGGCAGCGGTTGCGTCCCGGTGACGCCCTCGACGCGCTCGAGCTTGCCCGGGCCCGGCACCAGGCCCAGCGTCTCGACCAGCCGGGCCGAGATCATCGAGCCGTTCGCGCCCGTATCGACCAGAAAGCGGAACGGCCCCTTGCCGTCGATCATCACCGGGACGACGATCCGGTCGTGAACGATCAGGGTCCGAGCGGTCGACAAAGGCCCCCGCAGGCGTGACGCCGGCACAGCGCTCGTGCGTGCCAGCACGGCGGCGGGCAGCAGCGCTGCGATCAAGAGAATCGTGCTACGGGCATTCATGCGCAACCTCGGCGCGTTCACCCGAACT
>JAJZMI010000194.1 GCA_021798335.1 Pseudomonadota bacterium | reverse complement strand
ACTCAGAGGCGCGCAAGCGCATGGTTACGATCGTCAGCGTCTGCAGTCCGCGCTGGATCGAAGCGAGGCTGATGTCGACTGCGATTTCCGCATCATCCTTGCGCAGCGCGTACAGCTGAAGTCCCGCTCCCATCGGCCGTGTCCCTCGGTCATCCGTAAAGCGCAGGCGATGACCGATATGCGCCAGGCGAAGCCGCGCCGGCACCAGCACCTCCACACTTCGACTGTCGAGTTCCCCCGGCAGGTAGCCAAGCATGTGACAGGCTTGCGCGGTGGCGGATCGGATGGTTCCCGACTCATCAACGAGGAACGCGGCGCTGCAGCCTCCCGGGCTCATGGCGGCCGCGTCCACATCTTCCGGGGAATGCATCGCCGCGCCGTTCACGCAAGAAAAAGCCACCATACGTTCATTGCCGCCAGCCCCGGTATCAGTAGTTTTGCGTAGTCGCAACGGCGGCCGCTCGCGCCCCGCAGGCGAGCGCTGCCTCATCGCGGGTCGGGACATGCAGGCGGGCGGGACCTGCCGCGCCGACTCGGAACACGACGTGACTTTTCGCATCGTGAAACGCATAATCCCGCCGTCGGCACCATGGACATCCTCCCGCATTCGTTCGAGCTCATTAGATGCCCGGCTTTCGCCGAAAGCCGGGGTTGTTACGTGTCTGGTTCAGCTCGGATCGAGATGAGGGGTAGTTTCCATGGTCACAGAAGAAGCGCTTGAAGAGGTCACCCAGTTGCTGTGCCTGCGCGTCCGGGCGGATGGTGATCCGGGCGCGCTCACCCGCGTCGTGAGCTTCTTCCAGACGCTGAACGTCGTACCTCGCCGAGTTCTGGCGGAATTTGGCTCGGACGAGACGCTGCACATTCGCGTGGATGTCGCCGGCCTTGCGGAATGCCGTTTGTCCCTGATTGCCGCCAAGATCGGCGAGATTCCCGCCATTGAGAATGCCTACTGGCACCGCCTGTGACGTTCCAGGCCCGCTTCCCGAACTCATGACGAGCAGCTCCGCGACGGCCGCGCGAGCGCAGCGGCGCGCGTGTTGCCGCCCGGCTCATGTGGGTCGGTCGCAGGCCCGCTCGAGCGCTCACATCAGCCGCGTGTGCCCGCGGCCCGCAGCGCCCGATCCAGATCGGCCCAAAGATCCTCGAGCGCCTCGATTCCCACGCTCAGGCGCAGCAGCGAGGGCGGCAGGTGCTGCTGTCCGGCCACCCCGGCCCGCCGCTCGATGGTGGACTCGACCGCCCCGAGGCTGGTGGCATGTTGGATGAGCCGCAGGCCCGCGCACACCGCATCGGCGGCGCGGGCATCCCCGCGCACGTCGAAGGAGATGATCGTGCCGAAACCCTGCAGCAGACGGCGCGCGGCCGCGTGCGTCGGGTGAGTCTTCAGGCCCGGATAGCGAGTCAGCGCAACGCTCGGATGGCTCGCCAGGCGCTCGGCCAGGGTCATCGCGTTACGCTGCGCCCGCTCGAGCCGCAATGCCAGCGTGCGGGCCCCACGCACCGCCAGAAACGTCTCTAGCGTGCCCGGTGTGGCGCCCGCGAGCTCGCGGGCCCGGCGCAGTCCCGCCACCACACCCGGCTCGCGCGCCGTGGCCACTCCACCGAGCAGGTCCGAGTGCCCGCCGATGAACTTGGTGACCGATTGCACCGCCACGTCGGCCCCGAGCGCGAGCGGCCGCTGATTGAGCGGGGTCGCGAACGTGTTGTCCACGCCGAGGATCGCACCCCGCTTGCGCGCCGCCGCGCAGATGACATCGAGGTCAGGAACCGCCAGCAGCGGGTTCGACATCGACTCGAGCCAGATCAGATCCGCCGTACCGCAGGCCTCGACCCAACCGGCCGTGTCCGTCACCGCGAGGTGGCGCACGGTCCAGCGGCCATGGCGCACGCCGGCCTGGACGAGTCCTCCGACACCCTGGTATCCATCCTCCGGCAACACGACGCTCGAGCCGGCGGGAAGTTGCTCGAATATCGCCGCGATCGCCGCCATTCCCGAAGCAAACGCGACCGAGGTGCCGCCCTCCAGGCCGCCGACGATCTCCTCGAGCGCCTCCCAGCCGGGCGTGCCGTCGCCGCGCGCGTACGTCCGGCGCTCCCCCAGGATGAAATTCGATGCCGGCCAGGGCGGGACGTTGAGCGGCGCGCCCGCCCGCCGGTCCCGTCCCGCCGCGACCAGCCATGATTCCACTGAGGGCGTGCCGCCCAGGTCATGTCCTGCACTATCCCGCGATGTCATCGATCAATGGTAGCGCATCCTGTCCGCCGCCCTGGCCCCCGCAACGATGAGGACTTTCAGTCCGCACACTGTCTCTGCCCAGCGTCAAATATTCCGGTTTTTTTGCCCGATTGAACATAATCATTTTTTATCTTTCATTTTCATGACGTTGCGCACTTTTTCACGTTTTGGGCTGATTACTCTTCCTGACGACCGGAGGGCACGGGCTGCCATCAGCCGCACCGCCATTTCCGGATGACTGCTCGAGAGCCGCCCCATTCCCCCATTCCCCGCAAGCCCGCCAACGTGCTCAATTCTACCCACGCCGCCGTCGAGTTCGATGCATCGCCACGCTCTGCCGCGCGATACGGCCCCGATGAGCTGATCGAGGCACTGCCCGATCTCGTGCTGCTCCTCGGGCGGGACGGCATTCTCCTTGCCCACGGCGGCGGGCGGGCGATGCCCGGCCTCAAACCGCGTCCGAACGGCCTCGGCAAAGGGCTGGATGTGACCTGGCCCGAGCGCATTGTCACCCTGATCAAGCAACTGACGCGCAAAGCAATCGCTCAGCGCGACACGATGATCACACGCTTCAGCAGTTGCGGCGTCGAATACACCGCGCAGGTGTCGCCGCAGGGACCGGAGCGGGTCCTGTGCGTCATCCGGCTGCTCGGCGCTGCAGCCGCGAATGATCTTCCCGAGACCGATGCGTGCTCGCCGCCGGAGCTCGATCGGCGTGGATTCCTGCAAAGATTCAAGGAGTCACTGTCGTGGGCGACTTTGCGCGAGAAGCCGCTCGCGCTCGCCATCATTCATGTGGATGGCCTGGCGGACGTTGCTCAGGTACTCGCCAGCGAGATCTCCGAGCAGCTCATGAGCGCAGCAATCCGCAGACTCCCACCGCCGCGCGAGGATCCGGCCTCCACGGCCAACGGGCCGCGATGGTATCTCGGCCAGCTGAACGAGGGCCTGCTCGCCGTCGTCATCGAGAGCGCCGATCGGGATGCGATCGAGAGCTGCGTCGGCGCGATCTGTACGAGCCTGCGCGAGCCTGTCAGCATTGGCGATGCGCAATTTCACCTGACGCCTTATGCCGGTGTTGCGATTCTCGGCCAGGACGCCTCCACACCGCAGCTGCTGTTGGAGCAGGCGCGCACCGCGGCGCTCGAGGCGCGCCGCGCGGGCGCCACACAGGGCATCCGCTGCTTCACCGACACGATGAAACTGCGCGCTCTGGCCCGCATCGATCTGGCGGGCGAGCTACGCGACGCAATTGCCAACGGGGACATCCGCCTGCGCTATGTCGGCCGCCACGAGCTCCACAGCGGCCGTCTGGTCGCCTGTGTGGGCTACCTGCGCTGGACCCACCCGCTGCGCGGTGAGATCCGCCCGGCGGAATTCCTGCGGATCGCCGCGGCGACCGGCCTCGCCTCCGCGCTCTCGCGCGCCGTGTTCACACAGCTGCGCCGCGACTTCGCGGTATTGGCCGAGCGCTGCGGGCCCGAGGTGTGCATCTCCTTCGGCGCGCTGCGCCATCACGTGCTCGATGAGGTGTTCCTGAGCGACCTCTCCCGAGTCCTCGGCGACGGTGGGATTCCGGCGCAGCGGCTCGAGCTTCGCGTCCCCGAGAAGGTCTTCGTGACGCGCGACCCCGCCCACGCCGAGGCCCTCGAGCGCCTCGGCGTCCGGTTGATCATCGACGAGGTGGGTCGGGGCATAGGCTCGCTCGATGCGCTGGCACGCGCCCCGATCTCGGGCCTGCAGCTCGACCGCGCCTGGGTCACGGCGCTGCGCACCGATTCGGTTGCCGGCAGAGTGTGCCGGGCCGGCATCGAGATGGCGCGCGCGCTCGGACTGGTCCCGATCGCCACGGGGATCGACGATGCCGAGACTCGTGACGCGCTGGTCAATTGGGGCTGCGCGTACGGCGGCGGAAAGCTGTATCAGGACGACCCATTGAACATCAGGCCGCCATTCGCCGCGGCCGGCATCTGACCCCGAGCGTATCTTCCGCAGACTGCTCGCGACTCGTTTGCCTGCGACGCAGGTAACGGCCGGCGGCGGCACGCCAGTGAAGGCGGATTGGGCAGCGCGCGCTCCCGGTGAGGGATCATCGCCAGGGGCGCCGGGACCAGCGTCCCGGTCGATGCGCCTCGAGGGCCGAGCCATCCTGATCAGGCGAGCCGGCAAGCGTCCGGTATTCCGGCGTCCGCTCAATAATGATAAATAGAGCATCCACCCCACGGGAACATCGGGTCGAGCCGTGCCACAGATCCAACCGAGCCGGGAGGCATGGCCGTGCCGGATTGCGCTGCGCGGACCGCTCGCGGCGCTGACGATCCTGATGCTTGCCTCGAGCGCGCACGCCGGCGCGCCAGCCCCTCAGGCACAGCGCCGGCGGCACTCCGAGAGGCTGCACACCATCATCGTCACCGCGCAGGATCGAAGGCAACCTCTCGCCGAGGTCCCCGAGAGCATCACCGTATTCTCGGCCCGCACGCTCGCCGCCCTCGATATCCAGTCGTTCAACGGCTATGCCACCCAGACACCGAATCTCTCCTTCGCATACGGCGCGGGCTCGACGGGGATCTCGAACGCACGGACGATCGCGATCCGGGGCATCACCGGGCAGAACCTGTTCGGGACCTCCGGCGCGACCGGATTCTATATCGACAACACCCCGCTCCCGGAGTCGATCAATCCGCGCATCGTCGACGTCAAGCGGATCGAGATCCTCAAAGGCCCGCAAGGAACCTTGTTCGGGGAGAGTTCCCTCGGCGGCACCGTGCGCATCATCACCCGCAAGCCCGATCTGACCCGCA
>JAJZMI010000195.1 GCA_021798335.1 Pseudomonadota bacterium | reverse complement strand
CAATTCCGCTCGTACCATCGCGAGCGCACGGTAGCGCACGGCCGCCTCGGTATCGACACACAAGACCGTGATCAATGGACCCCAGGCGCACCAATAGCGCTGCTCGCAGGCAAGGTCCGTGCATGTGGCGATCCACCCGGGCCGACCGCGCGACGCTTCGACGAAGGCCGCACGCGCGTCCGCGGCGAGTGCCGGCAATCGGGAAGCGCTCCAGCGATCATCGAGCAGGCGGCCCAGTTCGCGGGCCGTCGCCGCCGGCATGCGTACCGACAGCGCCCCGTAGCGCCAGGGCCGCATGCGCGTACGCTCGACAACAGTATCCACGTCAACCGCGGTCAGAACACCGGCGATCTTGCCGTGCAAGCGTCTCAGGAACGACACCATCGCGGTACCGTTGCAGTGGAAATGGTCGAGCAGCAGGACCCCCGCCCGCCGCTCGGCTGCGTGCCACAGGCGGCCACGAGCCGTGCGCCGCCCGACCGCCCCAGTATCTGTGCCGGGATATGCACGCTCCAGAGCTCGGGTGATGTCATCGAGGGAGCTGGTCGAGGCGGAGTAGGCGCACGGGATTGCGCTCAGTTGGAGTCGAGCCAGCAACTGTGTGAGGACAGATGACTTGCCGCTGCCACGTGGGCCGTAGAGCATCATATGCTCGCCGCGCACCAGCCGTCGTTCCAATTGCCCGATGAGTTCAGCCAGCTGCGACTGCATGGGTCAAACTGCCCGTTATCCGCACGACTCTCTACGCAGGCATCATCAACCGCGGCGCTTCGGGGACGGATACCATCTCCCTCGGGTCTCGCAGTCTAGGATGCGCCGACCTGTGACTGCAAGTCTTCGCGAGCGCGGCTGCAGCGCTTGCTGGCCATCCGGCGCATGTGTATATTGGCCCGCGGGGAGATGGCATTCCTCCCGCAACCAAGAACCGCCGCACACGGCTAATGATGCCTACCCATTCCGTCATTGCGACGGAGGAGTGGTAGCGCATGAGACCCGAGTCAATCCCGAGTCCCGTCTGCAGGCTGTACCCGCGACCGTCGTCGCCCGTTCCCCCCGATGGCCCAAGATCATGGTGTCGGGTTCCGGCTGAAACAGCGCCGAGTCACGCCAGGAGCTGACGCGTGGTGCGAGCTGTGCTGCTGCAGATCGCCCAGGTCCTGACCGTCGCCACGCTCGCGCCGCTCCTGCAGGGGATCATCCTGCAGTGGGAAGAGCGGGTGCAGCGCGCCCGGGGACCGGGCATCTTCCAGCCCTACCGCGATCTGTGGAAGTTGTTTCACAAGCAGCTCGTGATCCCGGAGACCGCGAGCTTCATCTACTGGGCGGCGCCCGTTATCGCCTTCTCCTGCATGCTTACGGTGCCGATTTTGATCCCGGTGCTGACGAACTTTCCACTGCCCCTCTCCGACATGGGCGACATCCTCGGCGGCGGGTTCATTCTGACCCTGGGCTCATTCTTCATCACCTTGGCGGGTCTCGACTCGGGCAGCGCCTATGGCGGCATTGGCTCGTCGCGCTCAGTGATGCTCGGGATTCTTGCCGAACCCACCCTCATTCTGGTCTTCGTCGGCATCACGCTGCTCGCGAAATCAATGCTCCCATTCGTGGTCAACCATGTACTCGTCGGCCAACCGGCCGTGTACTGGGGCCCCGCACATCTGTTTCTGGTCGCCGCATTCTTCATCCTCCTGCTCACTGAAACCGACCGGCTGCCTATCCACTCCAGCACCCACATCGAGGTATACATGATCGAGGAGGCTCGCATCCTCGAGTATTCCGGCCCGCTATTGGCGTTGCTGCGCTGGGCCTCGGCGATGAAGCAGTTCATCCTCTACGTCATCTTCTGCAACGTGCTGCTGCTACCCTGGGGCCTGTCGATTCACGGTACGGCCCTGGGCGCCCTCGGCGCCGCCGGAGGACTGCTCGTGAAATTCGCCGCCGTGGGCGCGGTGGTGGTACTCGTCGAGACCATGCAGGCGCGCTTGCGCTACTACCGTTATCAGGAGCCCCTCGCGGCCTCCTTCCTGCTCGCGATTCTCGCGATCGTCGCCAACCAGATGAGGTAACGATGTTCGCCGCCCACATTCCACCGCTTGCGGGGTCACTGTTCAGCCTGCTCGCCATCGTCAGCCTGCTGCTGGCGTTCGTCATGCTCGGCTCACGCTGGCTCAATGCCTACCTCGGCGCGTTCGCCCTGCAATCGTGGCTGATTGCCGTGCTCTCTGCGGCTGTTGCCTATTACGGCGGATATCCCGAGCTGTACGGCATCGCGGCCCTCACCGCGCTGTTTCGCGGTCTCGTACTGCCGTATCTGCTATTGCGCATCACGCGACGTTTGGACGTCGACCGCGAATTGCACGAGCGGCTCTCGCCGAGCGCCAGCCTCGTGGTAGGCGCCTTGCTGGTCGTGTTCGCCTTCGTGGTCGCAACTCACCTGAGCACGGCTCTTGGGCTCGGCGGCACGATCGCGGTGCTGGCCCTGACCGCCATGCTGTCCATGAAGCTCATCGGCTTTCTGATGCTCGTGGTGCGCCGGGAGGTGGTGAGCCAGATCCTGGCGCTGCTGGTGATCGAAAACGGCATCTTCCTCGGCTCACAGATCCTCGTGCCGGGTATGCCGTTGCTGATCGAGATGGTGATCCTGTTCGACCTGCTGGTGGTCGTCGCCTGCTTCGGCGTGCTGGTGCGCTACCTCATCGCGCATGCCGGCACCACCAGCAGCCGCGAGCTCAGGAGACTGGTTGGATGAGTCCCGGATCTCTGGTGCTCGTCATTCTGTTGGCACCGCTCACGGCGGTCGCGGGCTGCCAGCTCGTCCGCTCGCCGCGCTTTGCCGAGTATCTCAATCTTGCGGCTTCGGTGTTCGTGTTCGCGGCCGTGCTGTGGCTGCTGCCGGTTGCACTCGGCGGTCCGTACATTCTGTTGCGCGGCTACATCATCGTCGACGCATTGGGCGCGTGGGTACTGCTGTCGTGCAGCGCGGTGTATCTGCTCGCCTCCCTGTACGCCATCGGCTACATGCGGGCACGCAACGAGCCGCAGCGCCTGCACCGTTTCTACGCTCTCTTGGCGGGATTCGCGCTGACGATATTGCTCGGTCCACTGATGAACAACATAGGGGTGTACTGGATCGCGATCGAATTCACCACTCTGATAAGCACTTTCCTGGTCGGGTTCGAAAAGACGCGCGAAGGCGTCGAGGCCGCCTGGAAGTACATCGTGATCGTCTCCGCGGGGATCAGTTTGGCGCTGCTCGGCATCGTCTTCTATTACTGGAACGCGAGCCTGCACCTGGGTCCATCCTTCAATCTCACCTGGGCGACACTGCGCTTCGTCGCGCCACAACTGAATCCGACCATGGCGCTCACAGCGTTTCTGCTGGTGTTCATCGGATTTGGTACCAAGGTCGGACTCGCCCCGATGCACACTTGGCTCCCGGACGCGCACAGCGAAGGCCCCGCACCCGTCTCGGCGATGCTGTCGGGAGCCCTGCTCAACACGGCGATGGTCGGCATCGTGCGCTTCATCCACGTCACCGATGCGGTGCGCCTCGGCGGCCTTCCCCGGACCGTCGTGGTGGTGATCGGGGCTCTGTCGCTCGCCGCCGCCGCTCTGTTCATCACGCGCCAGACGGACATCAAGCGCCTGATGGCGTATTCCAGCGTCGAGCACATGGGTGTGATGACCCTGGGCTTCGGCTTCGGCGGACCGCTTGGCCTGGCCGGCGCCCTCTATCACATGCTCAATCATTCGCTCAACAAGTCGCTGATGTTCTTCGGGTCAGGTACCGCCATGCATGCCTTCCACAGCAAGCGCATCGGTCGGATCCATCACGTGCTCATCGCCATGCCGGTCGCCGGGGCGCTCTGGCTGGCTGGAGCGATAGCCATTACCGGCGCACCGCCGTTCGCGCTGTTCCTGAGCGAACTGACCATACTGCGCGCCGGCCTTGCCGGACCCAACGCCTGGGCGGTGTACGTCATGCTCGTCCTGCTCGTAGTGATCTTCGTGGGCTTCCTCAACCACTTCCGCGCCATGTACTTCGGCGAGAGCGCACAGGCCGCGGCCGCCACCGTACGCTGGAGGCCAACGTCTTCCGAGCGCATCTGGTGCCTGCTGCCGATGTGGCTCGCGCTCGTACCCATTCTGGTCATGGGCCTGTGGTGGCCGAGCGCCTTCACTCACTACTTCAACGTCATCGCCGCTCAACTCGACCGAGGCTAGCGATGAGCGGCTCGAACACAATCAAGACCGAAGACCTTGCGGCGGGAGATCTCGTGGCGCGCTGCCGAGACGCGCTTGGCGAAGGCGCTCGCATGCAATTCATGTACGCCTGGTTCCCTGAGGGCCCCATGGCGCCGGAATTGCGCTATGTGGTCCATCCGGGCCGTACGTGCCCCCCGCGACTCTGGCGCTGTCGCCCGGGCGACGTGCCGCCGCCGAGTCTGGCGGCAATCGCGCCGCTGCTGTCGTGGTACGAACGGGAAACCACTGATCTGTGCGGTGTGGTCTTCCGGGACCAGCCCTTGCCGCAACCGCTGGTGCTGTTGCCCGGCACCCGCTCCGATCGCCCCCCCCTCGTTCCCGGTCCGATGCCTCACTTGAGCTACACACCCTCGCCTGAGGATCTGCCGCAGCTCGCCGGAACAACCCCTGAAGACGTGCAACTACTGCCCTTTGGGCCGATACGAGCCGATGTTCTGGAGTCGGTCCAGTTCGCGTTCCTGTATGCCGGCGAGGCGATCCTGCACTACCAACCGCAGTTGTTCTTCAAGCATCGTGGCATGGAGCAGCGCTTCGAGGGCCTGGCTCCGGCGCTTGCCGCCGTTCTGGCCGAGCGCGTATCCGGAATCGGCTCGGTGGCGCACGCTCTGGCGTACTGTCACGCCGTCGAGGCCGCTGCCGACTGCGAAGTACCCCGCCGCGCAACCTGGCTGCGGGTATTGCTCGCCGAGCTCGAGCGCATATACAACCACCTGCACTATCTCGGGAATTTGTGCCATACGACGACCCTCAAGGTGGGCGAGGCACAGGGGAAGTATCTCGAGGAGTCCGCCAAGCAGCTCAACACCGCGGTGAGCGGCAGCCGGCTGCTGCGCGGCCTGATCACACCCGGTGGGCTGCGGCGCGAGCCGCAGCTTGCCGGTCTCGCGGCCGGACTTGCATGGCTCGAGAACGAATTTCAACGATATGCGGATCGGCTCGCCGCGACTACCAGTCACCTGGATCGCCTGATGAGCACCGGCGTCCTCCCACCGCAAGTTGCGTTCGACCAGGGCGCCACGGGACCGGTGGAGCGTGCCTCCGGACTCGACCGTGACTCGCGGCGCGATCAATCCTACGGAGCCTATGCGGAATTGCCTCCGGGCGTTGCCATTGCCGAGAGCTGTGACGCCTACGCGCGCCAGCAGGTCCGCATCGCGGAACTCTTCAACAGCATCGCGATCATCCGCGCCGTGCTGGCGGGACTGCCCGACGGGCCTCTGCGCACCGAGTGCCGGCCACCGCCCCGGAGCGAGGGGCTCGGCTGGGCCGAGACTCCGCGCGGCACCGCGTACTACGCCGTACACCTCGATGCCGACGGCCGACTGGCGCGCGTGAAGATCAAGTCGCCGAGTTTTTCGAACTGGCGTGTCTTCCCATACACCGTTCACGACAGCAACATGATGGACTACGCGATCAACGAAGCGAGCTTCGGCCTGACGGTGTCCGGCTGTGCCCGCTGAAGGAGCGCACCGATGACTCTGAAAGCGACCGTGCCATGGACCGTGTTTGGACTGACCCAGGGCAAAGTGACGACACGCTGGCGCGGGAAAGGCGCCGAGCCGGGCCAGACCGCCTTCCTCGGCATGCCGCGCTTCGATCCCGATCGCTGCAGGGACGGTTGCCGCGAGTGTGCCGATGCCTGCCTGCCCGGCGCGATAAAGTTAGTTCCGGGAGAGGACCGAGAGCGCCTGAGCGTGGACTATGGACGCTGCGTCGTTTGCCAGATGTGCGTCGAGGCGTGTCCGACCGGCGCCTTCGCCTCATCTAATGACTGGGCCTTCGGCACCGGCGCGCGCGAGGACCTGATCTGGCGCCGGGCCGCCGCTTCGCCCGAGGGTGTGGGGCTGAAGCGGGAGATCCGCCGCGTCTTCGGACGAAGCCTGCACATCCGGCATGTCGATGCCGGTTCCTGCAACGGTTGCGAGTCGGAGCTTCAGGCGCTCAACAACCCCTACTACAACCTGCATCGGCTCGGGGTGTTCTTTACCGCATCGCCCCGCTTTGCCGACCTGCTGCTGGTCACTGGCCCGGTCACCTACGCGATGCGCGGACCTCTGCTCGAGACCTTCGAAGCCATGCCCGAACCGCGCTTCGTGATGGCCGCTGGCACCTGCGCGGTTTCCGGCGGAACCAACGGCGGCGGCTATGCGTGCGGCAACGGGCTCGGGGGCGTGTTGCCCGTGGACATGTACCTCCCCGGCTGCCCGCCGAATCCGCCCGCGATCATCCACGCGCTGCTGATGCTACTTCAGCGGACACCCCAGCGCGTGCGCGGCGGTCAATTGGACTCGTGCGACTCGACGGCCGGAGAGCCTTATGCCTGAACTGCTGCGGGTGGTATTTTGGCTCTGGACCGCTGGGCTGCTGCTCGCGCTGCTGCGCGCGAGCGCTGTGGCCCGCTGGCTGATTGCGCTCGGAGCCGCCGTCGGGATTTGGGCGGCGATCGCCGCGCTCCCGCTCGGCGCGGGCTGGCTGACTTTGCCGATCTCGCTGGCCGGCCAGGCGGTGCGCCTGCACTACTCGCCCGAGGCGCTCTGGCTGATGGGTTTCGGCCTCCTGCCCGCCGCGCTCGCCGTGGCGCTCGGCACTCCCATCCGCCACGCGCGACCCGCCTGGCTCTTCGGCGCGGCGCTCTCGCTGCTCGGCACCCTCGGCATCTTCGGAGTCCAGGACGCGTACTCGTTCCTGATCTCCTGGGAGCTGATGAGTCTCGGCGGCGCGATCATGATCCTCGCGGAGAGCACCTCGATCGAGGCCGGACGCGCAACGCTGCAGATGCTGGCGTTGCTCGAGGTGGGCACGGTCGCGATCCTGCTCGCACTGCTGCTCCTGGCTCGACATGCCGGAGGGGCCGTTGCATTTGCCGGCTTCGCCTTCAGCGCGCACACGCTGTCCACCGGCACTCGCATGGCAATCGGACTGCTGATGATGATCGGGTTCGGGGCCAAGCTCGGATTGCTCCCATTCTACGAATGGTTTCCGCACGCCTATGGCAACGGCAGCGGCGCCACGGGCGCGATCCTCTCCGGCGTAATTCTCAATGCCGCATTCTTCGCGCTGTCGCGCACGCTCGTCGATTGGCTCGCTCTCGGCGGCGGGCTATTCGTTCTGGGGATCCTCGTCACCGCCATCGGGACGCTGACGGCGATCCTCGGGGCGCTCTATGCTTTCCAACAGGACGATTGGCGGCGCCTGCTCGCGTTCTCCACGGCCGAGAACGCGGCGGTCGCCGTAACGACGCTCGGAGCCAGTCTGCTGTTTCGCGCCGCAGGCGAGACTGCCCTCGCCGGGCTGGCCTGGACGGTCGCCGTGCTACATCTGTCGGGACACGCGCTCGCCAAGGGTGGACTGTTCCTCAGCGCCGATGGCGTGTACGTCGCCGGGGGCACTTACCGGATTGCCCAGCGCGGCTGGCTGCGCCGAACGAGCTTGATATTCGGCATCGGGGCACTCTTTGCCACCATGAGTCTCGCGGCAATGCCGCCACAGATCGGGTTCGTGACCGAATGGTTCACCTTCCAGACCGTCTTCCAGGGCTTCCACCTCGGCACCGTCGCCGGCCGGCTCACTCTTGCGCTGGCCGGCGCCGGCTTGGCCCTGACAGCGGCAGTCGCGCTCGCAACCTTCGTCAAGGCCTTCGGCATCGGACTGCTGGGTGACGGGCCCAAGACGCGCACCGCTCGGCTCGGGCGAGGATATGACGCCGCGGTGTTCATCCTCGGCATCGCCGTGCTGGGCTCCGCCGTCGGGATGCCGATCTGGCTGCACGGTCTGGCGGAGGCCAACGTCGCACAATTCGGTGTGGACGCGGCGCGCGCCATGACGACCGGCTGGCTTCTCGTGCCCCTGACAGCCAAATTCGCCTTCATCTCCCCTTCGTTGCTCGTCATCGTCATGCCGCTGCTCGCGATCGTACCGCTGCTGCTCCTTCTCAACGGCCGCCGCCACGCCGTGCGCCGCGCGCCAGTGTGGTACGGCGGGATGCAGGAAGATCCCAATCGCTCCGCGACCACCGCGCTCACGTTCTCCAATGCGATGCGCACGTTCTACAGCTTCATCTACCGTCCCACCCTGGATACCGCGCGCGAGCACCGCGCGGTGTCCTATTTCGTTCACAAACTGGACTTCGAACACTCTGTCGCCGATGTATTCGGTCCAGCGTTATTCGCTCCGATTCGGCGCGCCGTCTGGCGACTCGCCGGTTGGCTCCGCGCGCTGCAATCAGGCGATATGAACCTCTACCTCGGACTGATCGGCATACTGCTGATCGTCATTCTCGCCCTGACTCTGCGGTAAGCCGGCGCAGCGCCCGTCCGCGCCCGCAAGGACCTCGCGGGCAGCGCTGGCGGCAAGACGCCCGGATCGACACCCCTGGAGCGCGCCCGGCAGGTACGCCCCATCCGGTATCCTCCGTATGTCTTGCCCCCCGCAATCTTGATGTTCAAGACCACCTCGAGCACTATGCCTGCCCCCGGTTCGCCGGTCACACACGGAAACTAATACTCGTTTTTTCTGATGATTACGCATAGAACTCAAAGTGCATTCACACCAGAGGGACCGACGGGCGCGTTGCGTTTGAATGCACAAAATCACGTCGCGGTGGCAGCGCCGGGTGGCACTCCGTGGCGCATGATGCGAAAGGTTTCTCTGCCTTTGCATCTCGGACAGACACTTGGGTCCGCAACTCTACGCCGTGAGAAGCGGGAGAAGCTGTTTTTATTTGTACGAGCACAGCGCACCGCGCAACGGATGCGCAGGGTCTTCTAAAACCGACTGCGCGAGCAATGCCGCCTATTTGACGTCTACGTGGCGCGGCGGAACGAAGAATGCCATCCGGTGGCGCGCCACGGTGATCGTGTTCGAATCGGAATGACCGCTTCGTGCTAGCGAGGGTCACAGGCGAATTGACAACGAGTTTTGCGCTACGTGGGGCGGATGAAGGATAACGACCGAGACGGGAATGCGATTTGGCGCCCCCCTGCCCCGCGAGCCCGACCGAGGTCGCGGCCGCGTTCGGGCGGGAACGAGACTGTCCGCCTCGGCCCGCTCCCGCATCAGGCCGTCTCAGCGTGGTGCCGGCCGGGTCCGCGAGACACCCTTTCCCGGGGATGCCTCGCGGGCACATGACATCACATGCCGTAGACAGCCGCCTCGCCCAACTCCTGTTCGATCTCGAGCAGCCTGTTGTACTTCGCCATGCGCTCCGAACGGCAGAGCGAACCTGTCTTGATCTGACCTCCACCCATGGCCACCACAAAATCCGCGATGAAGCTGTCTTCGGTTTCTCCGGAGCGGTGCGAGACCACGTAGCCCCAGCCCGCCTTGCGACACAGTTCGATCGCCTCGATGGTCTCGGTCACCGTCCCGATCTGGTTGAGCTTGATCAAGGCCGCGTTACAGGTATGCTCGGCGATGCCACGGCGGATGAATCGCGGGTTGGTCACCAGGATGTCATCACCCACGATCTGGATGCGATCCCCGATTCCGGCGGTCATCGTGCTGAAGCCTTCCCAGTCGTTCTCCGCCAGACCATCCTCGATTGATATGATCGGGTAGCGCTCCACCCAGGCTCGATACAGCGCGATCATCTCCGCTGAAGTCTTGTTACCTTGGCGGCTGCGCGTCAGCTGGTACTGCCCTTGCTCGTAGAACGAGCTCGCCGCCGGATCGAGCGCGATGGCAATGTCCGAGCCCGGCTTGTAGCCCGCCCGCTCGATCGCCTTGACGATCAGCTCGCAGGCCTCCTCATTGCTCTTGAGCGCCGGCGCGAAACCGCCTTCGTCACCGACCGCCGTGCTCAAGCCGCGCTCGTGCAGCAGCTTCTTCAATGCCTGAAACGTCTCGGACCCGTAGCGCATCGCCTCGGCGAAGCTCGACGCACCGCGCGGAACGATCATGAATTCCTGGAAATCCAGGCTCGAATCGGCATGCTTGCCCCCGTTCAGCACGTTCATCATCGGCACCGGCAGACGCCGCGCACCGGCCCCGCCAAGATACGCATACAGCGGCATCCGCCGCAGGTTCGCCGCAGCCCGGGCGATTGCCTGCGACACGCCGAGCATGGCATTTGCCCCGAGCTTTGCTTTATTGGGGGTGCCGTCGAGATCGCACATCAGGCGATCGATGCGCGCTTGAGCGGAGGCCTCGAAACCGATCAAGCGCGGACCGATGATCTCGTTGACGTTGGCAATCGCCTTGAGCACCCCCTTGCCCCCATAGCGCCGCGCATCGCCGTCGCGCAGCTCTACCGCCTCGTTTTCGCCCGTCGAGGCGCCCGAGGGCACCGATGCGGCGCCCGAAGTGCCGTCCTGGAGGCGCACCGTGACGCGCAGGGTAGGAAAGCCTCGGGAATCGAGAATCTCGATGGCGCGGATGGACTGAATCTGGGTATTCGATGACATAAGCCTGCCGTTTCAAAAGTAGATGAACTCCCGCCCACGTGGGCGGACCGGCAGGAGTCATCAGCTTCCATGCCGCTGCGCGGGGAACCACACCCCCGGAAGCGTGAAGCTGAGCTCTACCAAGCATCCGCCGAGCCCTGAATGGGGAGACCCAACAGGACGTCCCGGATCATACAAATAATCAGGTATCCGATTCAAATCGCCCGCATGTGCCGCACGCAGGGCCCGCCCGGTCGATCACCTCGCGCCGCGGATCCGCAATGCTGCACGCCGCTGGTTCAGGCTCCGCTCATCGATCCCCAGGGCATGGCGCAGCGGCCCGCGGCGACGGGGTGCGCAAGAACGCGCCGCAGACCCCGGATCAGGGATTCGGCGCCACCCCAAATCCGCTCCGAAACAACACACGCTTGCTGGCGCAAGCGGATGACTTTGCCTACACGCCTGCAGCAGCGCCCCGGGGCCCGCTGCTTCGAATACCGTACGCGCTGCACGAACAGGCTGGCGCTCGGATGGACCGTTCCGAGCTTGTCCCCATTCGAGCAGTGCTCCAGCAAGCACACGCCCCGCACCTACGGGCTTGCCGCCCTCGGCACCCTCGCCGCTGAATTCCGCCGCCGGCCCGCTTGCCGAATCGCAAGCCTTGTAGGATCATGGCCCCGTCTGCTCGGCCCGGTTTTCGCCGCAAGAGGCCGAAGGAGCACTGATGTCGCTTCAGATACGACTGCACGTCAATGGCAACGCCGTGACGGCCGACGTCAGCCCCGACACTCTGCTCGTCACCTTCCTGCGCGAGCACCAGCACCTCACGGGCACACACGTCGGCTGCGACACCGCCAGTTGCGGCGCCTGCACCGTCCTGGTCGACGGGATCGCCGTCAAGAGTTGCAATGTTCTTCTGGCGCAGGTTCAGGGCTGCCAGATCACCACCATCGAGGGCATCACGCCCGCCGACGGCTCTCTTCATCCCATGCAGGCGGCCTTCAAGGCCTGTCACGGCCTGCAATGCGGCTTCTGCACCCCCGGCATGATCATGAGCGCAATCGATCTGGTGACGCACCACGAGCATGCCAGTGAAGCGGAAATCCGCGCGGGCCTGCAGGGGAATCTCTGCCGCTGTACCGGCTATCACAATATCGTCAGAGCCGTGATGCAAGCCGCGCCGATCATGAGGGGAACCCAGTCATGAGCAGCACGCGCGCGCCGCTCATCGGACAGCCGGTTGAGCGCAAGGAGGACTACCGCTTCGTCACGGGCACCGGGCAGTATACCGACGACATTGTACTGCCGCGGCAGACGTACGCCGCCTTCGTCCGCAGTCCGCACGCCCATGCGCACCTCCGATCCGTCGATGTCGCCGCGGCACGCGACGCCCCCGGCGTGCTGGCTGTCTACACCGGGAAAGACCTCACCAGCATCGGCGGCGTGCCCTGCGGGTGGCTCATCCACTCGATCGACGGCACTCCCATGAAGGAGCCCAAGCACCCGATCCTCGCCGAGGACAAGGTGCGCCACGTGGGCGATCCGATCGCGCTGATCGTCGCGGAGTCGGCACGCGAGGCGAAGGCCGGTGCCGCCCTGGTCGAGGTCGAATACGACGTACTGCCGGCGGTGGTCAACTTGGCAACGGCGGCAGCGAGCAGCACATCGGTACATGATATCGCGCCCGACAACATCTGCTTCACCTGGGCAGTCGGGGACAAGGCGGCCACCGACGCCGCCTTCGCTCGCGCAGCGCACGTGACGCGTCTTTCGTTGGTCAACAACCGGCTGATTCCCAACGCAATCGAGCCACGGGCCGCCAATGCGCACTATTCCCCGGCGAGCGATTCGTACACCCTATACGTGACCAGTCAGAACCCGCACGTCGAACGGCTGCTCATGGCGGCGTTCGTACTCGGCATCCCGGAGCACAAACTGCGGGTCGTGGCGCCTGATGTTGGCGGCGGCTTCGGCTCCAAGATCTATCTGTACGCAGAGGAAGCCGCCCTCGTCTGGGCGAGCCGGCGCGTCGGACGGCCCATCAAGTGGACCGCCGAGCGGAGCGAGTCCTTCCTGACTGATGCGCACGGACGGGATCACGTCACGACCGCCGAGCTCGCCCTCGACGCCGACGGAAAGTTTCTCGCACTGCGCGTGGATACGATCGCCAATATGGGCGCGTATCTGTCGACCTTCGCGCCGTGCATCCCCACCATTCTGCATGCGACGCTGCTGGCCGGACAATACGCGACTCCCCACATTCACTGCCAGGTACGCGCCGTATTCACCAACACCGCGCCCGTGGATGCCTACCGCGGCGCCGGGCGTCCGGAGGCTACCTATCTGCTCGAGCGCACCGTCGAGCGCGCGGCACGTGAACTGGCCATCGACCCGCCGGAGCTGCGTCGGCGCAACTTCATCCGCACGTTTCCCTATTCAACGCCGGTGGGACTGACTTACGACACCGGCGATTACGAGGCAACGCTCGACCGTGTCCTCGAGCTTGCCGATGTGCACGGCTTCCCGGCGCGCAAAGCGGAAAGCGAGCGGCGCGGGCTACGGCGGGGCATCGGCTACTCATGCTACATCGAGGCATGCGGCATCGCGCCGTCGAGCATCGCCGGCGCGCTCGGTGCGCGCGCAGGCCTGTTCGAAGCCGGCGAAGTACGGGTACACCCGACCGGGAAGGTCACCGTGTTCACCGGCTCGCACAGCCACGGTCAGGGGCATGAGACGACTTTCGCCCAAGTTGTGGCGGACAAGTTCGGGCTACCGCTCGAGGACGTGGAGATCGAGCACGGCGACACCGCCAAGGTCCTGTTCGGCATGGGCACCTACGGCTCCCGCTCTCTTGCTGTCGGCGGCAGCGCGATCGTCAAGGCCGCCGACAAGATCCTTACGAAGGGCTGCCGGATCGCCGCCCACCTTCTCGAGGCAAGCGACGAGGACATCGAATTCCGCGACGGGGCATTCCGCGTGAAGGGGACCGATCGCAGCAAGACTTTTGCCGAGATCGCCCTTGCCGCCTACGTGCCACATCATTACCCGATCGAGCAGCTCGAGCCCGGTCTCAATGAAAACGCCTTCTACGATCCTCCCAACTTCACTTTTCCCGCGGGCTCCTATGTCTGCGAGGTGGAAGTCGACCCGGATACTGGCGCGGCGCGCGTCGACCGATTCACCGCCTGCGATGACTTCGGCAATGTCGTCAATCCCATGATTGTGGAGGGCCAGGTGCACGGCGGGCTCGCGCAGGGCATCGGCCAGGCGCTGCTCGAAGGGTGCCGCTATGACGAGGAAAGCGGACAACTCCTCACCGGAAGCTTGCTCGATTACGCCCTGCCGCGAGCCGACGATCTACCAAACTTTCGAGTCGAGACCGTCAAGGGCACCCCGTGCAAGCACAACCCGCTCGGCGTCAAGGGCTGCGGTGAGGCCGGCGCCATCGGTTCACCGCCGGCGGTGATCAACGCCCTGCTCGATGCACTTGCGCCCTGCGGCGTACGCGACCTCGATATGCCCGCAACGCCATTGCGCATCTGGCAGGCCATCGAGGCCGCGCGCGCCAAGAGGTAATCGCAATGCCGACTCTGTCCTACCACCGGCCCTCCTCCATTGCCGAGGTCGCCCGCCTGGCCCGCGACGATCCGGACGCGAAGCTGCTCGCCGGCGGCCAATCGATCATTCCCTCCCTGAAGCTCGGCCTGCTTGCACCGTCGGCGTTGATCGACCTTGGCGGACTGCCCGAGTTGCGCGGGGTACGCCTCGAAGGACGGTCGCTGCGCATCGGCGCGATGACCTCGCACGCCGAAGTGGCCAACTCGCCGGAGGTTCGCAAACACGTACCGGCGCTCGCACACCTTGCCGCAGGCATCGGCGACCGGCAGGTCCGCAATCGCGGCACTATTGGCGGCTCCCTCGCCAATAGCGACCCGGCGGCGGACTACCCCGCTGCGGTGCTCGGCCTCGGCGCCGAGATACGGACTGACAGGCGCGCGATCCCTGCCGACTCTTTCTTCAAAGGACTCTTCGAAACCGCGCTCGACCCGGACGAAATCCTCACCGCTGTGGAATTTCCGCTGCCGGAGCGGGCGGCCTACGTCAAGTTCCCGCAGCCGGCATCGCGATTCGCTCTCGTCGGGGTATTCGTCTCGCTGACGGGCAAATCGGTACGCGTCGCCGTCACCGGTGCGGGCCCTTGTGCCTTCAGGGTGGCGGCACTGGAGCAAGCTCTCGCCAAGCGCTTTGCGCCTGAGTCTCTGCACGACATCACGATGCCGGCGGATACATTGAACGCCGACCTGCACGGTAGCGCTGAATATCGTGCCCATCTCATTCCCGTATTGACGCGGCGTGCAGTGACGCAGGCACTCGCATGAGGCCGAGCCGCCTCCGTCCGTGACACGGCAGCCCGGCAAGCCGGCCTCGATCGAGGACACCCGATCGCTGCTGCTGGCGCACGACTATGTCGCCGACCGACCACTGGCGACCGCGGTGTTCCTCGCCCTTGCACTCGAGCGGCCGCTGTTCCTCGAGGGCGAACCCGGCACGGGCAAGACGCAGATCGCCAAGGTGCTCGCGCTCGCCCTCGGGGCCGAGCTCATCCGCCTGCAATGCTACGAGGGCCTGGACGCGAGTCTTGCGGCGTACGAGTGGAACTATGCACGCCAAATGTTGGAAATCCGCCTGCGCGAAACCGCCCGGGAGCCGCGCGAGCAGATCGCCTCGGACCTGTTCTCGGAACGCTTCCTGATCGCGCGTCCGCTGCTGCGGGCGCTCCAACCGCACGATCCGCCGGCGGTGCTGCTCATCGACGAGATTGATCGGGCCGACGAGCCCTTCGAGGCCTACCTGCTCGAAGTGCTCTCGGATTTCCAGATCACCATACCCGAGTTCGGCACGATAGCGGCCAAGCGGCCGCCGGTCGTGATCATTACGTCCAATCGCACACGTGAGGTTCACGACGCCGTCAAGCGGCGTTGCATCTATCACTGGGTTGACTATCCCGATGCGCAGCGTGAGCTCGAGATCCTGCGCCGCCACCTGCCACAGGCGCGCGCCGCACTGTCCCGGCAAGTGGTCGCATTCGTACAGCAGTTGCGCACATTGGACCTGTACAAGCTGCCCGGACTGTCGGAAACGATCGAATGGGGCCGCGCACTGATCGCACTCGATGCGCAGGCGCTCGATCCCCAGACACTCGACGACACTCTGGGGCTACTTCTGAAGTATCAGGACGACATCGGCCGCGTGCGCGGCACGCAGGCTCGGCGCCTGCTCGAAACCGTGTGCGCGACCGGCGAGGCGCCTCGACCATGCTGAGGGCCTCGGTCGATACGCAGGCGGGACACGGCCGTCTCGCCGAAAACGTGCTGCATTTTACCCGCGTGCTGCGCAAGGCGGGACTGCGGATCGGCACCGATCGGCCGTTGCTCGCGCTCGAGGCGCTGCAGGTGGGCGGCGTGCAATCACGCGAAGACGTGCACTCCATACTGAGCGCCTGCCTGATCGATCGCATCGAGCACCGCGCGCTCTTCGAGCAGGCCTTCGACGCTTTCTGGCGTGATCCCACCGCTGCGCTCGATCTGCGCGCCGAAACCGAACCCGCGGCGTCGAACAGCACCCACCCGAAGGATCATCAACCCCACCGGATGCCCAACCGGCGGTTGGCCGAAGCGCTCTGGCCGGGCCGCCTGCGGACCGTGCCCGAGCCGTCCGGCTCCGGACGAACCGGCGAGGTTCAGCCAAGCTGGTCGGATCGCGAGCGGTTACGCACGCTCGACTTCGATTCCATGACGGACGAGGAATGGAGGGCCGCCGGTCACGCCGTCGCGGCACTTGTGCCCGGGCTCAAGCGACTGCGCTCGCGGCGCGAGACCGCCTCGATGCGCGGGCGGCGCGTCGATCACCGCAAGCTCATGCATGCCGCCGCCCGTCGGGGCGGTGATTTCCTCGTACTGCCGCGGCGGATGCGCATCACCCGCATCGAGCCGGTGATCGCCCTGGTCGATATCTCCGGGTCGATGTCACGCTATTCGCGCATGTTCCTGCACTTTCTTCATGCACTGATCAACCGCCCGATCACGCACGGCCCGCGCACCGCGCGCTTGCGGGTTGCCGCATTCGTCTTCGGCACCCGACTGACCCCTGTCACCCGTGAGCTTGCGGCACGCGATCCGGACGAAGCGCTCGGCTGCGTGGCCCGTTTGGTACCGGACTGGTCGGGCGGAACGCGCATCGGAGTCTGCCTGAAGGATTTCAACCGTGCGTGGGCGCGCCGCCTGCCGCTCGCGAGCGCTACCGTGCTGCTCGTGACCGATGGTCTGGAGCGAGCCGATATCGAGCTTCTGTCCGAGGAAGCGGCCCGCCTCTCGCGCTCGTGCCGCCGGCTCATCTGGCTCAACCCGCTGTTGCGCTACGAGTCGTTCAAGCCCGAGGCGCGCGGCGTGCGCGCGCTGCTACCGAACGCCGACCGCTTCCTGCCCGTCCACAACCTCGAATCGCTGGAGCGCCTGGCCCTGATTCTCGGCCAAAGCACTCACAGCCGATGGGAGAGCCGACCTTGGAAATGAAAGGCGAGCGACTGCTCGGCGCCGACCGCGCCACCGCGTGGCGCCTGCTCAACGACATCGAGGTCCTCAAACGCAGCGTACCGGGATGCGAAAGTATGACCGTGACCGGAGAACACGCCTACGACGTCGTCATGAGCGCCGCGGTGGGTCCGGTCCGCGCACGCTTCAAGGGCAAGGTCACCCGCGCTGATGTCGAGCCGCCCAGCCGGTATCGCCTCGACTTCGAAGGCCAGAGTCCCCAGGCAGGATTCGCGCGCGGCCAAGTTCGGGTGGAGCTCGATGAGGTCAACCCCGGCGAAACACGGCTGCGCTACACGGCGACCATACAGGTCGGCGGCAAGCTCGCACAGATCGGCTCCCGGCTGATCGATGCGGCCGCCGGCGCCACCGCGGAAAAATTCTTCGAGTCCTTTGCCGCGCAGATTCCCGCGACATCCGCCCCCGCACATTCCAACGCGGCACGGCCGAGCGCCCCGGCGCGCTCCGGTTCCTGCCGCTGGCTGCTCGCCTTCGTCCGCCACTTGTTCGCTCGCCGGAGCTGATAGACCACTGACAACCGCTCCTCGAGCCGCAACGAACACCCGGCAATCAGCCGAGCAGCCCGTGCGACATTCACAACTCATGATGCGCGCGGCTGAAGTTCACCGTCCCCGATTCGCCGCGGCCTTGAGTCGGTCGTGCGAGCGACCCGAAGGACGAGTGGCGCGTCAGTCCGCAGTGCCTCCGGCCTGTCGGCCCGCGGCGCTTGCCTCAGCGCCGCTGCGGGTACGCCGCGCGGGCAGGAGTCTGCGGCGAAAGACGACCGCCAGAAGCGCACAGGCGCTGCCGCTCACCAGGGCATCCGTGACGAATGCGCCGCCAATGCCACGCCAGTCATAGCCCCGTGCGTCGATGAATTCCATGTAGTCGATCGGCAGATTCATTGCGGCGATGAGCAGCGCATACGTGGTGGCGGCCAGAGAATTCCCCGGTCCGATCACCTCGAAGATGACGGCGGCGCCCGTGGCGATGGCCGCCGAGGAGAAGAAGGTCTCGCCGACGAAGGCGAGCGCGAATGTCGAGGACACCCGCGGCAGAAGCAGGAGGCTGAGCGTGAAGAGCGCACCCACACAGCCAATCGCCAGATAAAGCGGCCGAAGCGGCAGCCGCCTCGCCAGCAGCGGCACCAGCGCGCAGCCGACGGTGCCGCCGAAAATCAGTCCCGCACCGCCGATCCGGCTGACGAATGCGGGCGTAGCGTGAAACGCCTCGCTCCAACTTCCCAACGTGTTCGACAGTGCGAACGAGGCCGACGGAAGCGCGAACATGCACAGGGCGACGTCGACGTCCGCGCGTTTCAGCAAGGCAACGAGGTCACGGGAAAACCGACCGACCCTTTCCTGGACCCGCGTCGCACCCAGCGGCACCGTCGGAATCCGGGAGAACACCAGCAGCGGCGCGAGGAAGGTGACAAGAATGAGCACCGCGGCGGGCCCCGGCAAGAAATTTCGGATCGCCGAACCCGAGATCAGGATCCCGGCACCGCCACCGCAGATATTGTAGATCGTGCTCCATGCGCCGAGAGGGCTGTCTTGCTCCTTCTCGACCAGACTGCCCACCCAGCCGCCGATGGCGGATTGGAACATGCACCCGGACAGGAAGGCGCCGAGCATCATCAGTTCCACTTGCCCGACCGCGGCGTGGTGTATCACAGTCAATGCTGTAACCGCGACCGCCAGGACGCCGAAGAAAAGCGCGTACGTACGGCGCTGGAAGCCAACGTCGATCAACGGGGCGAAGATGAAGTTCCAGAACATGGGCGAGAGGATGACCGCCACGGCGGTGGCGATACGCCCACCCGAGATGCCTTGCGGGGCCAGCAGCTGCGGCAGCGTCACGATTATGAAACCGGTCAGCATTCCGAACGTCAGCCACGGCAGGGCGAGAATCCAGATCGGCGGGATACGTTCCCTGCTCACTCGGGCACCTCGAGCCGCAATGACGCGCGAATGATCTCGGCCGGCGGATCTGCGCGCGCAATGGCGAGTCGATTGCGGCAACCCACTCGGATCAGCTCCGGGACGAGGATGAGCATGCGACGCCCCCGCATCGGGCTGCAGTCGGTGTGCTCGCGGTGAATTCTACCGGACCTGGCGAGTTCGGGCACATTCGATTCCGTTGCGCCAATTCAGCGCGTCGGATCGAGGCTACGCCGTGGGCGGACTTGCACGCAAGCGCACACGCGGCCCCTCAGGTGGATGCAACTGCCCGCTCGCGCTCCTGTGGTGCCCGAGCGCGATGGCGGTGTCTTCCCGGCAGCAGCCGGGCGGAATTCAGAATGAATGCCAGCTCGGAGGCAACGTGAATGAATGCCGCCAACAGGGGGTTGAGGAGCCCGGCGGCCGCGAGCGCAATACCGACCGTATCGACCCCGAGGGTACCGGCAAAGTTCGCCCAAATGATGCGCCGAGTGCGACGCGCGAGCGCGAGCGTCTCGCCGACCTTGCCCAGATCGTTCCCGAGCAGCACGACGTCGGCGCTCTCCTGCGCGACATCGGTTCCCGAGCCCATCGCAACGCCCACCTGGGCCGCGATCAGGGCCGGCGCGTCGTTGATCCCGTCACCGACCATCGCGACGATGTGGCGATCGGCCACCAGACGCTCGATGTAGGCTCGCTTGTCCTCGGGAAGCAAGTCGGCACCCACTTCGCTGATGCCCAGCTGCGCGGCCACCGAATCGGCCACCGCCCGGTTATCTCCCGTCAGCAGCACGGTACGCGCGCCGAGCGCATGGATGGCGACCAGAGCACTTTGCGCCTCGGGCCGCACTCGATCGGCGATCTCGATCGCCCCGAGGAGCATCCCGCCCCGTGCGACATACACCTCGGTCGAGCCCCGATGAGCCTTCACCAGAGCATCCGGCACAAAAATGCCATGGTCCCGCATCAAGGCAAGGTTGCCGACGTGCACCTGTTCCGCCGCGACCGTGGCATCGATCCCTCGGCCGGGCTGATAGCCGAAGCGCTCAGGCTCAACGAGCCTGCACCCCAATGCGCGCGCATGCTCCACGATCGTCTTGCCGAGGGGATGCTCGGAGCGCAACTCCGCCGCCGCCGCCGTCTCGAGCAGCGCCCGCGGCTCGGCCCCCGCAACCGGATGCAGCGCACGGATCTCGGGGCGACCGAAAGTGAGGGTGCCGGTCTTGTCGAGTACGACCGTATCGACCCGGCCCAGCTGCTCCAGATAGAGTCCGCCCTTGACGATGGCCCCGCCGCGCGCGGCGCGCCCGATGGCCCCAAGAATCGCAAGCGGTGTGCCGGCGGCAATCCCGCAGGCTCCCGCCACGATGATGACCGAGATCGTCGAGCGAATATCGTGCGTGATCAGGTACGTAAGAAGCGCCGCCCCAAGAGCGAAATACACCAGATACCCGGCCAGCCGGTCGGCCAGCCGCTGCACCGGTGCCCGGGAGCGTTCCGCCTGTTCCACCGCCTCGATGATCTTGCCGAAGCTGGTGTCACGTCCGATACGCTCGGCGCGAATCTCGAGCGCACCGGACTGATTGATCGAGCCGGCAAACACGGCCGCGTCCGCCATCTTCTCCACCGGTAGGGACTCGCCGGTAACCCGCGACTGATCGACGAACGAGTGCCCGGCGATCACCGTGCCGTCCACCGGGATGCGGGCGCCGGGGTTGACGAGTACGGCATCGCCGGGATTGAGCGCCTGCGCGTCGATCTCACAGAGGCCACCGGGGCGGCGAACCGTCACCACCCGCGGCAGGAACTCGAGCAGATCACGGATCGCGCGCCGGCCGCGCGCCACCGTCATGTCCTCGAGGACTTCGGCGGCGAGCACGAACAGCGTGATCACGAGCGCGGTGAAGAACTGCGTGATCGCCGCCGCCGCCACGATGGCGATGGTCATCGACAGCTCCATCGTCATTCGCCGTGCCAGGAGATTCTCCAACGCCTCCTTGAAGATCGGCCAGCCGCCGACGAGCAGACCCAAGACTCCAATGACGCTGACTGCCCTCAGCGGCTCCCATACCCGAAACCACACTGCCGCGGCCGCCAGCATCACCAGGACGATGCGCGCGCCTTCCGTCCACTCGAGCGCGTGCCGCGCGCCATGCTCGTCATCGGCCGGATGCGCCAGCGCGTCCTGCGAGCCCGCAGGCGCGCCTTCGCCGGCAGATACGGCTCTCGCCCGCGCCGGGTCCACCCCTGCATCTGCGCGGGTGCCCTGCTGTTCGCTCATTGAACTGCCTTCATCGGATTACCTGCTTCCGCCGGGGTCGTGACACATCTATCGCAAATACGTGCGCATCACTTCGATGAGCTCCTCGGCACCCTCACGGCGCTCGGCATCCGTGGCGATTTGCGCACTGGCAACATGGGTCTCGATATGCTCTTCCAGGACCTCGAGCATCAGACCATTGACGGCCCCGCGCACCGCGGCGATCTGTTGCAGAACTTCAGCGCAACCTCGTCCCTCCCCGAGCGCCCGTTCCAGCGCCTCGACCTGGCCGCGAATGCGGCGAACCCTGGAGAGCAGTTTCGACTTGTCCCGCTGGATGTGGCTCATCGGCATCCTTTCGCTATACTATATCTAAGTATTGTATTCCGACCCCAAGAACTCATAAAGACCTGTCGCGAAATCACAGGGACCCTCCGCTCGCTCACGCGGGCTGCGCACCCCACCGCCCCGTCGCCTTCCTTACTCAGAGATTAAGAAGTCAGCCCACCTTATTGATATTTATTAACTCTTTTGGGTGGAGAGTCAGTTTCGACCTCGCACTTCGCCGCCTGGATTCCACCCCCGGCTTCTTACATGTCCCGCGGTGCTGGCGTCGATGGTGTCCTACTTGCCCGCGGCTGACAACGGACCTCGGCAGCCCCGGGCCGGCTGCGCATTGAGGCTCATTCCCGTCTTCGTGTTGAAGACTCGCTTCAGCGGCTTGGTGCTTGGTGGCCATCCAGGCCGAGCACAAGCTCGAAACGCGCGGCATCTACCGACTCGTCCGCAACCCGAGCTATCTGGGCATGCTCGTCTCCGTGGTCGGCTGGGCTCTCGTGTTCCGCTCGATCGTGGGGGTGTTGATTTCTTTGCTGAGTTTGATCCCCATCATTCCCCGTATCCACGCCGAGGAGCGGTTGCTGCGCAAGCATTTCGGGACGCAATATGACGATTACTTCGCGCGCACCTGGCGCCTCCTGCCATGGATTTACTGATGCCGGCCACGATCCTCACGCCCGTAGGCCGTGCCACCCTCGGCGCAGCAGAACATCACTGCAGCCGGTGAGGGCCTGCGCCTCCCGCTCACCGGGCGCCGCGAGCCCGTGTGCCCTCGAGAGCGGTGCGCAGCACCTGCAAGCGCCACACCGCAACCGCTGCGCTCAGAAATGGACGACCCGCGTGTGGGCGCAGGTGACCGTACCCGAACAGCCCGACCGGCGCGGCCTGCTCGTCACCATCATCCGACAGGGTCGGCCCGGACCGCATCCGACATACGTCAATACAATAGTATTGACAAGTCGATCGTTGCGCGACATGCTGCCCTCATGAACAGGCCCCCGAAGCTCTCGCAGCTGCAACTGCGCGTATCCAGGGAGGAAAAGTCGGCAATCCGCCGCGCGGCCCGGCGTGCGGGCATGGACATGTCGGCGTATGTTTTGAGCCGCGTACTACCCGCGCCCGCGGCGGCGTTTCAGGCGGCCGTCGCCGCACTGACCGGCCCCGGCGAACCCTCCTTCGCGCTCGCCGAGATCAACTCCCTGCTCTCGGGCTTCACCGCCGCGGAACTGCGCCAGGCGGTCGCGGCCGCACCAGAGGCCGCGCTCCCGCCGTTTCTTGCCGCTTATGTGGCGGCCATGACCGAGACGGCCTGCAACATGCGTGGCCTGCCGGTGCCCCCGTGGACCGGCCGGACCGAGGCGCTGCCGGAGCCGGCATTCGGCTCCGCGCTTCCATCGCTACGCCTGTACCTGCTGACACACTCGCCGGCACCCTTCCGCCGGCGCAACATCTTCATCGACTCGAGCGTCGGCGAGCAGGTGTAGGCCTCAGATGGCGGCGCTGAGCAAGGCGGATCTGCGCCGGTTGTTCGAGCTTCTGAACCATGAGCTGCGTCAGGCCGATATCTTTGGCGAGGTGTTCCTGGTGGGCGGCGCCGTCATGTGCCTGGCGTACGGCGCGCGCGCTTCGACGGGCGACGTCGATGCCTTCTTCCGGCCGCCCGAAAAGGTCCGCGAGGCCGCAACTCGCGCGGCCATCAAGGCCGGAATCGACGCTCATTGGCTCAACGACGCCGTGAAGGGCTTCATGAGCGCCCAGGGCGAGTTCGCCCCTTTTCTCGAGCTCGATCACCTGCGGGTCATGACGGCACAACCCGAGTATCTGCTCGCGATGAAGTGCCTGGCAATGCGCATCGGAGCCGAGTTCCATGACGAGGAGGACGTCCGATTCCTCCTGCGTCTTCTGGCCGTTCAGTCGCACGAGCACGCGCTTCGTATCATCACGCAGTACTATCCGTTGGAGCGCTTCCCGCAAAAGACCCTGCACGCGCTGGAAGATCTGTTGCCGCAAAGCCCGGCGTAGCATCGCAGGATTCCGGCGACGACGGTGGGTCCTGGATCGCCTTGGAATCGGCCGAAAGGGTGGAGGCGATTGGACGACGTGCGCAACGTCCTGATGGAAGCTCATCGCCCGAGCCTGCGCGTCGGCAGGTGGCCCTTTATCGTGCACTACGGCGATCGGCGGTGCGCTGGAGGGAGGCCCTCTGAGGCGCCCCGCTTGAGTGCCGCCCGACTGCCCATCGCAGGCCTGCTACAACGCGCGGGATCTGGCCCACGAGCGGCCTGCGGACAGCAGGTCCCTCCTGACTACCCACGCACTGAATGGCGCGAAAGCCGGGATTACGCCCAAATTCTGCCGATCCGCAGGATTCAGGAACGGGTTCAGGTACCGGCAAACTGGGCTGTCGCTCCTACCCCGAGTCCTTCTCCACTGCCTGCAAGAGTTTCGCGAAGAGCGCGGGCTGACGTTCCTTGAGCGTCTTTCGCAACGTCATCTCCTCGGCTGCGCGCCCGGCCTCTCGGGCGGCAATCCAGCGATGCACCCACCGATAGCGTTCCTCGCCGGCGCTCGCGCCCACGGGCAACTCCTGCGGCACTCGCCGCGCGAGCGCCGGCTCTTCCAGCAACATCCAGGCGGGAAAATCGGCCGGCCCGGGCGCAGACCCGCCCGCCGCCTCGAACAACCCGTCCTCCCATTCGAGAAACCGCTGCCAGGGAGCCTGCAGGTCGGGGAACTTCAACGCCTCGAGCGCTTCCGCGACCCGCTCCGGCGCGTGCCAGCACAGTTGAAACCATGCGAACAGCGCCTCCCCTCGCCGCCGCCGCCGCAGGCCGCTCTCGATCAGGCGCACGGCAAGCGGCACGTGACACCACCATTGCGGCTCTTCGAGCACGCTCGCCGCCACCTCGGCCCACCCCTGGGCCTCGCGCCACGCGTAGCTTGCGTGCAGCATCGGCGTATGCGGCGAATAAGGCGTTGCACCCAGCGCCTCGGCGAGATGCCGCCACAACGGCACCAGCAGATCCCTCGCCCGCGCGCCGAGCAGGCGCCAAGCCTCCGGCGCGACTGCCGTGATGAATTCCAACTCCTCGCCACAGTCGGCGATCGGACGGCCCAAGCGCTCGAGCGCCGCGAGCAAGCGATCGAACGCCGGCAGGTCGGGATGATTGGGCTCTTGCCAGTAGAGGCGGTTGAGCCGACGCGCCGCCTCGTGCGCATCCAGGGCGGCGATCGACTGGGTCAGGCCGTTGACGAGCGCGGCCACCGGGTTGTCGAAGAACAGATCCATCTGCGGCGCCGATCGCGCCGTCACGTAACGGGTTGCGATCAGCGCCGCCAGGCGCTCGTCAGCGCTGATGCGCGCCGCGCCAGACCGACTGCCGGAATCATCAGGGGCGAGGAATTCCTGCCGCTGCTCGGCCAGCCCGAGCGCGCGCGCATAGGCGGCCGCCTGCTCCAGCTCCTCGCGAACCGCCTCGCGCCGGCCCATCAACACCTCATCGAGCCTCGCGACCTCGCCCCGCCGCCATGCCTCGTAATCGGCGTAGAGCAGCCGTCCAGTGGCCAGCAGCAGCTCGAGCGGCGCGAACGCACCCTGCTCGAGCAGGAGCGCATCGACCTGCGCCTGCGCCTCGCCCGTCATGCTCATTGGGTCAGCAGCCGCTTGAGGTCGGCCGCGGTCAGCGCGGCAGGCGAGCAGGCGGCTGCGGCGTGGACCCCTGCGGCGAGCGCGCGCTTGTGCTCCTGCAGCGCGAGCATCTTTTCCTCGACGCTGTCCTGCGCGATCAGCTTGTAGATGAACACCGGCCGGCTCTGGCCGATGCGATGCGCGCGGTCGGTGGCTTGCGCCTCGGCAGCCGGATTCCACCAGGGATCGTAATGGATCACCGTGTCGGCGGCGGTGAGGTTCAGAGCCGTGCCGCCCGCCTTCAGGCTGATCAGAAAGAGCGGCGCACCACCTGACTGGAATCTCGCGACCTGCGCGGCGCGCTCACGCGTCTTGCCCGTGAGCAGGCAGTAGGGGATGTCAAGCTCGCGCACCTTCGCTTCGATCAGCCGCAGCATGGAGGTGAATTGGGAGAACAGGAGGATCCGCCGCCCCTCGGCAACCAGCTCCGGCAGCGCGGCGGCAAGCCATTCGAGCTTCGCGGACGGGATCGCCTCTTGCGTGGCGCCGGCCACCAGGCGGGGGTCGCAACAGACCTGCCGCAGCTTCAGCAACGCATCGAGGATGGTGATCCGGCTGCGCTCGAGTCCCTGACGCTCGAGGATCTCGCGGATGCGCCGGTGTGAGGCGAGGCGGATGGCGTCGTAGAAATCGCGCTGCCGCTCTTCGAGCGCGATGGTCACGATCATCAGTGACTTCGGCGGCAACTCGCGCGCCACGGCGTCCTTGGTCCGCCGCAGCAGGCAGGCAGGGGGCGAGCCGCGTGGCCAGCGCCTCGGCGCGCAGCCGGTCGGCATGCCGCTCGATCGGCAGCCGATACCGGCGGTGGAAGCGGGCCTCATCCCCGAGCAGGCGCGGCTCGGCGCTCGGTGGCGGGCCGGTGTGAGGGATGGTCACCGTCATCCGGAGACAGTCGCCCAGACCCTCGACTCACTGCAAGGAAGGATAATCGCGCCTGCGAACATCCGACCGCGGGCGGCAGGTCTGGCGATTCTGCACCTGTCGGAGACTCTCTTGCCGGCGGACCCGTGAGCGAGCGCACCACTCGGCGCACCGTGCCAGTGAGTGGACTTCGGCCCAAGTTCGGGGTGCCGGACAGTGATGATGCCTTTAGAGACGCTCCAGCTCGCCGTGTAGTCTTTGCCACGGTGGGAAAGAGTGACGTGGCCGTCAATCTTGGTAGGCTCAAGATGTTTGCTCCGCATACCGTCCCCAATTCCAGTTTGCGTAGTCGCGAGTGCCTGGAGCATAGCGCCATGTCAGACAAACGAAAACGCCGCGCCCTTCGAGCAGGGCGGCGAGACTGACTACGCGGCAGCGTGGGTTCGATCGTCGCGCAGCGCACGGCGCACGGCTTTCGGCTCGCGCTCCATGATGCGCAGCAGCGTCTGCGCGGGCCCCGTTGGTCCGCGGCGCCCCTGCTCCCAGTTCTCGAGCGTGCGCTTGCTAACGTTCAGGAACGTGGCCATGTCGGCCTGGGACATGCCGAACTTCTCCCGTACGCTCTTCACGTCGGGGGCCGAGAACTCGCGGCGCGTGAGGGCGCGCGGATGATCGCGGTACGACTCGAGCCCCGCTCGAATCTCCTCAAACAGGTTTCGCTTCGTAGTAGCCATGGATAGCCTCACTTCAGGGTCTTCACGAGCACGCCGAGCGCCTTGCGCTCCTTGGGCGACAGGTCGGTCACTTCCGACTTGCGGTAGAGCGTGAGCAGCAGGATATGACCGCGCGCGGTGATCCAGTAGTAGATCACCCGCAGGCCGCCCCGCTTGCCCTTGCCGTCCACGGCCCAGCGCACCTTGCGCACACCCGCGGCGCCAGGGATCAAATCGCCTGCGTCAGGGTTTGCCATCAGCGCCGCTTGCAGCAGCCCGTACTGATCGTCATCGAGGTAGCGCTCGCGAACCTGCTCGAACGCCTCAGACTCGATAAAAATCATCGGCGCCACTATACGCCAATGGCGGACAAAGTAAACGGCTCGTGGACGACGGCGCCCGGAACCGCGTCACAAACGAAAACGCCGCCCGAAGGCGGCGCTCTCGTGCGGCTCCTGTGCTGCGCTACGGCCCCGGCACCCCCGACTGAAAGGCCGCCCAGGCTGCGGCCGGGCAGGCTGACCCTGCCACGTCGAGCCAGTAGGCGCGCTCCGAGCGGCTCAGGCCATTGAACCAAGCCATTCCGACCAACGCATCGGCCACATTGCGCCGCTCCTTGGGCTCAATCACAAGCGCCCGCCTGTCGGAATCGTAGTGAGTCCGCGGGCCGGCCTCGGCCAACGCCCTGGCGAGCCGACCGACTGGGACGCCGCCGGCGATCACGGCGGGCACCTCGACGGCGCTCATGACTGGCCCTCCAGCGCCCCGAGCAGCGACACGCGATCGAGCGCCAGATTCAACGCACGCGCCTCGCGCAGCGCGATCGTCAGTATCCCGTCGTCGTTGCGTTGGGGGTCCCGTAGCATGGTGCTGAGCAGGTCCTGCAATTCCCGGGCCCGATCCTGTTGGTCCGCAAGGTGTGCTGCCAGTGCCTCGGGCAGCTCGGCACCCCGCGCATCGTGCAACTCGGGGGCGCCAGCGTAGCGGGCCTCGCGGCTGGCCTTGATGGACCACTCCTCGAGCCGGCTATGGAGCGCGCCGAGATTCTCGACTGCGTCGTGCAGGACGATACAGGCGCCCTGGAGCGGCTCGGGGACTGCCTGAAGGTCGTACAACGCCCCATCGACGCACTTCAGATGGCTGACCAGATTGCGCAGCCGCTCGAGCCTGCGACTCGGCCGGTGTCCCTTTATCGTGCACCGCGAGCCGGATCGGCGAACCGGGCGTGCGGGCGGCGCGCTGGAGGGAGGCCGCATGGAGCACCCCGCTCAAGTGCTTCCCGATTGCGCATCGAAGGCCTTCTACAAAGCCCGGGATCTGGCCCGCGCCCAGACCCGTCTGTTCGACGGCATGAGCGTCCGGCAATCGCGCAGGAGCCTCGTCTCAGGGTCAGGAAATATTTCCTGAGAATTCCCTGAGCGAACCTAGGGTCGCCGCGCAAGTGTCTGTAAGCTAAGGAATTTTGGAGCGGGAAACGAGGCTCGAACTCGC
>JAJZMI010000112.1 GCA_021798335.1 Pseudomonadota bacterium | reverse complement strand
ACCAGGGCGGTGGAGGTCAACATCCACGCCGTGTCGCCCTTGTTCGGCACGGCGGTGCCCGCGTGGGCCATCGACGGGCTGAGTGCCGCGAGGAGGAGGGCCGCCTTCGATACGAAGGACCTGGGGGTCTTTGTAGCGCTGTGCACGTTGTCTCCCGAGCGGTACGGTTGAATCGCGCGTTTTTGGCCGATCTCGCCGCAATTCGGGCTGCACGATCGGCCGGGACGCGCGTAAGCTGATGACGCGGGCGCTGGTGCAGAAACCGTGCCACCGAGATTTTCGTCGTTGTTTCAGGAGCTTGAGCGTTTTGGCGCCTAGTGCGCGCACTGTTTCGGTGCCCGGCGCGAGGCGCTTCGCCCCAATACAGGGCATGTGAGGTGAGTGATGACAGATTTTTTCGGTATCGATGCGATTGCCAGCCGGCTCGCCGAGAGCGTCCCGCCGGCCGTGCGTGCGGTGCAAAAGGATCTGGAGACCAACTTCCGGGCCGTGTTGCGTGCCAGCCTGAGCAAGCTCGATCTGGTGACCCGCGAGGAATTCGATACACAGACCCGTGTGCTGCAGCGCACGCGGGAGCGGCTTGCCGAGCTCGAGGCTCGGCTGGCGGCGCTCGAGGGTGCCCCGCCGGCCGGCACGTGATGCCGGTTGCGCTGAGCGCCGCTGGCGTGCGCGATGTTCTTCTCGCTCGCGCGACTGATCTGCCGCGCCCAGGTGGGCCTCGCGGCGCCGCTCGTGCAGGTGGAAGTCACGTTGGCCGGCGGCCTGCCGGTGTTTCACATCGTCGGGCTGCCGGCTCCCGTGGTGAGGGAGAGCCGCGAGCGGGTCCGTGCCGCGCTGCTGTCCTGCGGGTTTGAGTTTCCCGCCGGACGCATCGTCGTCAATCTCGCCCCGGCCGAGATCCCCAAGGACGGGGGACGCTTCGAGTTGCCGATGGCCATCGGCATCCTGCTGGCATCCGGGCAATTGACCGCGCAGCCCGCAGCGCCCCCGTGCGAGGTGTACGGCGAACTCGGCCTCGATGCCGAAATACGGCCGGTCCGCGGCATTTTGCTCGCCGCCGCTCACGCGGGGCGCGCCGGCCACGAGCTCATCGTGCCCGCGGCCAATCTCGACGAAGCGCTGATCGCCGGCACACCGGTGCGCTCGGCCTCGCACCTGCGCGAAGTGTGCGCACACTGGTCCGGAGCCCACAGCCTGCCCCTGCACCGAGGGTCGCGATCCTCGGGGTCGGGGGCGGCGCATCGGCCGGATCTGCGCGATGTGCGCGGCCAGCTGCGCGCCAAGCGGGCGCTCCTGATTGCCGCGGCCGGCGGCCACAACCTGCTGCTGATCGGTCCACCCGGCAGCGGCAAGACTCTGTTGGCGCGGCGCCTGCCGACGCTTCTGCCGCCGCTCACGGACGTCGAAGCGCTCGATTGCGCGGCCATCGCCTCGGTTAGCCAGGCGGGCTTCCGGTTGGAGCGCTATGGACAGCGGCCGTTTCGCGAGCCGCATCACACCGCTTCCGTACCGGCACTGGTCGGCGGCGGCGCCCGCGCGCTCCCCGGAGAAGTCACCCTGGCACATCACGGCGTGTTGTTTCTCGACGAGCTTCCCGAGTTCGACCGCCGGGCGCTCGAGGCGCTGCGCGAGCCGCTCGAGGCCGGCGTCGTCAACGTGTCACGCGCGGCAGTGCACGCGACCTATCCGGCGCGGTTTCAGCTCATTGCCGCCATGAATCCCTGTCCGTGCGGCCACGAGGGCGATGAGCAGATCCCATGCCGCTGCACCCCGGCGCAGGTCGCCCGGTACCGCGCTCGGCTCTCCGGTCCGCTGCTCGAGCGCTTCGATCTTCACGTCCCGGTGGATCGGCCCGAGCCTGGAGCGTTCAGCGCCGGCGCCGCGCGCGGCGAAGACAGTGCGACGCTCGCCGAGCGCGTCGCCTGCGCCCGGGCGCGCCAGATTGCGCGTCAGGGCTGTTGCAACGCGGAGCTGACCGACGAGCACTGCGAGCGCTGGTGTGCCACCGATGCGGCGGGCGAGCGCCTGCTGGAGCAGGCCGTCGCGCGCTTCCATCTCTCGGCGCGGGCCCGCCAGCGCATCGTGAAGCTGGCTCGCACCATCGCCGATCTGGACTCCGGCGCCGGCGACATCACCGCCGCGCAGCTCGGCGAGGCGGTGATGCTGCGCTGCCTGGACCGGGAGTGTCTTACTTCGGTTTGCCCTTGATCATCCGCGGATCGACCCGCGACGCCACGTCGTTGAGTGCCCGCTTGAGCACCGCATCCCCTCGGTTCGAACCGCCGGCCTTGGGTGTTCCCGCGAGGCCAGGCTCGGGGCAGGCGCCACAGGTGCGCTCTAATGTTTGCCCGTGTTCGGCATGCTGAGGCCGCCGCTCGAGGCGCCCGCCGCGGGCGCGCCTGCCGGGCCGGCAGTGCTCCGCCCGACGCCCGCCTTCGCCTTGGACGGCGCGACATTCCCTTGCGGCGTGTGGATGTACTCGGTTTCCGACAAGACTTCCCGTTCCTGCGTGTGGGCGCCGACGTAGCGGGCGACGATGAAGAAGACGATGGCGACCGTCGCCAGAGTGCCTATGACCAGGCTGAACACTCGGATGAAATGCGAGTCCTGCTTGCTCACGATACCTCTCTGGGGAATCTGTGAACGGGTAAGCCGTCAGTATAGCCGCTCGCGGGCACAAAGGCTGGATCGGGTGCAGGGCGGTGCTCGGGCAGGCCGCCGGGGCGTCTCGGGAGCATGCTCCCGGAACCGCGGCGGCGTCTCCGTGGACGGGCGCGCGTAGAGCCGCGTATCATTGCCTTCCCCCGGCGGAAGGGGCCGTGCAGGACATGTCCCTGGACAAGCCCCCGGCCCGGCCATCCGTGGCCAGGCGCGCGCCGTTGCGCGGCGCGCCCGTAGCTCAGTTGGATAGAGTGGCAGCCTCCGAAGCTGCAGGTCGCTGGTTCGAATCCAGTCGGGCGCGCCAATTTGCACGGATCGGTGGATCCGAGCTGCTGGGCTGGTTCGACAAACGCGCCTGGAGCGCGTTTGGACGGTGCGCAGCACCGGCCCCGAAGGGGCGCCCGCCAGGGACGGTGGGGCGCAATCCAGTCGGGCGCGCCAATTTGCACGGATCGGTGGATCCGAGCTGCTGGGTGACTGGTTCGACAGACCCGCCGGGAGCAAGCGCGGCCGGACCGCAAGACGCCCGAACAGCGAGGAGCTCGATTCGATGAAAGCCGTTTCCCTGGCCCTTCTCACCCTGGTTCTGGTGCCTGCGGCAGCAGTGGCCGCCGCGGCGCCGAGCGCGACCCCTGCGGGCAAGTTCACCGGCAAGGGCCAGCTCGGCTTTCTTGCCTCCCAGGGGAACGCGCACGGCAAGTCCGGCAACTTCGCGCTCGATCTCAGTTATGTCATCGGACCCTGGAAGCACATGTTCGATCTGACCGGTCTGTACGGACAGAGCCAGGGCATCGTATCCGCCGAGCGCTGGACGGCCCTGTGGCAGACCAATCGCAGCATTAGCGCTGACGTGTTCGCCTTCGGCTCGCTGCGCTACGAGCACGACATGTTCGACGGCTTCCAGTACCAGCGCAACTTATCGGCCGGCTTCGGCTATGCGGTGCTGAAATCCAAATCCATCACGCTGAGCACGCAGCTCGGCGCCGGCTACATGATGTCCCGGCCGGAACTGCTGATCCGTAACGCGCAAGGCGCCGTGGTGGAGCGCATCCCGCAGCTCGTTCAGAACTACGCGATCGCCACCGCGGGTATCAATTACGATGAGAAAATCACCTCCACCACGACGATTACGGACAAGCTGCTGGTGGACGCCGGATCGCAAAACATGCTGCTCACCAATCGGCTCGCCTTCGTGGTGAAGATCTCAACCAAGCTCGCGATGAGCCTGGGCTATGACATTCAGGACAACACCCGGCCGCCGGCCGGCATCAAGACTCTCAACTCGACCGAAATGGTCAATTTGGTCTACGCGTTCTGAGGGCTGTGGCCGCCGCGGCGCAGATCCTCGATGACGACGCCCGCATCGCGCGCCTCCTGCTCGTGGCTTGAATCCCGCCAGGGCTCCTCGAGCGCTGCCTCGTACCAGCAGCGCATCGCCGGCAGCTCGAGCAGCCGCCGCGCGTACTCCAGCCCCGCCGCCGGGAGCGGCAGCTCGTAGGTCTGGATGCGAAACGCCACCGGCGCGAAGAATGCATCCGCGCCGCCGAAGGCCGCGCCGGCGAGATACGGTCCGCCGAAACGCCGCAGGCCATCCTGCCAGAGCACCTGCAGCCGCTCGATATCGGCGCGCAGCGCGCCCTCGATGCGCTGCAGTCGCACGCGCAGGCCGCAGTTCATGCCGCAGATCTGGCGCAGGGCACCAAAGCCGGAATGCATCTCGGCGGCCGCGCAACGCGCGAAGGCACGCGCGAGCGGATCGCCCGGCCAGACGCCCGCATGGCGCTCGGCCAGATACTCCACGATCGCGAGCGAATCCCACACGACCGTCGAGCCGTCGTGCAGGCAAGGCACCTTGCCGTTGGGCGAGAACCTGGAAAAGTCATGGGGCTGGGCGGCGGTCCCGAACGGAACCAGCCGCTCATCGAACGGGATCCCGAGAGTGCGCATCAGCACCCAGGGGCGCAGCGACCAGGAGGAATAATTTCGATTGGCGATGTAGAGCGTGTACATGAGTCGCTTCCCGGTCAAAGCCAGCGGTAGGCCGCCAGGACCCCCGCAACACCGCCCGCCGTCAGTACCCAGCCGGGCCACACCGGGTGGCCCGCGGCCGTCCACACCAGCCCGCCGAGCAGCACCGCACCGGCCACGGTCACTGCGTCGCGCCGCCGGGCCGCGGCCCGCAGATCCTGGCGCAGCGGACTCAACTCCGTCACCTCGGTGTGCGATTCAGGCTCCTGGGCGCGCCTGAGGGACGCACGCAACAGCACCGGCAGGCCCTGGATCGAGTCGAGCACCTCGGGGAGCTGGCGCCACAGGCTCTTGATCACGCGGCGCACGCTGGCGCGCTCGCGCATCCACTCGCGCAGGATCGGCGTGGCCGTATTCCAGATGTCCAGTTGCGGGTACAGCTCCCGTCCCAGTCCCT
>JAJZMI010000177.1 GCA_021798335.1 Pseudomonadota bacterium | reverse complement strand
CCCATCTGAAGCAGTGGGTGGCGCAAGGCAACACGGTGTTGATCGCCGCCGCGCTCGACGACACGCCGCTGTGGGCCGCGGACCTGTCCGACGGCGCGGAACTCGACGACCTCGAGCGGCTGACGGGCCTGAGATTCACACCGCGGGCCATCACGAGCGCGTTGCGCGCGCTCACCGTGCGTCATCCGAAGATCACGCCGCTGGGTCGGAGTCCTCTGCTGCGCGGCGTCGGTGCGCTGCAGCCGATCAGCGCGCTGCCCTCGCGGCTGTGGCGGGCACGGCAGAGCGGCGCAACAACCCCGCTCGTGCTCGCCGCGTTCGCTCGGCGCAAAGTGCCCGCGCTGTGGCTGGTGCCGCTCGGGAGCGGACAAATCATCCTGACGGCCGTCGCGAGTCCATTCTCCAATGCGGGCCTGGCCCTCGGCGGCAACGCGCGCTTCCTCGCCAACGTGCTCGCCTGGTCGCGCGGACGGGGGGGCGCGGTGATATTCGACGATGCGCACGCGGGACTTGCCGCCGTCTACGACGCCGCGGCGTTCTTCGCCGATCCGCGCCTGCACGCCACGCTCGGCTGCCTGGTGCTGTTGTGGCTGGTGTTCGTCCTCGGATCGCAGCCGCTGCGCGCCGCTCCCTCGCGCTGGCAGCCGCTCGATGAATCCGCCTACATCGAAGGCAGCGCCCGCTACCTCGCGGCCGTCGTGCCACCGGCCGATGTCGCGCGGCGACTGATCGAGCAGTTCATCGCGCAACTGCGCGCGCGCATGCCCCAGAGCGACCCGTGGCGGTGGCTCGCCGCCGAGGGCGGCGTCGCGGCGCGCGACGTCCGTGCGCTCGAGCGCTTCCGGGCGCTCGCGCACGACGGGGCACGCCTGGATTTGATGCAATTACAGACCCTTCTGGCACGGCTGAGAAAGCAACTGACATGAACCCACTCCAAGAGCTGGACCACGGCATCCAACAACACCTCGGCGAGACGGTATTCGGGCTGCACGAGCTGATCCACGCCTTGATCATCGCCGTGGTCGCGCGCGGACACGCGCTGCTGGAAGGCCCACCCGGGCTCGGCAAGACACTGCTCGCCAAGAGCCTCGCGGCGGCGCTCGCCGGACGCTTCACGCGCGTGCAAGGCACGAGCGATCTGATGCCCGCCGACATCATCGGCACCCACGTATTCGACGAGGCAAGCCGCAAGTTCACGCTGCATCCCGGCCCGGTATTCACCGATGTGCTGCTGTTCGACGAGATCAACCGCGCCAGCCCCAAGACGCAATCGGCGCTGCTGCAAGCAATGGAGGAGCGCCAGGTGTCGCTCGACCGGCAGACCTATCGTCTGCCGCCGGCGTTCCTGGTCATTGCCACCCAGAATCCGCATGAATTCGAAGGGACTTTCCCCCTGCCGGAGTCGCAGCTCGACCGGTTCATGATGCGCATCGAGGTCGCCTACCCCGCCGGCGAGGACGAGCGGCAGGTGCTCGAGTGCTACGGCACGATCGCCTCCGTCGAGACTCCCGCCGCCGGTGCCGCGGTTGAGACAACCCTCGGCCCGCAGGCCATGGCAGCGGCGCGCGCGTGCGCGGATCGGGTGCATGTCTCCGACCAGATTCTCGAGTACATCCTCGCGCTCGCCCGGGCATCGCGCGAGCAGGCGCAGATCGCGCTCGGCCTGTCGACGCGCGGGGCAATTGCCCTGCTGCGCGCGGCGCGCGTTGCCGCCGGGCTGCGCGGCGGGGAGTTCGTGACGCCCGATGACGTCAAGCGCGTGACACCGTGGGTGGTACCACACCGCCTGGCTCTGACACCCGAGGCACTCCTGGAAGCGGTCCACGGACGGGACTTGGCCGCCACGCTCCTGGAGCGAGTCGCGGTGCCGCGCTGAGCGCGGCCGCTCGCACCCCCGTGAGCCTGCGCCGCAACGCGCTGCTGCTGGTCCTGCTGGCCGGGATTCTCGCCATCCTCGGCGACTGGGACAGCGGCTGGGCCCACCTCTGGTGCATCCCCGCCGCAGTGCTGCTCGCCGGGCTGGCCTATGAGAGCGCTGGCCGGCGGCGGCGGTCCGTGCGGCTGCGCGTTGCGGGTCCTCAGCGCTGGCGCCTCGGCAGCACTCAACCCATCGAGGTCGCGTTCACCCAGGACGCCACGCGGGCGATGGAGGCCCAGGTTGCGCTCACCGGCCCCGATTCGTTCGCGCTCGAGCCTCGCGTGGCCGCCGTGCGCATGGTCCGCGGCCAGGAGAGCCCGCTGGTGCTGCTCGCCCGGCCTCGCCGGCTGGGCCCGTATCACTGGCCTGCGCCGCGCATGCGTGTATCCGGGCCTCTGGGGCTCGGCTGGTGGTCCTACCCCCTCTCCATCGACTATTCACCGGTGGTTGTCCCGGACATCCTCACTCGCCCCAAGCGCGCGCCCGGTGATGCATGGGGCGGCGCGGGACTGCCGCAAGGGGCCGGCGGCGGCGCCGAAATCGTGCAGTTGCGGCGGTACCGGCACCTCGATCCGCTGCGTATCGTCGATTGGAAAGCCAGCGCCCGGCGCGGACGCCTGATCAGCCGCGAACTCGCCGACGAGCGCCACTTGGAAATCCTGATCGCACTGGACGCCGGGCGCTCCAGTGGGCTCGCGGCCGGCGAGGTCGACCGGCTCGGCCTGTATGTCAATGTCGCGGCGCGGCTGGCGCAGCGGGCCGCCGAACTGGATGATGCCGTTGGGATCCTGGTGTTCGCCGAGCGGCCGCTGGCGATGGTTCCGCCGGCGCGCGGCGTACGGGCGGTGCAAGGGATCCGCCGGACGCTGGAAACCTGCAGTGTGCGGCCGGCCCAATCCAATCCGGCGCTCGCGGCGGCGCGCATTCGCGCCGCGAGCCCGAGGCGCTTATTGGTCGTACTGCTGACGGATCTGCTCGATGCGTCCACGGATGAGCTGCTCGAGGCCGTCGGGCTCCTGCGGCCGAAGCATTTCACCTTCATCGGCGCCGTAGAGAACCCCCGGATCGCCGCACTGCCGGCGGCAACGGCCGCGGATACGCTGGACCCGTATCGCGCGCTGGCGGCCACCGAGTACCATGAGACCCTGGCCGCGAACGTGCGGGCATTGCGCGCGCTCGGGGCAGCCGCGCTCACCGCCCGGCCCGATCAGCTCGATCGGGCGGTGCTCGGGGCCTATCAGCGCTTCCGCCGGCAGCGGCGGATTTGAGTTCACGGCAACAACAGGAGAGAGCATGGCCTGTATGACTCGATCGCACACATTCCGGGCCGCAGGGGCGCTCGCGCTCGTGCTGGCGCTGCCGGCGGCGCACGCGGCAATTCCCGCCAACGACCGCACCGTGGCCGAGGCCTTCGTTCAGGACCTCTCCTCCGGTCACTTCGCGCAGGCCGAAGCGCGCTTCAGGCCGCAGCTGCGCCGGGTCGCCACGCCCGCAAAACTCGAGAAGCTCTGGAAGTTACTGGTGCACAAGTTCGGGCCATACCAGAAAATCGACGGCAGCGATTCCGTCACGGTGCAGGGCCACCCAACCGTCATCGTGCACATGGCATTCAAGCGACTGACCGTTGGACTCGAGGTTTCCTTCAACAAGGCGCACCAGATCGGCGGGTTGCACGTCGTGCCCGTACACACCGCCCCGTAACCCGCCGCGTGTCGCGGCGGCGATCGGAACACCGCCGCCGGGAGATACGCCCGGGGCTTCGGGCGCCCGCCGCTCATCCTGTTCTGGGCTCGGTGCGATAGCCGCCCCGGCTCGCCGCCAGCTGGCGGGCCGCAAAGCGCAGCACCCAGGGCGCGAAACGCTCGAGCCAGACGAACAGCTTGCCGTGGCGGGTGATGATCACCTCCCGCTTGCCGCGCGCGACGGCACGCAGCATGTGGCTCACGGCGCGCCGGCGCGACATGACGAGCCAGTGGGGAATCGGGTCGGCCGCATCCGCATGCAGCTTGCCGTGATTGTCGACGCGGCGAATGTCGCTCTCGACGAAACCGGGACTGATGAGAGTGACCCGCACGCCGAGCAATGCCAGCTCCGGGGTGATGGAGTTGGCGAGCGCGCGGATCGCGAATTTGCTCATGGCGTACGGCGATGCGCCCGGCGAGGCCGTCCAGCCGGCGACGCTGCCCAAGATGACCATTTGTCCGTGCGAGCGGATGACCTCGGGCAATGCCGCCTGCAGCGTGCGCAGCACACCAAAGACGTTGGTCTCGAACTGACGGCTGTAGTCGGCGAGCGAAAGCTGGGCGAAAGAACCCACCACGCCGAACCCCGCGTTGGCGAAAACGATATCCAGCCGGCCCCAATGCGCGACGATCTCAGCCACAGCACGCGCCGGATCCTCGTCGGCCGTCACGTCGCAAGCGATGATCAGCGGCTCGACTCCCCCGGAGTCGCGAATCCTGTGCTGGAGCTGCTCGAGGCGCTCGATTCGCCGTGCCGCCAGCGCCAAGCGCGCACCGGCATGAGCCAGCTGCAGCGCGAGTTCCTCACCGATGCCGGATGAGGCCCCGGTGATGAGCACGACTTTGTCATGGAAGCGTTCTGTTGCGCTCGTGCCCATACTTGTCCCCGCCCGCGAAATGATTGAGGCCGCGACCCGCGCCCACCGATGCCCCGGAATGGCTCACGGGGACCACCTCGACACGATGGATAAGAATATGCGATCGCTGTGGGCACGGGGGATGGGCGGACAGTTCTTCATATATTTCAAATACTTATAGGACTCCCGGCGCTCCGCCGGACACCCGGAAGCGGCGCGATCCGGGTAGCGATCGGCCAAACCGGCTAAAGTTGTCCTTCGATCGGCCGATCGCACCCCGAATGCCCCAAGAACGACGCAATCTTTATCGGATCCTCTTCGTACAGCCTGAGGCGCCACCGGAGATGATCACGGCCGCCTACCGCTGCCTGATGAGCCTGCTGCGAACCCATCCGGGCTCCGCCGACTCCGAGACGGCCGAACGTATCAAGCAGGCTTACGCGATCCTGCGCGACCCGGAGAAACGCCGCGCCTACGACGGCAGCCGCCGCCGGCCGCTTTCCGCCCGAGTACCCGGCGCCGAGCCGGGCAAGCGCCTCGCGGCGGCACACGCGCCGCATGTTTGCCCGTTCTGCGGGCTGGCCGCACCCCGGCAGCTGACCGCCGAGACCCGTTGCACGCGCTGCGCCAGCCCGCTCGCTCCGGTCGCCTGCGACCCGGCGGGGACCCAGGA
>JAJZMI010000206.1 GCA_021798335.1 Pseudomonadota bacterium | reverse complement strand
ATCGACCAGGGACCGATCATCGCGATGATCGAGAACGAGCGCAGCCACCTGCTCTGGCGCATCATGCGCCGCAATCCCTACCTCCGCACCGGGTTGCTGCGCGCGGGATTCTCCGGCGGGTGGCTCAGCCGCGCGCAACGGCGCGCCACCCGGCAGGGGCGGCGGTTGCACTCGAGACACCGCGGGACCGCCATTGCACGCTCACACCGCGCGCCGGTATTCAAACGGAATTGGTTCGATCGCGGCTGAGGTCCGCGGCTGTTGCCGCGATCATGATCGCCGGCGCGGCTGCGCGCGCAGTCCGTCAGCGCCTGCCGGTCAGAGCAGCTGGCGCCGGGAAGCAGCCTCTTGTCTTGCTATTCCCAATCCTTGCCGTGCTTGCGCTCGCCCCGCGCGGCCTCGCGCTTGCGGTCGCGGTGGGGCTGGGCGGGCTTGCGCCGGCCGAATCGGCTCGGCGCGATCCCGGCGCGGACCAGCGCGTCACGCTTGCGCTGCGCCGGGGTGGGCTGCAGTTTGATCCGGGTATGCTTCATGACCGCAACGCCGCGCGAACGTGCGCAAAGACCGCCGCACCACGACTTATGGCCCGGCCGGCGCCCGCCGCCGCTTCAGCAACGGCAGCGCCACCGGGATCAGCGAGACCACGATGATGAGGATCGTGACGAGACCAAAATTGTGCCGGACGAGCGGCACATTGCCGAAAAAATACCCGCCCCAGAGCAGCAGCAGCACCCACGCGAATCCGCCGAGAACGCTGTAGAGCTGAAAGCGCGCGAAGGACATGCGCCCGACACCGGCGACGAAGGGCATGCAGGTGCGGATGACGGGGATGAAGCACGAGACGACGACCGCCTTGCCGCCATGACGCTGGAAGAACGCCTCGGTCCGGCGCAGGTACTCGACCTTCAGCAGTCGGTAGCGGCCGCTGAAGGCGGGCGGCCCGATCCGCCTGCCGACACCGTAGTTGACGGCGTAGCCGAGCACGGCCGCCAGACCCAACACCAGCGAGGCCAGCGGCGCGCTCAGCCTGCCGGTCGTGTCCACGGCGGCAAGTGTTCCAACGCCGAACAGCAGCGAGTCTCCGGGCAGGAACACCGCCAGCACGATCCCGGTCTGCGCGAAGATGATGCTGAACAGGATCGGATAGGTCCAAATGCCGACCGCGGCCAGCAGCGCCGCCAGATGCCGGTTGAGGTGCAGAACGAGATCGACGAGCCAGGCGATCATGGTGCGAGTTTACCGATCATGGTGCTCCAGCCACAGCCGCGGATCGACCGGCCGGGTGCCGTGACGGATGCCGAAGTACAGCTCCGGTCGGCTCGCCCCCCCGGTGTCGCCGGCCGCCGCGATGACCTGTCCGGCCGCCACCTGCTGCCCGACCTGCGCGTCGAGATGATCGTTGTGGCCATAGAGACTCATGTATCCCCCACCGTTGTCAATGATGATCAGCAGGCCCAGGCCCGCCAGCCAGTGGGCATAGACCACGCGCCCGGCGGCCACGGCGCGGACCGGCGCGTCGAGCTGCGTGGCGATCAGATCCCCGTCCCAGCGCAGGCTGCCGGCCCGCGGCTGACCGAAGCGTGCGATGAGGCGTCCGGCAACGGGCCAGGGTAGATGTCCCTGCAGCCGGGCGAAGCGCTGGGGTGGCCGCTCGGCGGCCATGCGAGCCTCGGCCCGCCGTAACGCCGCAAGCAGCGACACCAAGCCCCGCTGCTGAGCGCGCAAGCGCAGCAGGCGTTGCGCGCGCGTACGCGTACGCTCGGCGATCTGCGCCAACAGCTGCCGGCGCTGCGCGCTGGAGTGCTCGAGCGCGCCGAGCTGTCTTTGCCGCTCGCGCTCGAGACCGGCAAGCTGCGCATCGGCGGCGCTCAACTGCCGGTCCAGCCGGGCAATCTGGCGCAGATCCGCCTCGATGGCGTGGATGGTTGCGGCCCGCTGGCGGCCAAAATAGCTGTAATAGGCGAACATCCGCTGCATGCGTCCGGGATTGCCGTGATTCAGCAGCAGCCGGAGCGCGCCTTGCCTTCCGATCAGGTAGGCCGCACGGAACTGCGCCACCAAGGCCTGACGCGTGCGCTGCAGCTGTAGCCGGCGCAACCGCCGGCCCGCCGCCAGCCGTGCGCGCCGCGCGGCATCGGCGGCCCGCTCGCGGCGGATTACGGCAAGCGCCGCTCGAGCCGCCCCCGCGGACTCCTCGGTCGCCCGCAGCTGGCGGGTAAGACGGCTCTGCTCGATGTGCGACTGATCGACTTGGCGGACGATGCGTTCGATCTGAGCCTGGATGGCCTGCAGCTGTGCCTCAGCCCGCCGTGCGGCCAGCTGCGGCGCGGCCCGGCCTCTGGCGGGCACGGCGGCGAGCAGCGCGAGCGCGAGCGTGAGGACCCACGAGCGGGGAATTGGGGCGCGGAGCCGAAGAGACATGCCGGATTGCATTCGAGCGCTATAATGCGCGACCTTTTGGCACCCGATATCATCTTCTTCTCCTTTTTTTCCTTCTGGCATTGCTGTGTTCACCGACCATCTGGCCCAATATAGCGATCAGCATCCTCTGTTGGTTTGGGGAACCGCCGTGGTGGCGGTCATTGCGATCGTAGTCGAGATCCGGGCGCGATCCGAGAGTTTCGCCTCCGTGTCGCCACAAGAGGCCATTCTGCTGATGAATCGCGGCGCGCTGGCCATCGATCTGCGCTCGGCGAGCGAATTCGCCGACGGCCACGTGCCGGGCGCGCGCCGCATGGACGGAGAACAGATTCTCAAGGCCGGGGACCTGCTGAAGAAGCACCAGAGCAAATCGCTGATCGTGTGCTGCAACACCGGCTCGCTGGCCGCGGCCGCGGTACGCCAGCTGCGCGAGCAGGGTTTTGCGCAGGCGGTGACCTTGCGCGGCGGGCTGTCGGCGTGGCGCGCCGAGCAGCTGCCGGTGGAGAAGCAGCCGGGCGGCGCCCCATGAGCCGGCCTCAGGTGCTCATGTACGCCACGAGCTGGTGCCCGTATTGTGAGCGCGCGCGGCGCCTGCTGCGGGATAAAGGCGCTAACGTGCGGGAAATCAACGTGGATGCCTCGCCGCAGGCGCGCGCGGAGATGATCGCGCGCAGCGGACAGCATACCGTGCCGCAGATTTTCGTGGGCGAGCGGCACATCGGCGGTTGTGACGATCTCTATGCGCTCGATGCCGGCGGCGGCCTCGAGACACTTTTGAACAGCGGAGTTTGAACCATGGCGAACGAAGCCGCCGGCATGTCGCCGGCACCCGAAGCAACCACCGGCCCGATCCTGCACCTGCAGCACGTGTACCTCAAGGACTGCTCGTACGAGGCCCCGGATGGGCCGCGCGGGGAAGGCAACTGGAACCCGCAGATCAATCTGGACCTGCAGACCGGCGTGACGGAGCTGTCCCCGGAGATCCAGGAAGTGGTGCTGACCGTGACCGTATCCGCCAAGCAGGGCGAGAAGACGGCTTTCCTGGTCGAGGTCAAACAGGCCGGCGTGTTCTTGCTGCGCAACCTGTCGGAAGAGGACACCAAGCGCGCTTTCGGCGCAATCTGTCCCAACGTGCTCTTCCCGTACGCCCGCGCCCAGGTATCCCATCTGGTCACTCAGGGGGGCTTTCCGCAGCTGTTGCTGCCGCCGGTGAACTTCGACGCGCTGTTCGCCGCGAACGCGAATCAGAATTCGCAGGACGCACCCGGCAACCCCCAGCCGAATTGAAGGACATCGGGCTGCGCCGATCGTGAGCGCCCCTTGCGCGAGTGGTCCGCCGGTTGCCGTGCTCGGGGCGGGCTCGTGGGGCACGGCGCTTGCGATTCAGTTCGCGCGCTGTGCCCGGCCGACCCGCCTATGGGGCCGCGATCGGGCGCAGCTTGCGGACATGGCCCGACTGCGGCGCAACGAGCGCTACCTGCCGTCGGCCCTCTTCCCGGAGGCATTGCGGATCGAGCCTGATCTTGCCGCGGCGGTGGCCGGCGCCCGTGACCTGCTGATCGCCGTGCCGACCCACGCCTTCCGCGAACTGTTGACCCGGGCACTGCCCCTGCTCGGACAGACCACGAAGCTGGCCTGGGCCAGCAAGGGATTCGAGCTGCCCTCAGGCCTGCTGCCGCACCAAGTCGCACGCGAAGTGCTCGAGCCCGGCCGCTCCGTCGCGGTCTTATCCGGGCCGACGTTCGCGCGCGAGGTCGGCGCTGGACTGCCAACGGCAATGACCATCGCCTCCACGGACCATGCCTTTGCCGCTTCGCTGGCGAAGGATCTGTCGTCGGAGAACTTCCGTGCCTATACTTCGAGCGATATTGGGGGCGTCGAAGTCGGCGGCGCCGTCAAGAACGTGCTTGCGATCGGCGCGGGGCTCTCGGACGGGCTGGGTCTGGGCGCCAACACGCGCGTCGCCCTGATCACGCGGGGGTTGGCTGAAATGATGCGGCTCGGCGTCGCACTCGGCGCGCGGCGTGAGACCTTCATGGGCCTGGCCGGACTCGGTGACCTGGTGCTCACCTGCACCGACGATCAGTCGCGCAATCGACAGCTCGGACTGCAGATTGCCGCCGGCCGCACCGCGCAGGAGGCGCTCGCGGCCATCGGCCAGGTGGTGGAAGGCTACCCGGCGGCGAGGGCGCTGCACGAGGTCGCCGCCCGGCACGGTGTGGAGATGCCGCTCAGCGAAAGCGTGTATCGTGTGCTCTATGCAGGCGTCACGCCTGCCGAGGCCGTCCGGGAGCTGATGACCCGCCCCATCAGGTCCGAATTGGAGTAGACGGCCGACGCCGGACTCAGCCGTGATGCCACAGGGCACGCGCCGCGCCGAACACGGCGCCGAGCACCAGCACCAGGGTGGGGCCTGCGGACAGTGCATAGCCGAGGCCACGGGTCTTCGGATCCTTCACATAGGCAAGGAAGTACACCAGCCGGCCGATCAGATAGAGAATGCCGAGGCCCGCGGCGGCCGCCGGGCTCACCTCGCAGGCGAAGAGCCACATTGCCGGCACCCACATGACCAGCAGCTCGAGCGTGTTCATCTGGACACGGTAGTAACGCTCGAACATTTCGTGGCCGCTCGTGGCCGGCGCGGCGACGCCATAGCGGCCGCGCGCCCGGCCGACGGCGGCGCCGAACACGAACAACTCCACCAGTGCCAAAGCGATCACCAAGTGCACCAGCGCCATGCAGACCTCCGAATTCGCCAGGATCGGTACGGGGCATCGGTCCGCTCGTGAGCGGTGCGC
>JAJZMI010000151.1 GCA_021798335.1 Pseudomonadota bacterium | reverse complement strand
GCTTACGATTGCTCCGACTCGTTCTGCCGCTCGCGGCCACACTTCTGCTGTCCGGTTGTCATTGGGCGGTGCTCGATCCGGCGGGCCCGATCGGCGTGGCGGAGAAATGGATCATCGATACCGCCATCGGCTTGATGTTGCTGGTGGTGGGGCCGGTGATCGTGCTGACGTTGATGATCGTGTGGCGCTACCGGGCCTCCAATACGAAGGCGCGGTACGAGCCGGATTGGTGCCACTCGACCAAGATCGAGCTGACGATGTGGGGCATCCCGATCGCCATCGTCTGCATCCTCGGCGTGATCGCCTGGCGCAGCTCCCATCAGCTCAATCCGTTCCGACACATTGCCTCGACGGTCAAGCCGGTCCACATCGAGGCGGTGGCGATGGACTGGAAGTGGCTGTTCATCTACCCGAATCACAATGTCGCCTCGGTCAACGAGGTCGCAATGCCGGTCGGCGTGCCGGTGGTGTTCCACATCACCTCGGCCACGGTGATGAACTCGTTCTTCATCCCGCGGCTCGGCAGCCAGATCTACGCCATGGCGAACATGCAGACCGCCGACAATCTGGTGGCGAGCGTCCCCGGTACCTACCGGGGCATCTCCGCCAACTTCAGCGGCGGCGGATTCTCGGGCATGGTGTTCAAGGTCCGGGCCATGTCCGAGAACGATTACCGGCAGTGGCTCGCCAAGGCCGGATCCTCCACCCGCACGCTCGGGGAGAAGGAATACCTGGCCCTCGACAAGCCGAGTTCCGACGTGCCGGTCACCTACTACGCGCACGTCGATCCGGACCTGTTCGCGCAGATTCTCAACGGCAAGCTGGCGCCGGGTGGGCCGCTGGCGATGCAGGCCACCACCATCACCTCGGGCGGGGAAATGGGTCCCCTCGGGAGAGACTGAATGCTCGGTAAGTTGACTCTGAGCGCCATTCCCTACAGCAACCCGATCATCATGTTCGGGGTGGGACTGATGGTGCTCGTCGCGCTGTCGGTGCTGGGGGCGATCACATACTTTCACAAGTGGAAGTACCTGTGGAGGGAGTGGCTGACCTCGGTCGATCACAAGAAGATCGGCATCATGTATCTGATCCTGGCGGGACTGATGCTGCTGCGCGGCTTCGCCGATGCCATCATGATGCGCACCCAGCAGGCGCTGTCCTACGGCAGCAGCATGGGCTATCTGCCGCCGGGGCATTTCGACCAGATCTTCACCGCCCACGGCACGATCATGATCTTCTTCATGGCGATGCCGTTCATCATCGGGCTGATGAACTGCATGCTGCCGCTGCAGATCGGTGCCCGGGACGTCGCCTTCCCGCTGATGAACAATCTCAGCTTCTGGCTGACCGCCGCGGGCGCCATGCTGGTCAACGTCGCGCTCGCCATCGGCAATTTCTCGCGTACCGGCTGGCTGGCCTATCCGCCGCTGTCGGAGTTGCACTACAGTCCGGGCGTCGGCGTCGACTACTACATCTGGGCGCTGCAGATTTCCGGCATCGGTACGACCCTGACCGGCGTCAACTTCATCACGACCATCCTCAAGATGCGCGCCCCGGGCATGAAGCTGATGCGCATGCCGGTGTTCGCCTGGGCGTCGCTGATTGCGAACGTGCTGATCGTCGCGGCATTCCCCATCCTCACCGTGACGCTGGGGCTGCTCGCGATGGACCGCTACGTGGGCACGCATTTCTTCACCAATGCACTCGGCGGCGATCCGATGATGTACGTCAATCTCATCTGGATCTGGGGCCATCCTGAGGTCTACATCCTCATCTTGCCGCTGTTCGGCGTGTACTCGGAGATCGTGCCGGTGTTCTCGGGCAAGCGCCTGTTCGGCTATACGTCCATGGTGTATGCGACGGTGGCGATCGGGTTGCTGTCGCTGCTGGTGTGGCTGCACCACTTCTTCACCATGGGCAACAGTCCGGGGGTGAACGCCTTCTTCGGCATCACCACGATGATCATCGCGATACCGACCGGCGTGAAGATCTTCAATTGGATGCTGACGATGTATCGCGGCAGGATCCGGTTCGAGACGCCGATGCTGTGGACGATCGCGTTCCTCATCACCTTCACGATCGGCGGCATGAGCGGCGTGTTGATGTCCGTGCCGCCGGCCGACTTCGTGCTGCACAACAGCCTGTTCCTGGTCGCCCACTTCCACAACGTCATCATCGGCGGCGTGGTGTTCGGCATATTCGCGGGCCTGTCGTACTGGGCGCCGAAGATCTTCGGCTTCAAGCTGAACGACACGCTGGGGCGCGCGGCGTTCTGGTGCTGGGTCATCGGCTTCTACGTCGCCTTCATGCCGTTGTACGTGCTCGGGTTCATGGGCGCCACGCGCCGCATGGATCACTACAACGTGCCGGCCTGGCATCCGCTGTTCATCATCGCCTGGGTCGGTGCGATGATCATCTTCACCGGCATCATCCTGCAGATCGCGCAGGTCGTGGTGAGCATCCGCCAGCGCGAGCAGAACCGCGATCTGACGGGAGACCCGTGGAATGGCCGCACCCTGGAGTGGGCGCTGCCGTCGCCGGCGCCGGCGTACAACTTCGCGCGCATTCCGATCGTGCGCGACCGCGACGCGTTCTGGGAAATGAAGCAGCGCGGCGTCGCGCTGAAGAGTTCCACATTCGTTCCCATTCACATGCCGCGCAACAAGGCGGCCGGTTTCATCATCGGCGGCTTTGCGTTCCTGTTCGCATTTGGAATGATCTGGCACATCTGGTGGCTCGCGGCCGTCTGTCTGGCGGGCGTGCTCGGAACGTTGATCCGACATGCCTTCGACGATGATCGGGATTATTACCTCGGGGCCGAGGAAGTGCGCCGGATGGAAGATCTGCACGGGCGTGTCCAGGCGGGGAGCGTGTAAATCATGTCAAAGAGTTCAATCGCCATGCAAGACGGTTCCCTGGCGTTGCAGCCGGGCTATGCGGATCACGCGGCGGATGCGCTGCGTGACCTGCGCCAGGCGGGCGATGCGGTCTTTGCCGACGTCGAGCCGCACCATGACACCGCGGGGACGATCCAGCTCGGATTCTGGATCTATCTGATGAGCGACTGCCTGTTGTTCTCGGGACTGTTCGCGACCTATGCGGTGCTGCACGGCCACACTGCCGGCGGTCCGACCCCGGGCCAGCTGTTCGACCTGCCGTACACGCTCACCGAAACGATGTTCCTGCTGTTCAGCAGCTTCACCTGCGGTCTCGCGACGCTGGCGATGAACGCCGACAAGAAGAATGCGACGCTCGGATGGCTGGCGGTGACGTTCGCCCTGGGCCTGGGTTTCGTCATCATGGAGGTGCACGAGTTCGCCGGCATGGTGGCGATCGGCGCCACCGCCGAGCGCAGCGCGTTCCTGTCGTGTTTCTTCACGCTGGTGGGAACCCACGGGCTGCACGTGACCTGCGGCTTGATCTTCATGGCGGTGATGATGGCCGCGGTGGCGAGAAAAGGGCTGACGGCGACGAACCGTGCGCGGCTGAACTGCATGATGCTGTTCTGGCATTTCCTCGACATCATCTGGGTGGGGGTGTTCTCCCTGGTCTATCTGTCCGGAGTGGTGCACTGATGAACGTCGCGAACGAAGCGGTCGGCGGACACGGCCCGCACGGCGCACATGGCGGTCATGCCGGCCACGGGAGTCACGGTCCGACCTACAAGCAGTACATCACCGGTTTCGTGCTGGCGGTGATCCTGACGGCAATTCCCTTCGCGCTGGTGATCGGCCACGTGGTGCAGGATGTCCTGCTCGTGATCACGGTGTGCGCCACTGCGCAGATCATCGTGCACGTGGTGTATTTCCTGCACCTGGATCGCTCGGAGGAGCAGCGGTGGAACCGGATGGCGCTGCTGTACGTGGTGATCATGGTCGGCATCGTGCTCGGCGGCTCGCTGTGGATCGTGTACAACCTCAACCACAACATGATGCCGGGTGTGATGCACTCGAAGGTCTGGAAGTAGCCCCGGCGCGGGGTGGCGTTCGCGCAGCGCCCGGCCGGTCTGCCAGGACCGGGCCGGGCGTGTGCATTTTCGGGCTGCCGGCCCTATCCCGGTCGGGTCGCGGCGAATGACTCCCGCGCGGCGAGCGCGCCGAGCCAACTCGAGAGCCGGGGATGGCTCTGGCGCCAGGGCTCCTGGGAAAAGCGCAGGTCGAGATACCCGAGCGCGCAGGCGATCGAGATCGCCCCGATGTCGAGCGCGCCGTCGAGCGTGTCGCGCTCGAGCGCATCGAGCGCCGTGCGGATCTTGAGCCACTGGCCGTCGAGCCATTCCCGCCACTGCAGCGGTACCGGACGCGCCGCGGTCTCGTAACGCACCAGCACGGCCGCATCGGCGATCCCGTCGCCGAGCGCCTGGCGGCGCAGGGCGCGCCAGCGTGCCGGGCCATGCGGGGGGAAGAGCCGCCCGCCGCCCGCCAGCACGTCGAGATACTCGCAGATCACGGGCGAGTCATACAGCGCCTCGCCTTCATCGGTGATCAAGGCCGGAATCTTGCCGAGCGGGTTGTGCTCGCGCAGGCCGCCATGCGGATCGACCGGTGAGGAGGTGACCTCCAGGCTCTCGAGCCGATCGGCAAGACCGAGTTCGAGCGCGCTGATCCTGACTTTGCGGGCGAATGGCGAGTTGGAATTGGTGTAAAGCTGCATCGGGGCGGGTCTCCTGGATCCTTGAGAGGTTGTATCGGTCGCGAGGCCTGCGGCGTTCGCCTGCCGTGGGCGGCCGGCCGAATGAGACGGGGAGCGCCGAGGTCTGCGGGAACGGCGCGGGACACGGGCGGGAAGCTTGGCTATTATAGCAGCGTGATCGGTGTGTACGGCGTGGTACGCCGGGTAGCCCTCGGGTTACACGGTGCCCTGCTGGAACGTGTACCGCGCGCTCGGCTCGGTGCTGTGCCATCCCGAGTATATCGAATTCGCACGGTCAGCATGACCGATGCCGACACGCTGGCGGGAATCACGCCTTGGACCGGCCCCGGTTGGGGCGGGTGTGCCAACTGACGGTGCACACCTGCGATACAGACTCGAACTCGCCAGGCGGTTCTTTAGAGGCCTGCCCTGACCCGTCTTCGCGCCGTTCCTGACAGCGCTTGGCGTGTCTCGGTCCTTGCGGGCCGTGCGGCTTGCGCGGACTCTTGAGCCGACGCAACGCCACAGTGGCTGGCATGCGCGGACGTTGCGCAATGGCTCAAACCGGCGGGGTCACTCGCCTCCGTGCTCGTTCCAATGTGGTGGGCCTGCAAGGAACCAAGGTCGTGCGAGGCGCGGCCGCGCTGGCGGTTCGGCCGGGGAGGCAGCCGCGTATTCCGGCCGCCGCCGACGGCATTTGTCCTTTGCCTGCGCGTATTGCGCTTGGACGGATCGTGCGTAAGATGGCGAGTGTGGAACGCGGCGAATGTCGGGTCATCGAGCGGGACCGACGCTGCACGGCGCGCGCGGTGCGGGGGCTCGCCCGGGAGCCGAGTTCAGGACGTTCTCCGCCACGCGAAGGTCAAGCCAGGGCCGGGCACTGATCGCAAGGTAATTCGGCCGGCGGGCTTGGCATTTCCCGTGACGTTCGGGTCAGGGTGTGCCTGAGGTGCCTGAAGGAGACACCGATGAAACGATCAGTACCGCTGAAAGTCATGGGGATTCTGGCCGCAACCGCGCTGCTCGCCTCCTGCTCGGCTACGCGCGCGATGGTGCGTGGGGATGCCGCCGAGCATGCTCGCTTCAACGCCTATGCCGGCAAGCCGATCAGCGAATTCATGTGGGTGACGCCCCGCCATGCCCGCTCCGCCATCTGGTCGAATCAGCTCATCGCTTGGGCCAACATCAATACGGTTTATCTCATCACGGTCGCCCAGCCGTGTCCCGACCTGATGACCTCCCCCACGATCGGCATCAGCTCGACGGTGGGTTGGGTGCGCGCGCACACCAGCTATGTGTACTCGCATGGACAACCGTGCAGGATCCAGAGCATCCAGCCCGTCCATTACCTGCGCATGCAACGCGATGAGCGGATGCATGATCGGGGGAAGTCTGGGCAGGCGGGTTAGGGGAGCTGCAGCGCCGCTCTAGCGGCAGATGCGCGCGCGGGAGCGGGCCGGCCTCCCGCTGAGCATCTGTATTGCGCCGATCCGGGCCCGCCGATGTGATCGGGTCGCGAGTGTGAATCCGCGCGGGATCAGCTCGGTAGTCCCTTGGAGCGGATGTAGAGATGCAGGTACTTGCGCCGGACGTAATTGGATTCCACGAGCGCGAACACCAGGCCGCGCCAGCCGTCCAGCATTCCGAGTCTGAGGACATATCCGCGCAGGAAGCGCCACTGCGGATTGATCAGAACCTTGCCGAGGCCGCAGCGTTTGCCGTTGGCATACAGCTCGCGCGCCATGAGATCGGCATAGCGCTGCATGCGCAGGTGGTGGTCCGTGAGACTGCGGTACGAGAAGTGCTCGAGGTGCCCGTAAAACCGGCCCACGCGTCCCTCGACCCGTGTGTTCTCGTGGATTTCGCGGCCGACCCAGCCGCCCCGCCTGCGGTCGAACAGGCGGATGAGGCGATCAGGATAGGCATTGCCGTGACGCAGAAACCGCCCGAAGTAATCGGTGATGCGCGGAATGGACCAGCCCGCGAAGCCCTGGAAGCCCCCCTTGCGCACCGCCTCGATCTCGTTGCGCAGCCGATCGCTGACGCGCTCGTCGGCGTCCAGGCACAGAACCCAGTCGTTTCGCGCGCAGCCGACCGCGAACGCCTTTTGCGAGCGGTAGCCGGGCCAGTCGCGCTCGATCACGCGGGCGCCGAGCGCGGCGGCGAGTTCGCGGGTGCGGTCGGTCGAATGCGAGTCCACGACGATGACCTCGTCGCAGAAGCTCACGGATCGCACGCAGTCCTCGATCCGGTCCGCCTCATTGTAAGTAATGATGCACGCCGAAAGTCTGGTTGGATCTGTCACTGCCATGGCGCCGTCACCCTATTGACCTGGAATGTGCCCCCTGATTTCACGATGACCCTCTGGCTTGTGCGATTGCAATGAACGATCCCGAGCGCGGCCTCGGATTGCCAGTGCGCGACAGGAATCGACCCATTTCGGACCCGGAATGCTACCGAAAAATGCCCCCGGGATGCGGGCGAGGACATCGCAACGCAGGAGGCGGGCCGGTATCGGACAGGCTGGAGGGTCGCGATATAATGCGCGCCGGAGATCATGGATCATTGCCATATGGCCGAGGTGCCGCCGGTCCGCCGGAGCCTCGAGCGCAGCGATGGCTTGCGCTCGAACGGTCGCGCGCGAAGCGCCTCGAGGCCGGGGAATGGAACCATGGATCTGGATTCTTGCGGCGGCCCGCCCGCCCGCAAGCTTTTGTACGACTACCTTGGGGCCGGCTCGATGTCCATGCAGTCCGATCAGTCCGTTTCGCCCAGCCGGATCGAGGCGCATCCGCAGGCGCCCCGGGTCCTGTCGATCTTCGATGACCCGAACGATCCGGCGGTGGCCGAGTCGATCTCGAGCACGCTGGAAAGCAATCACATCGTGGGATTTCCGCGTTGCCCGTTCCCATTGCCGAACCCGGCCGACCTGCAGATCCTGCGCACCGAGCTGCCGACGCGGCTGAAGCTGAAGAATGTCAGTTATCACGGTGCCGACGGACGCTTGACCGGCCTGGAGGCCAACGATCCGGCGCGTGCACGCACGGCCGCCGTGCTCGGTGAGCATCTCGAGGCGGTCTGCGCCTACCTGCGACAGGTCGCGCCACACCTGAGCGCCGGCACGGTCTTGACCAAGTGCAGTTTCCGCCCGATCCAGGAGCGCGGCCGCAAGCTCAAGCCCCATGCCAGCAATGAGCTGGTGCACGTCGATGCCGGCGCGTACGGGGCGACCGATGGCGACCGGATCCTGCGCTTCTTCGTGAACGTCAATCCGAGCGAGGATCGCGTCTGGGCAACCAAGGGGGACATCCAGGAGGTGTTGGAGCGGCACGGGGTCCGCTCGGGCCTGCTCGACAACGACGGCCGATGCAGGCTGCGGATTCGCAAGAACCCCGCGGACCATGCGTTCACGCTCACGGTCCGAGCGCTGAGCCGGCTCAACCCCCAGGCACAATCGCTCGACTCCAGTCCCTATGATCGAGCCATGCGCCGCCTGCACAACTATATGAAGGACAGCGAGACCTTCAAGGCGGACCCGCGCGGATATGCCGAGATCCGCTTCCCGCCCGGGTCCGCCTGGATGGTCTTCACCGACGGGGTGAGCCACGCGAGCCTGTCCGGACAGTTCGCGCTCGTCACGACCATCCTGATTCGCCACACGGCGCTGCGGCATCCGCAATTCGCGCCGTATCACCTGTTGAGCGGAGGCATCAGGTCCTGCGGCACGGGCTCGCCGGGATAGAACGGAGCCGCCTCGACTCGCGCCCTCGCGGTTCGCGTACCCGGGCGTCGCATGCCAGGGGCGCCTAAAGCTTGAATGTCGACAGCAGCAGGCTGGTCTCGCTGCTCGTGACGCCCGGGGTGCGGCTGATGCGGGCCAACACGCGATCGAAGGCGGCCAGCGAGTCGGCCCGCAGTTCCGCCACCACGTCCCAGCGGCCGTTGGTGCTGTAGAGGCTGGCCACTGCCGGATCGCCGCGCAGGGTCTTGATGACGGAGTCGACCTGATTGCCGTCCGCGGCGATCGTCATGAACGCCCGAATGTGCTGCTCCTGCACGTCGGGCTTCAACCGCACGGTATAGCCGACGATCGTGCCGTCGGCTTCGAGTTTCACCATGCGATTCTGCACGGTACCGCGCGACACGCCGAGCTGCTTGGCGAGGGCGGCGACCGATGCGCGGGCATTGGCGCGCAGCAGCGAGATGAGGCGCTGATCGAGGTCGTCCATTGGATATCCGTCGGGGCCGATCAGGGAATGGGAAAGACCTGCAAAATGACAATACGGACTGTCGATTTGATGAAAATATAGCATAAATCGAGCAGTCTTCTGACTATTCTTTGGCTCGCGCGGCGCGGATCATGGATTCCGGGGCGGCGGTCGGGTGCGTCCGCCAGCCATCACCGGAGATCCATCATGGTTGATTACATCGGCGTTCATCGGGTTCAGGCGCTCGTGCGCGAGCGGGGCACCGCTGAGTTCATCGCAGGCCTGGCCCGCGAGATCGAAGCGGATTACCGGCGCTGGGACGCCTTCGAGAAATCGCCCCGCCACGCGATCCACTCGCCGCTTGGCGTGATCGAGCTGATGCCGGCGAGCGATGGCCGCCAGTACACCTTCAAGTACGTCAACGGTCATCCGAAGAACACGGCCAAGGGCCTGCTGACCGTGATGGCGTTTGGAGTCCTCGCGGACGTCGAGACGGGATACCCGCTGGTGGTGTCAGAGATGACGCTGACCACGGCATTGCGCACGGCCGCGACGTCAGTGGTTGCGGCGCGCGCATTGGCACGGCGCGACAGCCGCGTCATGGCCCTGATCGGCAACGGCTCGCAATCGGAGTTCCAGGCGATCGCCTTCCATGATCAGCTGGGGGTGCGCGAGGTGCGTCTGTATGACATCGATCCGCGCGCCACCGACAAGCTGGTCGCGAACCTCGCCGGCGAGTCGCTGCCCGGCCTGCGCGTGGTGCGCTGCGCCTCCGTGGCTGAAGCGGTCGCGGGCGCGGACATCGTGACCACCGTCACCGCCGACAAGCGCAACGCCATCATTTTGACGCCCGAGATGATCCGGCCAGGCATGCACCTGAATGCGGTCGGAGGCGACTGCCCGGGCAAGACCGAGCTGCATCCCGACATTCTGCGGCGCGAGGATGTGCGCGTCGTGGTTGAATACGAGCCGCAGTCGCGCATCGAGGGTGAAGTGCAGCAGATGCCGGCGGACTTCCCGGTGGTCGAGTTGTCCGACGTGCTGAACGGGCGGCGCCCGGTGCGCACCAGCGAGCGCGATGTGACGATCTTCGATTCCGTGGGCTTCGCCCTCGAGGACTTCTCGGCGCTCAACTATGTGTATCGGCTGCACGGACAGCGGCGCGGCGAGCGTATCGACATCGATCTCATTCCGGACCTGGACAACCCCAAGGATCTGTTCTGCCTGCTCGGGTCGCGGCGCGGTCTGCGCGAGCGGCCGGCCGAACTCGCCGAGGTGGCCCGCGCATGAGCCCAGAGCGCACGGTCAGCCTGATCGGAGCACCGACCGACATCGGGGCCGCCGACCTCGGCGCCTCGATGGGTCCGGAGGCGATGCGGGTGGCGGGGCTGCGCGCAGCGCTCGAGGCGCGCGGCTTGACGGTCATCGACCGTGGCAATCTCACCGGTCCGGCGAATCCGGGCGAGGCTGCGCACGAGGGATATCGCCATCTCGCGCAGGTCGTGGAGTGGAACCAAAGGGTGCACGAGGCGGTGTATGCGGCGCTGCGCTCGCGCGAATTGCCGATCCTGCTCGGCGGCGATCATTCCCTGGGTATCGGCTCGATCAGCGCCGTCGCGCGCCACTGCCGCGAGCAGGGCCGCAAGCTGCGCCTGCTGTGGCTCGATGCGCACGCCGATTTCAACACGGCGGAGTTGTCCCCGAGCGGCAATCTGCACGGCATGCCGCTCGCGTGTCTGTGCGGACTCGGTCCGCGCGCACTGACCTCCCTCGGCGGACGGACGCCGGCGATTCATCCGCAGTGGGTGCGCCAGATCGGCGTGCGCAGCGTCGATGAGGGCGAGCGCCGGCTGCTCCACGAGCTTGCCGTGGAAGTGTTCGACATGCGCTACATCGACGAGATGGGCATGCGCGAGGCGGTGCGGCAGGCGCTGAAGGGCATCGACGCCGACACCCACCTGCACGTGAGCTTCGACGTGGATTTCCTCGATCCCGATATTGCCCCCGGCGTGGGCACGACGGTGCCGGGCGGCCCGACCTATCGCGAAGCGCAATTGTGCATGGAGATGCTCGCCGATACCCGCCGGGTGGGCTCGCTCGAGGTGGTGGAGCTCAATCCCGCGCTGGATGTGCGTAACCGCACGGCGCGCTTGGCCGTCAATCTGCTGGAGTCGCTGTTTGGGAAGAGCACGCTGGTGCGCCGTCAGGTCCCGTCGCGCCCGCTCGATGCACTCGCCGCGCGCGGCGCAGCGCAGCCTCATTCGGCCGGCGCGCGGCAGTACCGTTGAATGAAGGCCTCGTGCGCGGGCATGGTCGAGGCACAACCGGCCACGACCTCGCGAATCTCATCGAGCGCCATTTGGGCGCCGGGGCCGAGCGTGTCCGCGTACGGATCGTAGCCGGCGGTCTCGACACACTGGCCGTTGAGCACGTGGAACCAGCTCTGGACCGAGAACAACTCGTTCTCATCGCGCAGCAGCCGGCCGTAGTTGCGGAACAGCTCGAGCCGCTCGCTCAGGGTATCCGGGAGCGCCGTATCGCGGCAATGACGCCAGAATTCCTCGCCCCGCTGCGTGAAATGATAGTGCGCCACCAGGAAATCCCGCGCACGCTCGTAGTCGAACGCGAGCTGGCGGTTGTAGCGGTCGATGTCCGCCTGGCGGAAGTGGCGGTCGGGAAAGAGCTTCAGGAGCATCAGGATGCCACGCTGGATCAGGTGGATGCCGGTGGACTCCAGCGGCTCGAGGAAGCCGGCGGACAGGCCGATCGCGACGCAGTTCCTGTTCCAGCATTGCCGGCGCCGTCCGGTCGTGAAGCGCAGACGCTGCGGCTCGCGCGTCGGGCGGCCCTCGAGGCTCGAGAGCAGCAGATCCTGCGCCGCATCGTCGTCGATGAACTGGCTGCTGTAGACGTAGCCGTTGCCGACCCGATGCTGCAAGGGAATGCGCCACTGCCAGCCCACCGGGCGGGCGGTCGCCATCGTATGTGAGGACAAGGGTCCGCGGCGCTCGCAGGCAACGGCCACCGCCCGATCGCAGGGGAGCCAGTGCGTCCAGTCCTCGTAGCCGCTCTTCAGGGCCCCCTCGATCAGCAGGCCGCGAAATCCCGTGCAGTCGATGTACAGATCGCTCGTGATCCGTTCGCCGCTCTCGAGGATTATGGCCTCGATGAAGCCATCCTCGGGGCGCAGTGCGACGCCGCGTACCTTGCCCTCGGTGCGCAGCGTGCCGCGGGCCTCGGCATAGGCGCGCAGATACGTGGCAAAGCGCTTGGCATCCAAGTGCAGCGCATAGACGATGGTCGCAAGCGGCGAGTGCGGGCGGTCGATGGGCCGCATGAACTTGCTCTGGCGCGCGGCGAGCGCCTGCAGGGAGTAGTGCTCGAGCGGCGCGGCCGTGCCGGCCAGCGCGCATCGGTGCCAGTAGGTGTAGAACGGCACGCCGCCCTTGGGCAGACCCGTGGGGCCGAACGGATGAATGTAGGAGTGCCCCGGCCGCGTCCAGTCCTTGAACTCGATGCCGAGTTTGAAGGTGGCCTGAGTCTTGCGGATGAGGTCGTCCTCATCGAGGGCATGCGTGCGGATGTAGTCGATGATCGGCGGAATGGTCGCCTCGCCGACACCCACCGTGCCGATTTCCTCCGATTCGACGAGTCGGATGCGGCCCCGCAGGTGCGGGAAGGAGTTCGACAGGGTTGCGGCCGACATCCATCCGGCGGTGCCGCCGCCGACGATGGTGACGCTTCGGATCGGTTCGTTGGTCACGAAGGGAGTTTAACCCGGATGACCCCGGGCGTGATGCTCCCGGAACACTCCCTCGATCGGGCCCGGGGACGGAACAGGGGGCATGCGCCCCTGTATGCTGCCGGTCGGACCCGGTCCGCAGCGGCGCTGCGGACCGGGGGCATCACACTCAGTACTTGCACTCGCGCGCGATCAGGCTCTCGGCGAGTTCCTGGTGCCCCGAGCGCGGCGCAGGCTGCAGGTTCGAGGTTCCGGCCAGATCCGCCAGCGCGGCCAAGTCGATCTTGCCCTGCTCGATGCGCTGGCCGAGCTCGCCGTCCCAGCCCTGATAGCGGGTCTTCTTCAGCTGCGCGAGCTTGCGCCGCTGGACCACCTCGACCGCCGCGAGCAACGCCCGGGCCAGGGTGTCGATGCCGCCGATGTGTGCCAGGTACAGATCCGCCGGATCGACCGACTGGCGGCGCAGCTTCGCGTCGAAGTTGAATCCGCCGTGGGTGAAGCCGCCGGCCTCGACCAGCGCCACGAACGCCGGGACCAGATTCTGGGCGTTGTTCGGGAATTGATCCGTGTCCCACCCGTTGCGGTCATCGCCGCGGTTGATGTCGATCGAGCCGAAGATCCCATAGGTGAGCGCAGCGGTCACTTCGTGATCGAATTCCAGGCCCGCCAGGGTGGCGTGGTTGACCTCGATGTTGACCTGCACCTCCTGGGTCAAGCCGTAACGCTGCAGGAACGCGTACACGGTCGCGACGTCGCGGTCGTACTGGTGCTTGGTGGGCTCGAAGGGCTTCGGCTCGATCAGGATGTTGCCCTTGAAGCCGATGCGGTGCTTGTGCTCGACGACCATGGAGAGGAAGCGCCCATAGTGATCGAGCTCGCGCTTCAGATCGGTGTTGAGCAGCGAGTCATAGCCCTCGCGGCCGCCCCAGAGCACATAGTTCTGGCCGCCGAGGCGATGGGTGAGTTCGAGGCAGGCGCGCACCTGCGCGGCCGCCCAGGCGAACACCTCCGGGTCGGGGCTGGTGGCCGCGCCGCCGGCATAGCGGGGATGGCTGAACAGATTGGCCGTGCCCCACAGCAGCTTCGTGCCCGTGGCGGCCATCTTCGCCTGCATGTGCTCCCCGATCGTCTTGAGGTTGCGGTCATGCTCTTTCACGGTGTTCGCCGTGGCCATGACGTCCACGTCATGGAACGTGAAATACGGCGCCCCGAGACGGCTGAAGAAGTCGAACGCCGCCTCGAGTTTGGTGTCGGCCATTTCCTGGGTGATGGTCGCGCCGAGCCAGGGCCGCGGCAGGGTGCTGGCGCCGAAGATGTCCTGGCCGGGCCAGTTGAACGAGTGCCAGTAGCACACCGCGCACCGCAGCCAGTCTTCCATCCGCTTGCCGAGCACCTCGCGGTTCTTGTCGTAGACACGATAGGCGTATTCGTTGTCGGTGCCGGGACCCTCGAAACGAATCGGTGCGATGTCAGAGAAAAGAGTCATGTCGGAAGAACTCCATGAGGACGAGCGGGAAATCCCGGTCCGGCGCTACGGGACACGGGGGCGGGCGGTCCGTCGGGCCCGATGCGGCCCGCGGGTCGAGTGGCGCGTTGCGCTCACACGCGAAATGCCGATGCCGGGAAGCACGCAAAGACTTTCATCGGATTAGCAACGGATTTAGGATGGTAGCGGTATCAGCCCCCCGGAGTCAATGGTGCGGGGCTGGATCGAGGGCCCTCGGCCGAGGGCCGTGCGGCAGGAGCATGATCCTGGACCGAAGCGGCGCGGGGGCGTCGGCCGGGATCCGGACCGGGCAGATCCGGTCCGCCGCGGTCATGATCGGGGAATGCTGTACAGGTCGACGCGGTAGAGATGAAATGCCCGCGACGAGAGCAGCAGGGTGCGACCCTGATTGCTCTGATCGCCGTTCAGCCGTTTCGCGACGACCCAGCGGCCGGCATGCCGGCGCAGCTGCGTGATCCCGGCCATGCCGGCGAGCCCCTCGGCGACGTTCGGATCGCGCCGGACGGTGATTGCGAGGCCCCTGCCCAAGACATCGAACACGTTCGGCGCGCGCTGCAGGACCAACAGTGCGCCGCTGCGCTCGAGCAGCCGATGGGTAAACCAATTGCGGGCCAACCGGGCGGTGAACAGGTAGCCGCCGAGCGCGACCGTTTGCGTGGGCGAGGGGCTGGTGCGGCGCAGCACCAGGGCGCGAATTCGATCCCGTTCCTGCGCGGCCGTGAGCGTCCCGCCGAGCGCGGCAAGCATGCGGTACACGGCCGCGAGGCGTGCCTCGGCGAGGTTCGGCGGAAACAGGGGGCTGTCCACGCCGAACGCGGCAAAGCCGAAGCCGCGCGCCTGCCCGAAGACATAGAGCGCATGCTCGGCGGCGAGGCTCGGGGGCGATTCGGGTACGAACACCGGATTGCCGGCGCGCCGGTAGCGCTGCACCCAGTGCGCGAAATCCGGCCAATAGATGTCGGGGGCGTAGAAGGTGATGGCCGGGGCGCCGGCGCGATAGATCGGCTGACAGCGCGGATAGGGCCGCCGCTCGGATATTCCCCGGCGCGCTGGTGCGCCGCCGGCAGCTGAGCATTCATATACATCGGCAGCGGGTCCTGGCGCTGTCCGGCGCGCGCCACCGCATTGACGTAGCGGGCGTAATACCACGCCATGAAAGCCTCGTCGGCGCGCGACCCGAACACTCCCGGCCACGAGCGGCCCGCCGGATTGAAATGAGCCGCCAGCCGCCAGGGCAACCGCCGGCGCGCCCGCAGCGCCCGCAGCAATCGCGCCGGTACGGGACGGGCGAACAGTCGATCGGCGCGCGCGGAACGGTCCCGGCCCCCGAGGCCGAGATAACCGACTTCGTTCTCCACCTGCACCATGAGCACGGTCTGCCGGCGCGCATCCCGCAGCGCCACGTGATGCAGCAGTGCCGCGAACGCTGTGGCGTCCGCCCGTTCCGTGCGTCGCCCGAACACCGAGAGGATGGGCAGCGGGTGCGCCCGAGGCCGAGATGGCGCGCGGAAAACGCCGAGGATCGTCGAGCACCCAGCGTGGCGCATAACTCGAGAAAGCGTTCTTCCAGCTGCCGAACCACAGCAGCACCAGATGCAGGTGCGTACGGCGCGCCACGGCGATCCAGTGATTCAATATCGAAAAATCGAACCGTCCCTCGACCGGCTCGATCTGATCCCAGGCCACCGGCATCAGCACTGTGTTGAATTGCCGACGCGCGAGCGCCGGCAGGACCGTGTTGGCCGCCGCGGCGGTTCCCGCCGTGGAGTTCTGGAGTTCCCCGCCGCGGATCAGGAACGCTCGGCCGTGCAGGATCAATTGCGCGGTACCGCGTATCAGACGCAGATGCGGCAAGGAAGCGGCCCGCGCGGTGGCGCCTGCGCCGGCGCACAGCAGGCAGACCAGTGCCGCCTGTGCGGCTCGAACACTACGCATCGATGGGGCCCCGCTCCAAATCCTTGCCCAGACTAGGCAGATGCCCGGGAAGCGTCAAGATAGCGCTATCAGATCAAGGACTTGCATTCCTCGCCGGATCGCAGCGTCCCGGTGAGGGAAAGCGGCCCGACCTGAAGCAGGCCTTCGAATTGTCGCGCAAAGCCAGGATGACAGCGCTGTCATATTGTGGCATACTCCGTCCGTCAATAACTTCAGAATGCCGGCCGAGGGGGTTCAAGACGCGGCGCGTGCGCTCCAAAGTCGCTGTGGTGGCTGACCAACGGTCTTGATCCCCGGCGACGGACAAGATGGTGCCGCTCGGAACCGAAGTGCGACCCGAAATATGATCGCGCAACCAAGGTATGGGCTGGAGCGTCCGGGAGGTCCGCGCAGGGACATCCCGAACGACAGGACGAGAGCCTCTGTGCCGTCCGTGGTACAAGCGGAAAAGCGGGAAATGCTGCGGACGGAAACCCGTGGCGGGGGAGCTGTTGACACGGAACCGACACCAGGACCATACTCGCCGCGTCGTCAGGTAGCGGTACCAGAACCGGAGGGGATAAAGGCCAGGGGCCGGGTGAGATCAAAGAAGCTGCCGGAAACGGATTTGCGTGGCCGGCCGCAGTGCATGTTGCTTGTTCACAACGTCAGGCTTTGTGTTAGAGGGGGCATCTAAATGAGTCGTAAGACATTGCGTAACGCAGCGAAGAACGCGTTCAAGAGGGACGCCGGACTCGGTGCGGTGGGCCGTACGGCCTACGCCAAGATCGGATTTTCGGGGCTGGCGCTGGGCTCGCTCACGTTGGGCGTAGGCGGCGTGGCGCATGCCCAGAATACCCCGACCCGTAAGAGTTCGGATCGGCCGGCGGCGCCGGCCAAGGCCGCCAAGGCCAAACGGCGCGGCTTCAAGGCGACGCCCATGGCCTCGCACGGCATGCTCTCGCGCAACGGCGCGGGGCTCTATGCTCAGAATACCGCCCAGCCGGCGCTGACCCTCGCGACTGGGAATACGAGGGGGCAGTCCTCGGCCACCGCGCTGGCGCCGATTGTCGTCACGGGCATCCGCGGATCCCTGATGCGCTCGCTGGCGATCAAGCGCGAGTCGATCGGTGTCGTCGATGCGATCTCGGCCGAAACGATCGGCCAGTTCCCCGACTCCTCGGTGGGCGGCGCCCTGGCGCACCTGCCGGGCGTGACGATCAATCGCGGCTCCCTGTCCTATGCGAGCGCGGAGGGCGCACCGACGGCGGACGGTCTGGCGCAGGGCGTCAACGTCAACGGTTTCGGTGGCTCGTTCGATACGGTTCTGGTGGACGGCCGGCAGATGGCCTCCGGCAACGGCCAGACCTTCAATTTCTCCAGCATCGGCGCCATGTACGTCGGGCAGATCGATGTGCTGAAGACCCCCGACATGGCGCTCTCGTCGGGCAACATCGGCTCGGTCATCAACGTCAAGATGCTGACGCCCTTCGATAATCCCGGTCTGCACGTCGGGGTGAACGTCGGCACGACCGACTATGCCATGGACGGGGGTATGCGGCCGGCCGTCGGCGCCCTGTTCAGCGATACGTTCGATCACAACAAGTTCGGCATCTTGATCGACGGCGACTACACGGACTACCACACCCTTACACATCACCAGGATATCGTGGGATGGAAGGGAATCGCGCCGGGCGGCTTCGCCTGCTCGGACCTTGCCAGCAACTTCACCACGGCCTTCGGCAGCACCGGGTGCGCGACCGTGGGGCCCGGGGCGACCGGGAATGCCAATGTCCCGGTCTGGTATCCCCAGGACATGGCGATGTATCTGGAGCGCATCGACACCCGCAGCAAGGACGGGCGCATTGCGCTGCAGTGGCACCCGACGAAGTCGGTGATGGTGACCCTCGATGACAATTACTCATCTTGGGACCAGCACATCAATCGCTTTCAGCGCAGCACCTGGTTCGGGGCCTTTCCGGGCGCGACGCTCGACGGCAACGGCACGATCACGAACTTCAACTACACGGGACCGACCGACTTCAATTCGTTCGTGGCGGACCAGTACATCGTCACGAACACCGTCGGCCTGAATGTCCTGTGGAACGTGAACGCGGACTGGACGCTGGAAGTCGATGCCGACCAGTCGAAGTCGCAGTTCAACCCGAATGGGACCTACAGCGACGTCGATTCGGACGTGGGCTTCGGCAACGGCACGAACAACTATACCGGCGGCCTCGTGCTGAATCAGAGCGGCAACGTGTTGCCGTACTGGAGCGCCTACGGTCCGAACACCGTCGCAACGGGCTCCGGCGCAACCGCCTCGCCGAACTACAACGGCCTGAATCCCTTCATCATCGGCTCGCACGTCTTCCCGCTGCAGACGCAGCAGAATTCGGACCAGATCAACGAGGCGACGATCCGGGCCAGCTGGACGCCGGGCGACAGCACCAAGGTGACCTTCGGTGCGCAGTTCCTCGACGATGACTGGAATACGAAGGAAATGGACACCTTCACCAACAACTACTGGGAGTTGTGGTCCGGATACGGTCCGGCGTCGAACAACACCACCGGTGTGGCGCTGCCGTCCTCGCTGTTCCACTCCGTGAGCGTCGGCAGCAACTGGATGCCGGGCTTCAGCGGGGCCGGAAATCTCCCGGGCAGCCTGGTGATGTTCAATCCGTACTCCGTGCTGAGCTATCTCGAGAAGCAGCCGATCGATCCCGGGTTTACCCAGACGGCGGGCTATCCGCCGTACACCGGCGGCATTCCGGCCGAGGCGCTCAGTGTGGGGTCGGTGCAGCACGTCTCGCGCATGAACTACTCGCCGTTCGTGCAGGCGAGCCACAACTTCCGCGTCGACGGCATGAAGCTGATGACGCGCCTGGGGTTGCGCTACCAGCGAACCGACGAGGTCATCGCCGGTCTGTCCGCGCCGCTATCGAGCGTGAGTTGGGTGGGGGCTGGCGATCCGACCGCGTACGTCTTTGCGTACGGCAGCCCCACGTGGACGCAGACCACGCGATCGTATGGCTACTTCCTGCCGGCGTTGGACCTGGCTCTCTGGCCCACGCATGACCTGGAGACCGCCTTCGACTTCTCGCGCACCGAATCCGCGCCGCCGAATTATCAGTTGATTCCAAACACCTCGTACGGCGGGCGTGTGAATGCGCTGACCGCGACCGGCAACAATCCGGGACTGCTGCCGTACCTGTCGAACAACTATGACTTGCGTGTGACGTGGTTCTACAAGCACGGCGACTACGCGGAGATTCATCCGTTCTACAAGCAGGTGTCGAACTTCCCGACGTCCAGCGTGGCGGACGTCACCGTGCCGATCAACGATCCAGCGCCGTGCTCGTACAGCTCCGGCGGTCATCTGGTGTTCACGGATCCGGGCTGCGGCAAGCCGATGGTGTTCGCGGAGACGACCTTCACGAACAAGCTGTCGGCGGACGTGACCGGCGTGGCGGCGACCTGGCAGCAGCTGCTGCCGTACGGGTTCGGCGTGATGATCAACGGCACATGGATGCATTCCAATGCCAACTTCAATGACTACAGCACGCTCTCCAACCAGTTCGCGCTGACGGGCGTGGGAAGCTCGGCCAACGGCACGCTGTTCTACCAGAAGGGCAAGTGGCAGGCGCGTGTCACGGTCAATTGGCAGGCGAAGCAGCTGCTCCTGATCGGTCAAGAGCAGGGTGGCGGAGCGTTTGGCAACGAGCCGGTGTATCAGGCGCCGTACACGCAGTTGGACTACGCCATGAACTACCAGGTCGACAAGTACCTCAACGTGTACTTCAATGCCAATAACCTGCTGAACTCGATCTATCACACGTATGGACGCTTCCCGAATCAGACCTTGAACCTGATCGAGTACGGACGCTCGCTCTCGTTCGGAGTGCGTGCGAAGTTCTGATGTGGTAAGGCCGATCAAAGCGGTGGTCATCGTCGGCGGAGGAACCGCCGGGTGGCTCACCGCGGGCACCATAGCCGCCCGCCATCAAGCTCGGATGAAGGCGGGCGGCTTTTCGGTCACGCTCATCGAGTCTGCGGACATTCGGGCGATCGGGGTGGGCGAAGGCACGTGGCCTACGATGCGCGCGTCGCTGGAGCGCATCGGCGTGTCGGAGACCGCGCTGTTTCGCGAGTGTGATGCGGCCTTCAAGCAAGGCGGGAAGTTCGTCGGCTGGACGACCGGCGGGGAAGGAGATTCCTACTATCACCCGTTGATGGTCCCGCAGGGCTTCTCCCGGGTTAACCTCGTGCCGCACTGGCTGCGCGGGGGCCATGGTGCGAGTTTCTGTGATTTCGTGACGCCGCAGGGACGACTGTGCGATCAGGGGCTGGCGCCGAAGATGATCACTCATGGAGAGTATCGGGGAGCCGCCAATTACGCGTATCACCTGGATGCCGGCAAGTTCGGGCCGTTCCTGGCGAAACATTGCATCGAGAATCTCGGCGTGCGCCATGTCCTGGCGGACGTCGAGCGCGTCAATCAGGGCGAATCCGGGGACATCACGAGTGTGAGCACGCGGCAGGGGCGCGAGCTTGCCGGGGACCTGTTCATCGATTGCAGCGGCTTTTCGGCGCTGCTGATCGGCAAGACCCTCGGGGTCGGGTTCAAGGAATGCGGCGATGTGCTGCTGTGCGATACCGCATTGGCGGTTCAGGTGCCGTACGCAACCCCGGATGCGCCGATGCCGTCCCAGACGATCGCCACCGCTCAGGATGCCGGCTGGATCTGGGACATCTGTCTGCCGACGCGCCGTGGCGTGGGCTATGTCTACTCGAGTCGTCACACGAGTGAGGAGGCGGCGCAGGAGACTCTGCTGCGCTACATCGGCCCGCAGCACAGGGACCGGCCGGTGCGCAAGTTCCCGATTCGCGCGGGGCACCGCGCGACCTTCTGGAAGAACAATTGCGTGGCCATCGGCCTTGCCGGGGGCTTCCTCGAGCCGCTCGAATCGTCCGCGATCGTCCTGGTGGAGCTTTCGGCGAAGTTGCTGGCCGAGCAGATGCCGGCCTGTCGGGAGGTGATGGACATCGTCGCCCGGCGCTTCAACGAGGTGACGGCGTATCGCTGGGGTCGCATCATCGACTTCCTGAAGCTGCACTATGTGCTGACCCGGCGCACGGATACGGCGTTCTGGCGCGACAACGTGGATCCTGCTACCGTTCCGGATCGGCTGCAGGACATGCTGACACTGTGGAAGTATCAATCGCCCTGGTTCTTCGATGAACTCGACCGGCTGGAGGAGGTCTTCCCCGCGGCGAGCTACCAGTACGTGCTCTATGGCATGGGCTTTCGGACCGAAGTGATGCCCGAGGAGATGGCCGATTCCGCGGCGGATGCCGTGAAGCTGGTGCAGGAGAATGCTCGGATGACCGCCGAGTTGTGTACGCGGTTGCCCAGGAACCGCGAGCTGTTGAACAAGATCTATCAGTACGGGCTGCAGCCCGTATGAGACGCCGTCGCGCCGTGCCATGACTCGCATCGTACCGCTGAGCAAAGAACAGCACCGTCACTTGAAGGTGGACGGCCGCCCCTCGGCCGCGTACGGCGACAATCAGCACTTCGTGCAGGTGATCGTCGACGAGTTTCCCCACCTGCTCGTGCACTATCCGATCCTGTTCGGCAAGCAGCGGGAGACGGGTCAGCTGTTCTGCGGCGCGATGCTCGGGTTCATCGAGGGCGAGAATCAGTTTCTCGACGAATGGCGGCGGGAGCCGGAGTTTTACCGGCCGCTCATCCTGCAGCGCGGTCCGTTCTATGCCCACGGACCGGAGCTGGCGATCGATCTGGATGACCCGCGGGTCGACGCCGAGGCCGGAAAGCCCCTGTTCACCGCGCAAGGCCAGCCCAGCCGTTACCTGCAGCACATCATCTGGGCATTCCAGGACCTGCACCCCGGTATCGAGCGGACCCGGATCTTCATTGCCCGAATGCTCGAACTCAACTTGGTCGAGCCGGTGGACATCGAGGTGGAGTTCGAAGACGGTACCTTGCGCCACTGTGAGGGCCTGTACACCATCAATCAGGAGGTGCTGACCCGCATCTCCGATGCCGTCGCGATCGAGCTGTTCCGGCGCGGCTATCTTGCACTGATACACATGATGATCGCCTCGCTCAAGCAGGTGCGGGTGATGGCGCGGACGAAGAACGCGCGCCTCCTCGAGAACACCCGGGGGCTGGCGGCTGCGCAGGGCGGCGCGGGTTGACGTTCGCCGCGGCCGGCGATCAAGGTCTTCCATGCCTTACCCCCCAACCGAGATCGCTGGCCGGGATCTTGCCGGTCCGGAAGAGTTCCGCTCGCGGGTTCTGGAGGGCTGCCGTCCCGTGGTGCTCCGCGGGCTGGTTGCCGAGTGGCCTGCGGTCGAGGCGGCGCGCCGCTCGAGCGGGGCGCTGCACGAATATCTGGCGGCGTTCGATGTCGGGGCGCGTGTCGAGGCGTTTCTCGGCGACCGCTCGATCGCGGGCAAGTACTACTACGCCGCCGATTTCAAGGGCTTCAATTTCGAGCGCCGGGAGCTGAAATTTCTCGATGCGCTCGCGCTGATGCGCGATCCGCCGGCGCCGACCGGCCGCACGGTGTACGTCGGCTCCGTCCCGCTGTCGGTGTGCATGCCGGGCTTTGCGCCCGCCCATCGGGTTTCCGTCCTGCCCGCGAACGTGCCGGCGCGGATCTGGCTCGGGCACCCGAGCAATGTCTCGAGTCACTACGACGCATTCGACAATCTTGCCTGTGTGGTTGCCGGCCAGCGCCGCTTCACGCTCTATGCGCCCGAGCACATCGCCAAGCTGTACATGGGCCCCATCGACAACACCATGGCCGGCCCACCGGTGAGCCTCGCAGCATCGGCCCCGCCGGGCGAGGCGGACCGGTTCCCGCTGTTCGAAGAGATTCGTGATCAGGCGCTGGTGGCCGAGCTCGAGCCCGGGGATGCGCTGTACCTGCCGAAGCTCTGGTGGCACCAGGTGGAATCCACCGCGCCTTTCAACGTGATGATCAATCACTGGTGGGACGCGTTCAGCTCAGGTCCGGATGCGCCCTACACCAGTCTGCTTCTGGCCATGATCGCGATCGCCGAGCGTCCGCCGGCGGAGCGCCAGGCGTGGCGGGCGTTCTTCGATTATCTGGTGTTCCGCACGCACGGCCATCCGCTGAAGCATCTGCCGGCCGAGCAGCACGGACTGCTCGGGCCGCTGAAGCCGGACAATTATAGTTTCATCCGCGCGAGAATCATGCGCCTGTTGCGCGGCGACTAGTCCCTGCGCCGCGCACGAATTCCCGCCCGCCGGGACCGGCACCTGCTAGCGCTGTGGCTCGATTCGCCGCACGGAGTCGCGCCAGATCACGTGGGTGACGATCTCGCGCTGCACGGGGATGCACCACCCGTAACACAGATCGAGCAGCCGATAGACCGCGTTGGTGGCGATTTGCCGCCAGGGAATGAGTACGGTGGTGAGCGGAGGGGCGGTGACCGCCGACAGCTCGATGTTGTCATAGCCCATGACGGACACGTCCTCGGGCACCGCCAGACCCATTTGGCTCAGGTGGGAAATCGCGCCGATTGCCATTTCGTCATTGGCGCAGAACAGCGCGGTGAAACGTTCCTGACCGTGCAGCAACTCTTGAACGCCGGCCTGGCCGCTCTGCGGCGTGAAGGTTCCATGCACGCGCGGCACGGCATTCGCATCGACGCCGTACGCGGGGAGGGTTGCGTAGAATCCCCGCATGCGCAGCGCATTGTCGCGGGAACCCTCCGGTCCCTCGATGACGGCAAGACGGCGGTGTCCCGCCTCGCAGAGCGTGCGGGCGGCCAGTGCGCCGGCGGCGTGGTGATCCGGATTGAAGCACTGGCCTTCGAAGCGCGCGATGGTCCGGTTCAGCAGCACGAGCTTCGGCTGCAGCCGCGCGATGCGCTCGGCATCGGCCGGCGTGAGTCCGGTCCCCATCATCAGCAATCCGTCGCAGCCGCGGTCGGTGAGGAACTCGGCCCCGGCCAGTGCCTCCTGCCGCTCGCCGTGGATGCCCAGGCCGAAATTGACCACCATGTGGCACTGGTGGGCATGCAGGGCGACGAAGATGGCGTTCAGGATCGGCGTGTAGAACGAGCCTGACACCACGGGGATGAAGACCCCGATCATTTTCGAGTGGCCCTTCTGCAGGGAACGCGCGGCGTGCGACGGGCGGTACTGCAGCTGCGCCACGGCTTTGGTCACCCGGCTGATCGCATCCGCGGAAACCGGACCCTTCCCGGCGATGACACGCGATGCCGTGCCAACGCCGACACCGGCCAGTTTCGCTACGTCCTTTATGGTCGTCATGCGGCGATACTAGCAGAATCGTCCGCGATACAACCTGAATATTCGAACATTACGCGCAGTGATGTTAGGTAAGTTGGAATCGGCGTTCCGTCCCGAAATTGCCGGCCGCTTCGCTGTGCGCGCGGAGCGCCGCCAGTGCCGCAAGCGCCCGCGCAATCCCGGTGCGGGCGTGGGTCGCTCCCGTGCGGCGTGGATGTCCGGTCCGAAGAGCCTGCTCCGCCTCGGGTTCGGTGTCACGAGCGCCGGTGGGATGGCGCGATGACCGCGCTGTCAGTGGGGCACTTCATCGTGCAGTGCAACACGCCGCCGTTCGGCCGTCCGGCCGCCAGTGGCGGCGCGGTGTGCAGGGTCCGGAACATGCAGCCGGCGAGGCGACCGGGCGGTGCGTCCGCCCGGCGGTCGGCGGCTCCGCGGTTCTCGCGCGGGGGCCGCCCCGCACCGGGGGCGAGTGTTGTAACAGCGCAACACCCGGGGACACCGGGGCGGCACCGACCTGCGATCGCGCGCACCCGGGCACCGGAGTGCAGTGCGGGAGCGCTTGACAGCCGCAAACCCCAAACGTAGATTAAAGTGGAAGCGTTTCCACACGCCGCATCGCGGCCGTCAATCTGAATTGATCGAGGGGGAATTGCAATGAGTCAGAAGAATTCGGGCAAAGGATCGAAGCGCGCATCCAAGAAGGAGGTCCGACTCGCTGCGCTCGGCCGTACGGCCTACGGCAAAATCGGTTTGTCGGGATTGGCACTGGGCTCGCTCTCGTTGGGCGTAGGCGCTGTGGCGCACGCGCAGCAGGCGCCGACCCGCAAGAGTTCGGATCGGCCGGCGGTACCGGCGAAGGCGGCCAAGGTCAAGCGGCGCGGCTTCAAAGGTACGCCCTTGGCCTCGCACGGCACGCTGCCGCGCAATGGCGCGGGGCTTTACGCGCAGAACACCGCCGCGCCCCTGCTCACCGTCGCGGGCGCGAACATGAAGGGACAGTCCTCGGCCAACACGCTGGCGCCGATCGTGGTCACGGGCATCCGCGGGTCCCTGATGCGCTCGCTGGCGATCAAGCGCGAGTCGATCGGTGTCGTCGATGCGATCTCGGCCGAAACCATCGGCCAGTTCCCCGATTCCTCGGTCGGCGGGGCACTGGCGCACCTGCCGGGTGTCACGGTCAATCGCGGTTCGAGTTTCGGCATCTCGGGCACGGCGACCGGTCTGCCGCAGGGCGTCAACGTCAATGGCTTCGGCGGATCATTCGATACGGTGCTGGTGGATGGCCGGCAGATCGCTTCCGGCAATGGGCAGGCGTTCGATTTCGCCTCCATCGGCGCGATGTACATCGGCCAGATCGACGTGCTGAAAACACCCGACATGGCCCTCTCCTCGGGCAACATCGGCTCGGTCATCAACGTCAAGATGTTGACCCCGTTCGACAATCCCGGCATGCATGCCGGCGTGAACGTCGGGGAGACCGACTACGTCATGGACGGGGGCATGCGGCCGGCGGTCGGCGCGCTGTTCAGCGATACGTTCGACCACAACAAGTTCGGCATCCTCGTTGACGGCGACTATACGGACTACCACACGCTCACTCATCATACGGACGTCGCCGGATGGGAGGGCGTCGCCGCGGGCGGTTTCCCTTGCTCGGAGCTGGCCGGTAATTACACCACCAACTTTGGCAGTACCGGTTGCGCGAGCGTCGGTCCAAACGCAACGGGGGATGCGCAGGTTCCGGTCTGGTATCCCCAGCAGTTGAGCATGTATCTGGAGCGGGTCGATACGCGCAGCAAGGACGGTCGCGTGGTGCTGCAGTGGCATCCGACGAATGCCCTGATGGTGACCCTGGATGACAACTATTCGTCCTATGATCAAAGCAACCGCAGCTGGGCGCGCACCACGTGGTTCGGCGGCTTCGACAGCGCCGCATTGGACAACAACGGAACGATCACGAACTTCAGCTATCCCGGGCCGACGGACCTGCAGGCGGAACAGCAGAATCAGTACCTCGTGACGAATACCTATGGGCTGAACGTCCTGTGGAACGTCAACGCCGACTGGACTCTCGAGCTCGATGCCGATCAATCCAAATCGCAGCTCAATCCGAACGGCACCTACAGCACCATTGAAGGGGATGTGGGTTACGGCGATGCCGGCAACAACTACATCGGCGGTATGGTGCTGGGTGGGCCCAACTCGGTACCCTATTGGAGCGCCTACGGACCGAATGCGGTCGCAGCGGGCTCGAGCGTGGTCGCCTCGGGGAACTACCTCGGCCTCAATCCGTACATCATCGGCTCGCACATCCTGCCGCTCACGACATCCGAGAATACCGACCAGATCAACGAGGCGACGATCCGGGCGACCTGGGAGCCGGGCGGCAGCACCAAGGTGACCTTCGGCGCGCAGTTCCTCGATGACACCTGGAACACCAAGGAGCTCGACACCTTTACCAACAATTACTGGGAGCTGTGGTCGGGCTACGGTCCGGCCTCGGGCAATACCCAGGGCGTCGACCTGCCGTCCTCGCTCGGGTTCTATCCGCTCAGCACGGGCACGTGGATGCCGGGCTTCAGCGGCAACACCAGCCTGCCGCCGCAGCTGCTGGTCTACAATCCGTGGACGGTGTTGAGCTACCTCGAGACGCAGCCGGCGGACTCCCAGTTCCAGCAGACGGCCGGCTATCCGCCCTACACCGGTGGAGTGCCCGCCGAGGTGCTGGTCCCGAGTTCCGTGCAGCACGTCTCGCGCATGAACTACTCGCCGTTCGTGCAGGCGAGTCACAACTTCCGGGTCGACGGCATGAAGCTGATGACCCGCCTGGGCCTGCGGTATGAGCGCACGGACGAAACGGTCGCGGGACTCGATGCGCCGCTCGAGACCGTCACCTGGCAGGGGGCGGCCGATCCGACCCAGTTCATCTTCGCATACGGCAGCCCAACGTGGACGACGACCACCAGATCCTACGGCTACTTCCTGCCGGCATTGGACCTGGCTCTGTGGCCCATGCACGATCTGGAGACCGCCTTCGACTTCTCGCGCACGGAATCCGCGCCGCCGAACGGGCAGATCATTCCGAACACGACCTACGGCGGTCTGGTGAATGCGCTGACGGCGAACGGCAACAATCCGGGACTGAGCCCGTACCTGTCCAACAACTATGACTTGCGGGTGACCTGGTTCTACAAGCACGGCGACTACGCGGAGATTCATCCGTTCTACAAGCAGGTGTCGAATTTCCCGACCTCCTCGGTCGCAAACGTCACCCTGCCGATCGACAACCCGGCGCCGTGCACCTACACCGCGAGCGGCCATGTGCTGTACACCAATGCGGACTGCGGCAAGCCGATGGTGTTCGCCGAGACCACCTACACGAACAAGCTGTCGGCGGACGTCACCGGGGTCACCGCGACCTGGCAGCAAATGCTGCCGTACGGGTTCGGCGTGCTGATCAACGGTACGTGGATGCACACCAACGCGAACTTCAATGATTACAATTTGACCACGAACCAGTTCGCGCTGACCGGTGTGGGAAATTCGGCGAACGGCACGCTGTTCTATCAGCGGGACAAGTGGCAGGCGCGCATCACGGTGAACTGGCAGGCCAAGGAGCTGCTCGGGCTGGGTCAGCAGAACGACAGCAGTCACTTCGGTGCCGAGCCGGTGTACGAGGCGCCGTTCACGCAGCTCGACTATTCGATGAACTACCAGGCCGACAAGTACATCAACGTGTACTTCACCGCCAACAACCTGTTGAACTCGATCTATCACACGTACGGACGCTTCCCGAATCAGACCTTGAACCTGATCGACTACGGCACTTCGCTCACCATGGGGGTGCGCGCCACGTTCTGATGCCGAAGTGAAACCCGTCAGGGCGGTGGTCATTGTCGGCGGTGGAACCGCCGGCTGGCTCACCGCAGGCACCATCGCCGCCCGCCATCAAGCTCGGATGAAGGCGGGCGGCCTTTCGGTCACGCTGATCGAGTCGCCGCAGATTCGTACGATCGGCGTGGGCGAAGGAACGTGGCCGACGCTGCGCGGGTCGCTCGAGCGGATGGGGGTGCCTGAGACCGCGCTGTTTCGCGAGTGTGACGCGGCCTTCAAGCAGGGGGGGAGGTTCGTCGGCTGGACGACCGGTGAGGCAGGGGATTCCTACTATCACCCGCTGATGCTTCCGCAGGGATTCTCGCGGGTGAACCTCGTGCCGCATTGGCTGGCGCAGGGGCGGGGTGTGAGTTTCTGTGATTTCGTGACACCGCAGGGCCGGCTGTGCGACCAGGGACTGGCGCCGAAGACGATCCTGCAGGGTGAGTACCGGGCGGTGGCCAATTACGCGTATCACCTGGATGCGGGCAAGTTCGGGGCGTTTCTGGCGAAGCATTGCACGGACAAACTCGGGGTGCGCCACGTGCTGGCCGACGTCGAGCGGATCGATCAGGACGAGCGCGGCGATATCGTGAGCCTCGCGACCTCGCAGGCGGGGGCGATTGCGGGCGATCTGTTTGTGGATTGCAGCGGCTTTTCGGCGCTGCTGATCGGCAAGACCCTCGGGGTCGGCTTCAAGGAGTGTGGTGACATCCTGTTCTGCGATACGGCGCTGGCGGTTCAGGTGCCGTACGCAACCCCGGATGCGCCCATGCCGTCCCAGACGATCGCCACCGCTCAGGATGCCGGCTGGATCTGGGACATCTGTCTGCCGACCCGCCGTGGCGTGGGCTATGTCTACTCGAGTCGCCACACGAGTGAGGAAGCGGCGCAGGAGACTCTGCTGCGCTACATTGGTCCGCAGCACAAGGACCTGCCGGTGCGCAAGATCCCGATTCGCGCGGGGCATCGCGCGACCTTCTGGAAGAACAATTGCCTGGCGGTCGGGCTCGCACAGGGCTTTCTCGAGCCCCTCGAGGCCTCGGCCATCGTCCTGGTGGAGCTTTCGGCGAAGTTGCTGGCCGAGCAGATGCCGGCCTGCCGGGAGGTGATGGACATCGTCGCGCGGCGCTTCAACGAGGTGACCGCGTATCGCTGGGGTC
>JAJZMI010000211.1 GCA_021798335.1 Pseudomonadota bacterium | reverse complement strand
CGGTCAACCGCCCGGTGATGCTTACGTGCAGCTCAAGATCGTATTGCCCCCCGCCACCTCGCCCGAGGCGCGCGCGGTGTACGCGGACATGCGGGCAAAGCTCGGATCGTTCGATCCGCGCGCCGATCTCAGGAGGTAGTGTCGTGGATGTCCGTGAAGTGCACGTGGTGGGTGGGGCCGATTGGGTCGATGCCGCCGAGATCTGCCGGCTGTGCCGGCTCGATCTCGAGGCGGTGATCGAGTTCGCCGAGCTTGGCCTGGTTTCGCTGCGAGGCGCTCCCCGTGAGCAATGGCAGGTTCCGGTGGCAGCGCTGCCGCGGCTCGCGGCGGCCGGCAGGCTGATGCGCGATCTGGGGGTCAACGTCAGCGGTGCAGCCTTGGTGCTCGAGTTGTTGGATGCACAGCGGGAGCTGGAACGACAGATCCGGTGCCTGCAGGCCCTGGCGCAATAATGTGCGCTTGCGTCGCGTCGATCGGGGGACAGGGGAGCGGAGGCTTTGATCCTCTCCATGAGGTCGACTGATTGAAATCACTCGGTTCAAAAGCGCAGGGCGCTCGGCTCGAGCGCATGCGGCACTCACCGCTCTGGGACGGGGAGGGGTTTCGCAACGTGCAGCCCATCTTGCCCGGGTTGCGCGATCCCCAGGCGTCGATGCCGAGCCTCACCGAGTTCTTGCTTCGCACCGGCACGCGGCGCGTGCCCGTCCGGCCGCTGCCCTCGGTGAGCCCGGTGCAGGGGTGGCGGCACGCACCCGGCAGCGGCCTGCGCGCGACCTGGCTCGGTCACTCGACCGTGCTCATCGAGATCGATGGGGTGCGCGTGCTCACCGATCCGGTGTGGGGGTCGCGCGCCTCCCCGTTCACGCTTGCCGGCCCGAAGCGCTTCCAGCCCGTGCCGGTGGCGCTCGGGGCGATGCCCCCGGTGGACCTGGCCATCATCTCGCACGATCACTATGACCACCTCGATTATCCGACGATCCGCGCCCTGACCCGCAGTGCCGTGCCCTTTGTCACCTCGCTCGGGGTCGGCGCCCATCTCGAGGCCTGGGGCGTGCCGCCGCAGCGCATCACGGAACTCGACTGGTGGGAGCATCATGACCTGCCCGGTTCGGGCGTACGGGTGAGCGCCGCGCCGGCGCAGCATTTCTCGGGGCGAACACCGAAGACACGCAACGGCACGCTGTGGTCATCGTTCATCGTGCAGACCGAGCGCCGCTGCGTGTTCTTCAGCGGCGACACGGGACTGACGCGCCAGTATCAGCGCATTCGCGAGCGCTTCGGACCGTTCGATCTTGCGATGCTCGAGATCGGCGGCTGGCATGCGGCCTGGGGGGACATGCATCTTGGGCCCGACCATGCCCTCGAGGCGGTCGCACTCCTCGGGGCCGAGGTGTGGCTGCCGGTGCACTGGGGAACGTTCAGTCTGGCGATGCATGCCTGGGATCAGCCCGCCGAGCGGCTGCTCGAGTTGAGTGCGACGAGTCGGGCACGGCTGATGATGCCGAGGATCGGGGAGCCGGTGGAGCCGCAGGAAGCCTCAGGCCGCCTCGAACCGTGGTGGCGCGGCGTCGAGAGTGTGGAAGGGCCGCCGGGTCCGGCGGAGGGCGACGGGACGCGCTCGATCGCCATGCCAGAGCCGATGGATTGAGGATCCCGACGAGACCCGTCGCGCGCAACGAGTCCGGTGTGGACCGAGTTTGCGAGGAACCACTTCTCGCGCGCCAAGCGGTGCATGCGCACGATCGCAAGCGGTGTGTCGTTCCTGTGGCGACTCGCCTCGCCGGGTGAGCGGGACGGCCCGGCGCACAGCGCCGGGCACGTAAATCCGCTCAATGCCAAAGGGGCGGTCCGCCCGGCCTCAGATGAGGCTGAATGCGCACCCGGCCCCGGAATCGGGGCGCGGGACGTGCCAGCACGCGCGGCGCCGGTCGATATCGGAACTGCGGTGCCGCGCGGAACTGCTGACCACGCCAGACCGGCGGCACGGGACGATGTTGAAACTGTGGAGCCGGTCGGGTCTGGAAACGCGGGGCTACCCGGTACTGGGGCTGCTGCCGATAGCGCGGACCGCCCCAGACTGGCGGCGCGGGACGATGCGGGCCCCGCCCGGTGAATGCGCCGCGTTGATGGGGCGCGAAGCGCCGTGCCGGACCGTTGAAACGCTGCTGCCCGGGGCCGTGCGGTCCGGCAAATCGCGCGCGCGCCGGGAACACGCCCGGTCCGCGGAAGCGGTTCGGGCGGTCCGTGGCGGCGATCGGCGGACGTCCGTGGTTGAAATCGGCGCGCAGCACGCGGTCTCTGCGCGCCATGAAGTCGTGCTGTCGCTGCTGCGCCGTGAGACCAAAGCGCCGTTCGCGCGCGGCCATCAGTTCCATGCGGTTTGGACGCGCGAAGATCCCGTCCCGTCCGCCGTTGAAACTGACGCGGCGGAACCGTCCGCGGTCGAAATCAGGGCGCGGAGGTGGCCGGCGGAAATACACGTCGTTCGCGAAACCCGCGCCCACGCGCATGACGGCGCGGTTGTAGAAGAAGATCCCGCCCCGCCAGAAGCCGCCGACGAACCCGTCGCCGTCGTACCCGAAGCCGTAATCGATGCCGCCGTAAAAGCCGACGCGCGGTCCCCAGTAGCCGGCGTGCCAGAGGTAGACCCCGCCGCCCCATCCCCAGTAGCCGGGCGTCCACAGCAGCCCGACCTGCGGCGGCAGCACCCAGGTACCGGGCACCCAGTAGTAGCCGAACGGTCCCCACGCCCAGTAGCCGGGGACCCAGATGTAGCCGGGCTGGGGGCAGGGCGGTTGGACATAAAGCGGCAGCGGCGGGGGCGGCACGTTCACCGAGACCCCGATGAACACGCCCGCCGAGGCGGTCAGTGGCAGCGCCGCCAGCACCAGCGCCGGCAGGAAACGGCAGAGGAATCGGATACGCATGGAATTCTCCGCAGACTTCTTTTATGAGGAGACTGGAGCGGCGGCACTGAACCGGCGCTGAATTCATGCCGGGCGCCGGCCGGGGCCCCGAACCCGCCCCTGTTCCCCGGCAACGCAGGGTCGCTCGGCGCGTTGACCTTGGCCCGCGGGATCGGGTGCCAGGCGGAGGCTCGCTTGATACGATGCGCGCCCCTGTTGCAGATCACTCGAGTTCTCATGACGGTCGTGACGCGATTTGCCCCCAGCCCCACCGGCATGCTGCATGTGGGCGGGGTGCGCACAGCGCTGTACAGCTGGCTCTATGCGCGGCGCACGGGCGGGAAATTCATCCTGCGGGTGGAGGACACCGATCGCGAGCGCTCGACGGAGGAGGCGGTGCAGGTCATCCTCGACGGCATGGCGTGGCTCGAGCTCACGACCGACGAGGGACCGTACTACCAGACGCAGCGCTTCGATCGGTACCGCGCCGTGATCGCGCAGATGCTCGCCGCGGGCCAGGCGTATCACTGCTACTGCACCAAGGAGGAACTCGAGGCGGTGCGCGCCGGGCAGATCGCCCGCAAGGAAAAGCCACGCTATCCGGGCACCTGCCGCCACGGGCGCGAGCCGCGCCCCGGGGTGCAGCCGGTGGTGCGCTTTCGCAATCCAACCGAAGGTGCCGTGGTGGTCGAGGATCTGGTGCACGGCGCGGTGACCTTCCAGAACGCCGAGCTCGATGACCTGATCATCGCCCGTTCCGACGGGACCCCGACGTACAATTTCAGCGTGGTCGTCGATGACAAGGACATGGGCATCACGCATGTGATCCGCGGCGATGACCACCTCAACAATACGCCGCGGCAGATGAACATGCTGATTGCGCTCGGTGCGACCCCGCCGGTCTATGCCCATGTGCCGATGATTCTCGGACCCGACGGTACGAAGCTCTCCAAACGTCATGGCGCGGTCAGCGTGCTGCAGTACGAGGAGGAGGGCTACCTTCCCGATGCGCTGCTCAATTATCTGGTGCGCCTCGGGTGGTCGCATGGCGATCAGGAGGTCTTCACGCGCGAGGAGATGATCGCCGCCTTCGACATCAAGGACGTCAACAAGGCGGCCTCGACGTTCAATCCGGAAAAGCTCCTGTGGCTCAATCAGCAGCACATGATGCGCGCCGAGCCCTCGACGCTGGTGCCGCGCTTGCGCGCGCAGCTGCGCAGGATCGGACTCGACAGCGATGATCGGAACCTGCTCGAGGGAATCATCCTGTCGCAGCGCGAGCGTGCCAAGACGCTGAAGGAGATGGCGTGCAACAGTCGCTTCTTTTTCATCGACACCGTGCAGATCGATCCAAAAGCGGCGGCCAAGTACCTGGGCGAGGGCGGCCGTCAGATGCTCGGGCAGGTGCGTGAGCGCCTCGCACAACTGACACAGTGGACGGCCGTGAGCATTCATGCGGCGCTCGAGGACCTGGCCGCAGCGAATGACTTGGGGCTCGGCAAAGTGGCCCAGCCGGTCCGCGTGGCGGTCACGGGAACGGCGGTCTCGCCACCCATCGATGCGACCCTTGCCTTGCTCGGCCGGGAGCGCACACTGGCGCGGATCGAGGCCGTCCTGCGCAACGGCGCTGGCGCCTAGGCAACGTTCCAGTGCGCCGGACTTGAAGAATTAAGGGCGCGCTGCTCCTTGACAGCGCGGCGCCCCTTTCGTACCTTCGCCGCCCACTCCGTGGGGCCATAGCTCAGCTGGGAGAGCGCTTGCATGGCATGCAAGAGGTCGGCGGTTCGATCCCGCCTGGCTCCACCAATACAATCAAGGACTTGCGTTTCTAGCCTTCCGCGCACTTCCTGCGCGGGGTACCAGTAGGGGTACCAGCAGCACCTTTCTGAGCCTCCACGCTGCGTTGGCGCCCTCAATTGGGGGTCCGCGGTGAACCGCCCGGCCGGCCGACCGCAGGCGCGTGAGACGTCATGCGCGCGCGCGAATGTGCGTGCAACGCTCGCTGCCCCTTCCCCTCGCTCTACGGACATTCCCCGCAAATCAGCTCGGGCTCGGGTGTGCAATCTCTCAAGGGGCTTGCGGCGCCCGATAGGGCCCGCGGTGCCAAATGGTGCGGCGCATGGCTGAGAGTCACCGCAACCCCGGACCGCAGGCTGCGCGGGCAATCCGCCAGGCGCTCGAGATCCTCAGCCGCGCATCGACCGACTGGCGGGGCAACGGCGCGGCCGACGCTGGCCCGCTGCACTGGCCGGTCGCCGTCAATCTCGCGCGCCGCGAGTTCGCCCAGGCGCTCGAGTCGATTCAAGCCGAGGCACAGCTAGGGGATCTGCTCACGCAGGCAGCGGAACGATTGCGCGGATGGAGCGAT
>JAJZMI010000205.1 GCA_021798335.1 Pseudomonadota bacterium | reverse complement strand
TCGGCCAGCGGCGCAAGCACCGTCTCGATGAAGCGGGCCTCCCGATCGAAGACATCGACATCCGGATCGGTGACCTCGCCGTGCACCTGCAGCGTCAGCCCCACCTCCTGCATGCGCTCGAGGACCGCGTATACGCGACTGATCTGCGTGACGCCGGCCTCCGAGTGCGTGGTCGCGCCGGCCGGATACAGCTTAAAGCCAAGCACGACGCCGCTCGCGCGGGCCCGATCGACCTCCTCGGGCGGGGTCTGATCGGTCAGGTACAGGCTCATCAGCGGATTGAAGCGCGCTCCGGCGGGCAGCGCCGCGAGGATGCGGCGGCGGTACTGGTGCGCCTGCGCCGTGGTGCACACCGGCGGGCGCAGGTTCGGCATGATGAGCGCGCGCGCGAAGCGCGCGGCGCTGAAGGGAACGACCGCTTGCAGCGAGCGCCCGTCGCGCACGTGCAGATGGAAGTCATCGGGCTCGCGCAGCGTGAGGGCGGCAGTCATGCGGGGCGACTCTCGAGGGACCGCAGCACATTCTGCCGCAGCAGCAGCTCGAGTGCGAAGCGCACGCCGAAGCCGGTCACTTCCGTGTTGATGTGTCCGAGCCCGCCGGCGCGCGTGGCCGAGGCCAGATCGACGTGCGCCCAGGGGATTTGCGCCGGCACGAACCGGCCGAGAAAGCGCGCGGCCAGGATGTGATCCCCCTTGCCCTCGACGGCACACTGCAGGATGTCGGCGACCTTGCTCTCGAGGTCGGCATCGTAATCGGCGTCGAACGGGAATGGCCAGACCCGCTCGCCGCTGGCGCGGCCGGCCGCGACCATGGCCTCGGTCAGGGCGGGACGGTTGGCGAATACCCCGCTCATGCGCTCGGTGAGCGCATACACGCACGCGCCGGTCAGCGTCGCGAAGTCGATCATCAGCCGCGGGCGGGTGCGGGCCGCCAGCGCGAGCGTGTCGGCGAGCGCCATGCGTCCCTCGGCGTCGGTGTGAATCACCTGAATGGTGAGGCCGTTGGCCGCACGGACCACCTCCTGGGGCCGGTAGGCACTCGGACCGATGTGATTCTCGCTGATCGCGAGCCACGCATCGGCGGCGATGGGCGCGCGCAACTCGGCGAGCGCGAGCAGCGTGGCGAGCGCCACGGCGCTGCCGCCCATGTCGGTGTGCATCTCGAGCATGGCGCGGTGCGGCTTGAGGTTGACCCCGCCGGTGTCGAATACGATGCCCTTGCCGACCAGCGCCAGATCGGGAGCCGCCGCCGCACGCCGGCGGCTCGGCCGGTACTGCAGGTGCGCGATGCCTGCCTCGCGGTGTGCGTTGCCGGCCGACACGGCGAGGAATGCGTGCGCGCCGAGCCGCCGCAGCGCCGGCTCGCCGAGCCAGCGCATGGTCAGTCCGTGGCGGCGCGCGAGGCGCGCGATCACGGCGCGATAGCCGCTCGAGTCGAGCATGTTAGGCGGCAGCGCGGTCAACCAGCGCGCGAGGTTGGTGGCCGCGGCGCTCGCGGCCGCGTGGCGTGTATCGAGCGGCGTGTCGGCCGGGAGCACGATGCGCCGCAGGGGCGCGGCGGCCGGCGCATCGCTCTTGAACGCCGGCAGCTCGAACGCCTGCGCGAGCGCCGCGGCGAGCAGAGCCTCGAGCCAGATGGCGCTCCTCGCCCGCGCCGCGAGCGCGATCAGTCCGGCGCTGTGCGGCGCCCGCGCCGCGCTCTCCTTGAGCATGCGGCCGGCGAGCTGCAATTGCTCGAACGCGGATGCGCCATCGGCGAGGAAGCCGAGCACCGCCAACGTCTGGCGCCGGTTGGCAAGGGTGGTGCTGCGCAGCGTGCCAGCTCGCGGCCGCTCGCGCGCGTGCAGCGCGCCCCAGCGCTCGTGCTCAGGCAAGCCGGCCAGGGTCTCTCTTGCGGCAGACTCGGGCATCACCACAAGGAGGGCGTCGAGCTCGCCGAATGTGCGCGCACGCACGATTTCAGGGCGCGCGGCCGCCGCCAGCGGCGCAACAGCCGGCCTCGCGCGCCCGGCTCCGCCCGGCCGTTGCTTGACCATGGGGGATGAAACCCGGATTATTGCGCGGCTCATTGACGGACGGCTTTCGCTCGCAGGGAACGCTGGCGGCGCATCCTACTCCATTCGGCAACGGGGTTTCGCACCGGGCGTGCGCGCCGTAGGGCCCGAGGCGCCGCCACCGGGCTTGAGCGGCGGACGTCGAATCAATCGACCCTTGGGGCTCGCGGCCCGGATGGCGCGAGACAACGTGTGAGATCGCATGACCGAACCGCCAAAACTTTCAGACATCGATCCGGTTGAGACCCGCGAGTGGCTCGAGTCGATCGACTCGGTGCTCAAGACCGAAGGGCCGCTGCGGGCGCACTTCCTCCTCGAGCGGCTGATCGACCACGCGCGCCGCGGCGGCGCGTACCTGCCGTTCACGGCCAATACCGCCTACGTCAACAGCATCCCGCCGGGGCGCGAGCCGGCCTATCCCGGCAACCGCGAGCTCGAGAAGCGTATCGAGGCCTACATTCGCTGGAACGCGCTCGCGATGGTCGTCGCGGCGAATCGCAAATCCTCCGAGTACGGCGGACACCTGGCGAGCTACGCCTCCTCGGCGACACTCTACGAGGTGGGTTTCAATCACTTCTGGCGCGCGGCCTCGAGCGAGCATCCCGGCGATCTGGTGTTCTTCCAGGGGCACTCTTCGCCCGGGATCTACGCGCGGGCCTATCTGGAGGGGCGGCTGAGCGAAAGTCAGCTGCAGCACTTCCGCCAGGAGGCGGGCGGTCCCGGCGAAGGGCTTTCGTCGTATCCGCATCCGTGGCTGATGCCCGATTTCTGGCAGTTTCCGACGGTCTCGATGGGACTCGGACCGATGCAGGCGATCTTCCAGGCCCGCTTCATCCGCTACCTGGAGCACCGCGGCCTGGCCGCGCCATCGGATCGCAAGGTATGGGCGTTCCTCGGCGACGGCGAGATGGACGAGCCGGAGTCGATGGGCGCGCTCACCATGCCGGTGCGCGAGGGCCTGGACAACCTGGTGTTCGTCATCAACTGCAATCTGCAGCGGCTCGACGGGCCGGTGCGCGGCAATGGCAAGATCATCCAGGAGCTCGAGGCCGCCTTTCTCGGCGCCGGTTGGAATGTCATCAAGCTGCTGTGGGGCTCGCGCTGGGATCCGCTGCTCGCGCGCGACACCGAGGGCGTGCTGCGGCGGCTGATGGAAGAGTGCGTCGACGGCGAGTATCAGAATTTCAAGGCCAAGGGCGGCGCCTATACCCGCGAGCACTTCTTCGGGAAGTATCCGCAGCTGCGGGCCATGGTGGCCAATATGTCCGACGAGGAGATCTGGCGGCTGAACCGCGGCGGGCACGATGCGCGCAAGGTCTACGCCGCGTACGCGGCGGCGCAGGCGCACCAGGGCCAGCCGACGGTGATTCTGGCCAAGACGGTCAAGGGCTTCGGACTTGGCAAAGGCGGGGAAGGCCAGATGGTCGCGCATCAGCAGAAGAAGCTCTCTGTGGAGGATCTGCGCGCATTCCGCGACCGCTTCCACATTCCGGTTTCGGACGAGGAGATCGAGCGGCTGCCGTTTCGCAAGCCGCCGGAGGACTCGGCCGAGGCCGTGTATCTGCGCGAGCAGCGCGCGCGTCTGGGCGGACATCTGCCGGCGCGCCGGCGCGAGGCGCCGCCGCTCGCCGTGCCGCCCCTCGAGACGTTCGCTGCGGTGCTCGAGGGGACCGGCGAGCGCGAGATCTCGACCACGATGGCGTTCGTGCGCATCTTGACGGCGCTGCTGAAGGACAAGAGCATCGGCAAGAACGTCGTGCCGATCGTGCCCGATGAGGCGCGTACCTTCGGGATGGAGGGCCTGTTCCGGCAAGTGGGTATTTATTCCTCGGTTGGCCAGTTGTATACGCCGCAGGATGCCGACACGCTCATGTCCTACCGCGAGGACAAGAAGGGTCAGATCATCGAGGAGGGCATCAACGAGGCCGGCGCGCTGTGCTCGTGGATCGCCGCCGGCACCGCCTACAGCAATCACGGCATCAACATGGTGCCGTTCTACGTTTTCTACTCGATGTTCGGCTTCCAGCGGGTCGGGGATTTCATCTGGGCGGCCGGCGATCAGCAGGTGCGTGGATTTCTCGTCGGCGCCACCGCCGGGCGCACCACGCTCGCCGGCGAGGGCCTGCAGCACCAGGACGGTCACAGCCAGCTCGTGGCCACCACGGTTCCGAATTGCATCGCCTACGATCCGGCCTTCGGCTACGAGCTGGCGGTGATCATCCAGGACGGCATGCGGCGCATGTATGTCGAGCAGGAAGGGATTTTCTACTACATCACCACGATGAACGAGAACTACCCGCAGCCGGCGCTGCCGAAGGGGGCGGAGGCGGGCATCCTGAAGGGTGCCTACCGGGTGCTCGCGGCCGGCAAGGGCGGGAAGCTGCGCGCGACGCTGCTCGGCTCCGGCACGATTCTGCGCGAGTGTCTCGCCGCGGCCGCGCTGCTCGAGGCCGACTACGGCGTGCGTGCCGAGGTGTTCTCCGTCACCAGCTTCAGCGAGTTGCGCCGCGAGGCGCTCGAGTGCGAGCGCTGGAACATGCTGCACGTCGGCAAGCCCCCCCGCGTGCCCTACGTGCGCGAGTGCTTCGCCGAGGCGAAGGGACCGTGCATCGCCGCGACCGACTACATGCGCGCCGTCGCCGATCAGGTCCGCGAATGGATGCCGGGCCGGTACGTGACCCTCGGCACCGATGGCTACGGGCGCTCCGACTCGCGCGCCGCGCTGCGCCGGCACTTCGAAGTCGACCGCAACTACATCACCGTGGCGACGCTCAAGGCGCTTGCCGATGACGGCCAGATCGAGCCGAAGGTGGTGAGCGGCGCGATGGACAAGCTCGGAGTGAGTGCCGAGAAGCCCGTTCCCTGGAAAGTCTGAAAGCGCAAGGCGAATACTTGATGAGCGCCGAGAGCCTCGTAGAAGTACGCGTGCCCGACATGGGCAATTTCAAGGACGTCGCCGTCATCGACGTGCTGGTGAAGGTGGGTGAGCGCATCGACGCCGAGGCGCCGCTGGTGACGCTCGAGACCGAGAAGGCAACCATGGATGTGCCCTCGACCGCCGCCGGGGTGATCGAGAAGCTGCACGTCGACAAGGGCAGCACGGTCTCGGCGGGGGACCTCGTGGCGACCGTGCGCGGCGGCGCCGCGGATGCGCCGGCCGCGGCGGCGGCGCCCGCATCCGAGCCGGCCGGCGCGCCGCAAGACGGTGCGCAACCCGGCGAGGACCGCGAGCCCGGGCGGCCGCGGGGCGAAGCGGCGCGCGCGGTCCCAAC
>JAJZMI010000007.1 GCA_021798335.1 Pseudomonadota bacterium | reverse complement strand
GGCGCGCCTGCACGGACGGGAGCGTTTCGACCCCGTCGCGCTGCGTGATCGGCCCGAGTGGCGCGCGGCCCGCGCGCAGCTCGATGCCTGTGCGCAGGTACCCCCGCTCGATCTGGATCCGCGGCGCGAATAATCGAGCGGGTGACAACCGTCATGCGCCGCCGGTGACGAAGCGCACTGGGACGCGCTGCGGCCCCGGGCGATGATGCTCCGGCGGCCCAGTGCCACGACGCCCGGGAGCGCTCGGCAGACGCCGAATTTACCGCAACCGAGGTTTGACTTAGAATGATCCTCACATTCAACCACGCCCGGGGAGCCGGCTCGCGCCGGTAAGCGGCGGCGGCTGTGATAAAGGGTCGCGCGGCGTGGATTCGCAGAACAACGACGATCTGCTGGGGCAGCTCAAGATCGACCGATCGCAGCGCGAGCAGGTGCAGGCGCGGCGTGCGCTCTGGCCGGCGCTGGCGATCCTGGGGCTGCTGGCGGCACTGGCCGGGGGCGGGTACTTGCTGCTCGGGCGCGCCGCTGCCGTGTCGGTCGAGACCGTGCGCGCCCTCGCTCCGTCCGGCCAATCCACCGCGGTGTTGCAGGCGAGCGGTTACGTCACCGCCGAGCGCGAGGCGACGGTCTCGGCGCAAATTCAGGGCATGCTGACCCACGTGTACTTCCAGGAGGGCGAGTACGTGCGCCGCGGGCAGATCCTGGCGCGCCTCGACGACAGCACCCAGCTCGCCGTGCTCGCCCAGGCGCGCGCGCAGCTCGCGGCCGCGCAGGCGCAGCTGGGGCAGTATCGGGTGCAGCTCGCTCTGGCGCGCCTGGACCTCGCGCGCGATCAGGCGCTGATCGGCCAGCACCTGGTGTCGCAGCAGGCCTTCGACACCGCCCGCACCCAGGTCGCTTCCCTCGCCGCGCAGGTGCTGACCCAGCGGCGCACTGTCGCCGTGGCCCGCGCCGGCGTGCAGTCGGCGCAGGTGCAGGAAGGCTACACGGTGGTGCGCGCGCCGTTTTCCGGGGTGGTGGTGGACAAGCCGGCGCAGATGGGCGAGACGATCTCGCCGTTCTTCGGCGGCGGCGGGTTCACGCAGACCGGGATCGCGACCATCGTCGACATGAACTCCCTCGAAGTGGACGTGGATGTCGACGAGGCATACATCGATCGGGTCCACGCCGGCCAGCGGGCCGTGGCGGTGCTGGATGCCTATCCGAATTGGCGTATCCCGGCGCACGTGATCGCGATCGTACCGACGGCCAACAAGAGCAAGGCGACCGTGCGGGTCCGTGTCGCGCTCGATCGCAAGAGCCCGCGCATCCTGCCGCAGATGGGGGTGCGCGTATCGTTTCTGCAGCCCGCGACGGCGGCCGCCGCCTCGAGCGTGCCGGCCGGCATGGTGTGGGTGCCGGCCACGAGCGTGGTGCGCCGGGGCGCGCACGCGCTGGTATTCCTCGTCAAGGACGGGCGGGCGCGCGCGCGCACCGTCACGTTGGGACCGCTCCGCTCGGGCCTGAGGGCCGTGGGTGGCATTGCCGCCGGCAGCGCCGTCGTGCGCGCGCCGCCGGCGGATCTGGCCGCTGGGGATCGAGTCAGCCTCAAGAAGGGGTAACGTGTCATGAGCGCATTGGTCGAGATCCGCTCCCTGAGCAAGGTGTATCAACGGGGCCGGCAGCGCATCGAGGTGCTGCATCACATCGACCTCGAGGTGGCCCCGGGCGAATTCGTGGCGCTGATGGGTCCCTCCGGCTCGGGCAAGACAACGCTGCTGAACCTCATCGGCGGACTGGACAGCCCGACCGAGGGCACGCTCGCGGTCGCCGGCGAGCGCATCGATCGGCTCGGGCAGGGGGCGCTCGCGCGCTGGCGCGCCACGCACGTCGGGTTCGTCTTCCAGTTCTACAACCTGTTGCCCATGCTCTCGGCGCAGCGCAACGTGGAGCTGCCGCTGCTGTTGACCAAGCTGTCCGGCAGCCAGCGCCGGCGCAACGCCGGTGTGGCGCTGCAGCTGGTCGGGCTTGCCGATCGTGCCACGCACAAGCCCGGGGAGCTCTCCGGCGGACAACAGCAGCGTGTGGCCATTGCCCGCGCCATCGTGTCCGATCCGACGCTGCTGGTGTGTGACGAGCCGACGGGCGACCTCGACCGCCAATCGGCCGAAGACGTCCTGACGCTGCTGCAACGGCTCAATCGCGAGCATGGCAAGACCATCGTCATGGTCACGCACGATCCGAAGGCCGCCGAGCACGCCGGCCGCATTTTGCAGCTGGACAAGGGCACTCTGGTGCAGAGCGAGCAGGCGGTGGCATGAAATTCCTGCACCTGATCTGGGGCGCACTCATGCGCCGCAAGGCGCGCACGGCCTTCACGCTGCTGTCGGTGGTGGCGGCGTTCCTGCTGTTCGGGTTGCTCGAGTCGGTGGGCAGCGCCTTCACCCAGGTGGGTCAGAGCATCGGCGCGGCGCACCGGCTGATCACCGCCGCGAAGACCGGCCTGATGACCCCGCTGCCGGTAAGTCTCGAGAGGCAAATCCACACCGTGCCGGGGGTACAGGTGGTGACGAGCGAGACCTTCTTCGGCGGCACCTACCAGAAGCCGAGCAACTTCATCAACGTGCTCGCCGTCGGGCGCAATTTCTGGCACCTCAACACCAGCATGAGGCTGTCGGCCGGTGCGCGCCGGGCGTTCGCGCAGACCCAGACGGGCGTGATCGTCGGTGCGGCGCTCGCGCGGCGCTTTCACTGGAAGGTCGGCGATCAGATCCCGATCAAGGCCATGATCTACCCGCGCAAGGGCGGCTCGTACACCTGGACGTTCGACATCGTCGGGATGTTCCGCGATCGGATGACGCTGCGCGAGCAGGTGATGTTCTTTCGCTGGCGCTATTTCGACGAGGCGGCTCAGTTCGGCAGAGGCACGGTGGGCTGGTACGTCGAGCAGATCGGCGAGCCGAAGCAGGCCGGACGCATCGCTCAGACGATCGACGCGCTCTCGAGCAACTCCGGCCACGAGACCCGGACACAGACCTCGAGCGCCTTCGCGGCGGATTTCTACAGTCAGTACGTCGACCTCGGACTGATCGTGCACGCCATCATGGGGGCGGTGTTCTTCACGCTGATGCTCCTGACCGGCAACACCATGGCGCAGGCGGTGCGCGAGCGCACGCCGGAGCTCGCGGTGCTGAAGACGCTCGGCTTTTCCAACCGCGCGGTGCTCTCCCTGGTGCTCGCCGAGTCGGTGCTGCTGGTGCTGCTCGGCGGTGCGCTCGGGCTGCTGCTCGCCGGCGCCACCGTGCACGTCCTGCAGGGGCAGATGGGCTCGCAGTTGCCGATGCTGCCGGTGGCTGGGGCGATCTGGCTGCGCGGCGCCATCGCGATGGTCGCGATCGGACTGGTGGTTGGAGCGTTGCCCGCGCGCCGCGGCATGCGACTGAGCATCGTCAATGCCCTGGCGGGGCGGTAAGGAGGCTCGATGCTGAAGAAAGTCCTGTCCGGGGCGGGCATGCTGCTCGCGCTCGCGCTCGGTATCGCGGCGACCATCCTGCTGCCCTGGGCGGGCATCGGCGCGCTGGTAGCGCTGCTTGCGCTGTGGCTCGCCGGCACGCGCACCGGGCGGCAGATGAGCTCCGTGACCGCCTCGGGCATGTCCACGCTGCCGCAGCGCTGGGGCGGCGCCTCGGTCGTGATCGTGGGCATCGCCGGGGTGGTCGGCGTGCTGGTGGCGCTGCTCGCCATGGGCCGCGGCTACGAGGCAACCTTCCGCGCGACGGGCAGCCAACGGCGGGCCATCGTGTTGCGCGGCGGGGCGCTCACCGAGGCCTCATCGAATCTGACTCAGCAGAGCGTCATGCTCGTCGGGCAGATGCCGCAGGTTGCCCGCAATGCCCGCGGCGCGCCCCTGGTGTCTGCGGAGGTGGTGGTGTCGGTGTCGCTGCCGAAGCGCGGCGGACAGGCGGGAACGGCGCAGATCCGGGGCGTGGGGCCGGAAGTCTGGGCGGTGCGCGATCACGCCAAGATCATCGTCGGGCGGCGCTTCCGGACCGGAATGCGCGAGCTCATCGTCGGCAAGAGCGCCCTGCGGGAGTTCGCGCACACCTCGGTCGGCTCGACGATCAGGATCAACGGACAGCCGTGGAAGATCGTCGGGGAGTTCGCCCACGCCGGCGCGCATGATTCGGAACTCTGGGGTGACGTCAACGTGATCGGCACCGCGTTTCACCGCGGCAACAGCGTGCAGTCGGTGACGGTGCGCCTCACCAACGCCAAGGCGTTCGCTGCGTTCAAGGCGGCGCTCGCCAGCGACCCGCGCCTGAAGGTGCAGGCGCAGACGACCCGGGCGTACTACGCCGATCAGTCCAAGGGCATGACGCACATCATCGGAATCCTTGCCGCGGTGGTGGCGGGCATCATGGCCATCGGCGCGCTCGCCGGCGCGCTGAACAGCATGTATGCGGCCGTGGCGGCGCGCACGCGCGAGGTGGCGACGCTGCGGGCGATCGGGTTCCGCGGCGGGGTGGTCGTGTTCTCGGTCCTCAGCGAGACGTTGCTGCTCGCGCTCGCCGGCGGCTCGGTGGGCGCGCTGGTCGCCTGGGTGCTGTTCCGGCATTTCACCGCCTCGACACTGGGGCCGAATTTCGGCGCGGTGATCTTCCAGTTCCGCATCACGCCGAGTCTGATCGGAGAGGGACTCAAATGGGCGCTCGTCATCGGATTCGTCGGCGGACTGTTCCCGGCGATGCGCGCCGCGCGCATGCCGGTGACGGAGGGACTGCGGGAGCTGTAGCGGCAACGGTGAGCGCGCGGTGAAGTCCCTGCACCGGGTGTGGGCGGGGCTGACGCGGCGCAAGGCGCGAACGACGCTCATGGTCGTATCCGCGTGTTCCCGCAGTACTCGCTAACTGATCAACCTCTTGGGAATTGCCCACAGCAAGTAACCATCCGCGCGCAAAGCGGGCGATGGTCACTCGCGCAGTCAAGAGGGGGATCCGTGTCAGAAGATACGGGCATGACGGTCAGATGACGCCAATGACCAGCAGCAGTGCTCTGTCTACCGCCTTCATTCTCTCGTCATCCAGATGGCCGAACGGCTCACTGACTTTGGCTCGCGGCAGCGTTGCGAGCTTGTCCACCATGATCTGCGAGAGCGCGCGCAGGCCATTGGACGGATTCGGCTCGACGGTGACCCGAAAGGCCGCATTGCGCAGGGCGCTGGTCACCGGGCATAGCACTACACTGTCCAACGGGTCCAGCAGGTCCGATTGAACGACCAAGGCGGGTCGCGGCTTGCCGTAGTCTCCTGGCAAGGAAACCCTCACCAGGTCGCCGCGCTGGGTCATTCCTCCCAGCCCTCAATCTCGGATGCGGCCTCCTCCGTGAAGCGCAACACCTCGGCTTCCTCAGGGGCACTCTTCAGGCTTCGGCACTGGCTGCGCACGAGCGCCACGAACTCCGGGGTACGCGTGTCCGGCACCCAGAACTGGACCGGTCGCAACCCGGCGGCGCGCATCCGCGCTCGGTGGCGGGTCGTCTTGCTGTGCGTATCGTGAGCCGATGACATAGGGACCTCCGATAGAGCGCATGTCAAGTGACATGTTACCACACATGTGAGTTCGCATGAAACTTGCCGCCTCGATCGGCTATTCCCCGCGCCGGCGCAGGAGTCCGGGCCCGGCGTGATCTTCGACGCTGTATATCCTGGAGGATTGCTGCCGAAGCGCTGGGTGTGGCCGCCGAGCGCGGGCTTGCGCCCGCGTAGTCCCGGAACACACGGACGGTGTGCCGAGCGCGTGATTCCTCAGCGCTTACGGATGCTTGACCGGCAGCACCAGCGCGATCACGCCGAAGGCCGGATTGTCGTAGTAGTTGCGTTGATAGAAGAGCACCCGGCGCGTCTCGTTCATCACGAAGGTGGTACCGGGGGCGGCATCGAGCCCCGGCGGCGGGTGCTGCATGGTGTAATCGAGGGTGAGGCCGAGGTGCAGGTACACTCCGCGCTCGAGATAGATCAGGCCGCGCAGGCCCGGCACCTGGACGCCGAGCTGCTTGAGGTTGAAGCCCGCGTGCGTGCCCCAATCGCTCGCCGTCTGAATCCACGCCAGGTGGACCACGGGATGATAGTCGGCACTTTCGCGCAGGCGGTTCCAGAGGGGGTCGAGCTGGTATGCCGAGGGCGGCTCGATACGCACCAGATGACCGACACCGGTGCCGGTCGGCGCCTCGGCGCCGCTGACGGTCGGCGCCATGTTGACCTCCGCCTGCCAGTCCTCGGGACTGCCGAGCGCCGTGAGCGCGCGAAACACGATGATCTCGACGTAGTACTGGCGATGATACTGGGCCGGTTTGGCCGCCGGGGGCGCGGTGCTCGAGCCGGCACGATGGGCGCGGATGCCCGGGTGCGCCTGGAGCGGGGGTGTGCCGGGGGCGGCGGCCGCAATCGGCCCGGCAAGCGCCACGAGCAGCAGCAACGCCGTTGCGAGTCGGTGCTTCATCCCCTGAAGTTTAATCGAAGCTAGCCCGCCTTGCCTCCCAGAAGTTTCAGCAGCACGGCGGCGAACTCGAAGCGCGCCGCCTCATCGGGCAGGGGGCGCGAGATGCGCAGCCGCATCGATCCGTCCAGCCGGTACTCGCGGGGCGAGCGCTGCATCAGCTTCACCAGTGTCGCCGGGTTGACGGCGGTGCGTTCCTCGAACAGCACCATGCCGCCCTGCGGGCCGAGGTCCAGGCGCCGGATGCCGAGTGCGCGGGCGGACAGTTTCAGCTTCGCGATCCGCACCAAGCGCTGCGCGGGGTCGGGCAGGGGACCGAAGCGATCGTAGATCTCGGCGCTGAGCGCATCGAGCGCAGCGGCGCTGTCGGCCGCGGCGATGCGCTTGTACAGGCCGAGCCGCACATGCACGTCCCCGATGTATGCCTCGGGGAGCAACGCCGGCAGTCGCATCTCGACCTCCGTGCCCGCCGCGAGCGGCCGCTCGAGATCCGGCTCGCGTCCGGCCTTGAGGGCCGCGACCGCCTCGGCGAGCAGATCGAGATACATCGCGAGCCCGATTTCCGACATCTGCCCGCTTTGCGCCTCGCCGAGCAGCTCGCCGGCACCGCGAATCTCCAGGTCGTGCGTGGCGAGGGCGAAGCCGGCGCCGAGCTCCTCCATCGACTCGATTGCCTCGAGCCGTTTGGCGGCATCGGCGTTCAAGGCGCGCCGGGGCGGGGCGATGAGGTAGGCATAGGCGCGGTGATGCGAGCGCCCGACCCGGCCGCGCAGCTGATGCAGCTGCGCGAGCCCCATGTGGTCGGCGCGGTTGATGATGATGGTGTTGGCCGTGGGCACGTCGATGCCGCTTTCGATGATGGTGGTGCACAGCAGCAGGTCGAAGCGGCGGTGGTAGAAGTCCACCATCAGCCGCTCGAGATCCCGTTCGCGCATCTGGCCGTGACCGACGCGCAGGCTCGCCTCGGGAATCAGCCGCGCGAGGTCGGCGCCGACCTTCTCGATGGTGCGGATCTCATTGTGCACGAAGTAGATCTGCCCGCCGCGGCGCAGCTCGCGCAGCACCGCCTCGCGCAACGTCGGTCCGTGCCACTCGATGAGGAAGGTCTTGATCGCCAGGCGCTGGGCCGGCGGCGTGGTGATCAGCGACAGGTCGCGCAGGCCCCCGAGCGTCATGTTGAGCGTGCGTGGGATCGGAGTCGCGGTGAGGGTCAGCACGTGCACATTGGCGCGCAGGGCCTGCAGGCGCTCCTTGTCGCGCACGCCGAAGCGCTGCTCCTCATCGACGATCAGCAGCCCGAGATCCTTGAATCGCGCGTTCGCATGCAACAGCCGGTGCGTGGCGATGACGATGTCGACGCTGCCGCCCTCAAGCCCCGCGAGCGTCGCCTGGGTCTCCTTGGCGTTGCCAAAGCGCGAGAGGCTCTCGATGCGCACCGGCCAGTCGGCGAAGCGGTCGCGGAAGTTGGTCAGGTGCTGTTGCGCGAGCAGCGTCGTGGGGGCGAGCACCGCGACCTGCTTGCCCGATTGCACCGCGGCGAATGCCGCGCGCATGGCCACCTCGGTCTTGCCGAAGCCCACATCGCCGCAGACGATGCGGTCCATGGGCCGCTCGCTGCGCAGATCGGCGAGCACCTCGGCGATCGCCTGGGACTGATCGAGCGTTTCCTCGAAGGGGAACGCCTCGGCGAAGGCGCGATAGTCGCCCTCGTTGACCGCCAGCTTCACGCCCGGGTGCGCTTTGCGCCGCGCGTACAGGTCGAGCAGCTCCGCGGCAATGTCGCGGATCTGCTCGGCGGCGCGCTTGCGGGCCTTGGCCCACTGATCGGTGCCGAGCTTGTGCAGCGGCGCGCTCTCGGCCGCCGCGCCGGTATAGCGGGTGACCAGATGGAGCGAGTGCACCGGCACGTAGATCCGATCGCCGCCCTGGTATTCCAACACCAGGAACTCGCCGGCTTCGCCGGCGACCTCCATCGGCTGCAGCCCGACGTAGCGCCCGACACCGTACTGCTCGTGCACCACGGGCGCCCCGGGATTGAGGTCCTGCAAGTCGCGCAGCACGGCCTGCGGGTCGGCCGCGGCCCGGGCGCGCCGCCGCTGCTGGGGAGCGCGGGCCCCGAACAACTGCGATTCGGCGATGACCGCGAGCGGCGGGTCGCTCACCCACAGGCCGGCCAGATCGGGCGCCACGGTGAGGGCGAGCGGGGCGCGCGCGGCGAGGAAGCTCTCCCAGTCGGCGACCGTCTCGGGCGGATGCCCGTGGGCGCGCAGCTGTTGCTGCAGGACCTCGCGCCGGCCGGGCGAATCGGCCGCGATCAGCGCCCGGCCGCCGAGCTCCCCGAGGAAGGCTTCCAGGCGCGCGAGCGGCCGCTCGGCGCGCGTGTCGATGCGCAAATCCGGCGGCTCGCGCGTGGCGAACACCCCCGGTCCAGGCTCGATGGGCGCTTGCGGGCGCTCGAGCGTCACAGAGGCGAAGCGCTCGAGCTGCGTGCCGAGTGAGTCGGGGTCGAGAAACAGCTCCGCGGGCGCCAGTATCGGGCGCTCGATGTCATGGCGCCGCTCCTCGTAGCGCGACTCGATCTGCCGCCAGGCCTGCTCGAGGGCCACCGGCAGGGCCGCATCGCGCACGATGACGGCGTTGGCGGGCAGATAATCGAACAGCGTCGCAGTCCGCTCGAAAAAGAGCGGCAGGTAGAACTCCACGCCCGCCGGTGCAAGGCCTGCCGAGACGCCCCGATAGATGCTCGAGTGCATCGGGTCGCCCTCGAAGCGGGTGCGGAAGCGCCGGCGGAAATCCTTGACGGCCTCGGCATCGAGCGGCAGCTCCCGCGCCGGCAGCAGCCGCACGCGCTCGATGGGCTGCAGGGAGCGCTGGGTATCGGGGTCGAAGCTGCGGATGGCCTCGATCTGCTCGTCGAACAGATCGACGCGCAGCGGCTCGGGAGCGCCCATGGGATAGACGTCGAACAGGGAGCCGCGCACCGCGAACTCGCCGGGGCCGTGGACCTGGCTGACACTGGCGTAGCCAGCCTCGATCAGCCGCGCGCGCAACGGCTCCAGATCGAGCCGCTCGCCGCGCGCGAACTGAAAAGCGCGCGCCTGCACGTACTGCTGGGGCGGCAGGCGCTGCATGAGCGTATCGAGCGTGACGATCAGGCAGCCGTGGCGCATCCGCGGCAGCTCGTAGAGCGTGCGCAGACGTTCCGAGACGATGTCCGGGTGGGGAGAGAACAGATCGTAGGGCAGTACTTCCCAGTCGGGGAAGGTGAGCAGCGGCACCCGCGCAGAGGCGAAGAAGGCGAGCTCGGCGCTCAAGCGCGCCAGCTCCCGTGCCGCGTCGGTCACGATGACGTAGAGTTTCTCGTCGGCGCGGGCGGCTTCCGCGAGCGCCAGGGCCGCGGCGCTGCCGTGCAGATGGTGCCAGCGCAGGTGTCGCCTGAGGGCACCCGGGACGGGCGGATCGAGAACGTTCAAACGGCGACCGGGACTTCCATGACCTCGGCGCGGGTCGCGGCCGGCACGCAGAAGATGTCGATGGCGCGGCTGCGCCCGCGCAGCTGCATCGGTGGCAGGGCCGTGGCGCCGACGTCGACGCCGAGCGCATCGAGGGACTGCTTGATGCTTTGAGAGAAGAGCATCTCCCCGGCGCGGGCGCGCTGGCAGAGCCGGGCCGCCACGTTGACGGTGTCGCCGATCAGCGTGTAGCTCATGTAGGAGCTCGAGCCGATGTTGCAGGCGACGACGTCGCCCTCGTTGATGCCGATGCCGAGGCCGGCCTCGATGCCGAAACGGGCGTGCCAGGAGCCGGCGAGCGCCGCAAACGTGCCGAGCATCTCCTGCGCGGCCCGCACGGCGCGGCCCGGGCTGTCGGGCTGCTCGAGCGGGACCCCGAAGCCGAGCATGAGACAGTCGCCGGCGAGGTGGAATACCGTGCCGTCGTGGCGCAGCGTGATCTCGGTGAGCAGCGAGAAGTATTCGTTCAGCAAGGGGACCACTTGGCGCGGCTCGAGCCGCTCCGAGAGGCTCGTGAAGCCGCGCAGGTCGGCGAACAGCACCACCGCGTGGGCGCGCAGATCGTCCGCCGAGAGCAGCGTCTCGCGCAGCTGGACGTCCTCGAGGATCCGCTCGGCAAGCTGCGGTGAGACGTAGCGGCGCACCGCGCGGCGCAGCACTTCCTCGCGCCGGCGGATCTCGGCGTGCAGGTGCGCCTGCGCCAGTTCGCGCCGCAGGGCGCCGGCGTGGATCAGCTCTTCAATGCCGAGAGAATTTTCCAAGACCACGGGGGGTTATCCGATCATTCTTCTAGCGAGGCTGAGCCTACCATAATCCGGGCGCGATGCGTCGCCGCGACCCGACGCCCGCCGGGGGGGACGCCGCGCCTCGCCCGGGTACTACCGGGTTGTCGGCACCGCGGGGGCGGGGCTTGAGTACAAAGATGTGCGGCGGCGCTAGTTCGGCGCCGGCGGATGCACCACCGCGTGGATCACGCGCGTGTATTCGAAGTACACGCTGAAATCCCGGTAGTCCCAGCGCGTCATGGGCGGATGCCCGATGGCCGGGTAGCGCTTCTCGGGGATGCCGAAGGCACGCTCCACCTGCCGCATGGTCTCGCCCCGATGCGGATGCGGCACCGTCGTCGGCGCGATTTCGAGGTGCCCGTCGACGAGCACTGTTTCGGCCGCGGCCGTGGCGCACACCGCACAAGCGATCAGCACTGCCAAGAGAGTTCGGGCGCGCATGTTCTGACCTCCCTGGCGACTATACACCCGGGCGCATTCTGTCAAAGCCGGCAGGCGCGAGGGCGGCGCAAAACTGTGACGCGCCGCATGCGGCGGGGGAGCCCGGGAATATGGTTAAATCGCGCGATGTTTCATCCGTTGTCGCTGTTCGTGGGCTGGCGTTACGTGCGCGCCCGCTCGCACAAGTTCTTCGTCTCGTTCATCACCTGGACGTCCCTGGCCGGGGTTTGTGTGGGGGTTGCGGCGCTGATCGTCATTTTGTCGGTGATGAACGGGTTCGAGCGCGATCTGCGCCAGCGCCTGCTCGCGCTCGACTCCGATGCGCGCGTGGTGGTGAGCCCCTCGGCTGAGACCGCCGGTGCGCCCACGGCGGCGCAGTGGCGGCGCATCGCGCGCTTGGCGCGCACCACGCCGGGCGTGGTGGGCGTGGCGCCGTTCGTGCAGTCCCAGGCCCTCGCCGTGCGCACCCCGCAGATGCTGCCGGTCCTGCTGCGCGGCATCGATCCGGCCGCCGAGCCGTCGGTGACGCGACTGAGGCAGGTGAGTACCTCCGGCTCGCTGCGCCGGCTCACGCCCGGCAGCGGGCGCGTGATCATCGGGGAGGTGGTCGCTCAGGAATTGGGGCTCGAGCCCGGCAATACGCTGACGCTGCTCATTCCGGCAATTGGCCCGGGCGGCCTGCCGCAGCCGACTCTGCACCGCTTCAGGGTGGCCGGTCTGTTCTCGATCGGACTCGCCGACAAGGACGCGATGCTGGTGTTCGCCAACATTGCCGACGTGCGCGCGCTGCTGCCCGGAGGCGGGCTCGATCAGGGGCTGCGCCTGCGCTATCGCGACGCGCTCGATGCCCCGAGCATCTCGGCGCGGCTGCGCGCGCGGTTGCCCAAGGGTTTCCAGGTCATCGACTGGACCGAGCAGAACGCCGCCTACTTCCACGCGATCCGCATGGAGAAGGTGATGATGTCACTGATCCTGCTGCTGATCGTGGCGGTGGCCGCATTCAACATCGTGGCCATGCTGGTGATGGTGGTCACCGACAAGCGCACGGACATCGCGATCCTGCGCACCTTCGGCGCCTCCCCGGCACGGGTGCTCGGCATCTTCCTCGTCCAGGGGCTGACCATCGGCTGGCTCGGCGTGGCGTTCGGGGTGGGACTCGGGCTCGCGCTGGCCTTCCACGTCAATGCCGTCGCGGGCTTCCTCGAGCATACGTTCGGCTTTCAGATCTTCAACTCCAGCGTCTACTACATCACGACTATTCCATCGGTGGTGAAATGGAGCGACGTCGCGGCGATCGGCGCCGCGGCGCTGGCCCTGACGGCCGCGGCGACCGTTTATCCGGCGGTGCGCGCCTCACGGGTCGCGCCGGCCGAGGCGCTGCGGTACGAATAGGCGCGCGATGTTCGGCTCATATGAATGGCTGATCGGCACCCGCCACCTGCGCTCGACGCATCGCCGGGGCTTCGTGTCGTTCGTGGCCGTGATGTCGGTGTGCGGCCTGGCGCTCGGGGTGGCCACCCTGATCGTGGTGCTCTCGGTGATGAACGGCTTCGGCAGCGTGCTGCGCGGGCGGATCCTCGATGTCACCGCGGATGCGACCCTGATGGGTCTGCAGGGCAGCACGGGGCACTGGCACGCCCTGGAGCGGCGGGTGCTCGCGCACCGGCACGTCGAGGCCGTGGCCCCCTATATCGAGCAGCAGGCGCTGCTGACGCATGGTGATTACATTGCCGGCGCCTCGGTGCGCGGCGTGCTGCCGAAGCAGGAGGCGCGCGTGACGGCGCTGGCGCGCCGGCTCGAGCACGGCGATCTCGGGGCGCTGCGCGCCGGGCGTTATCGCGTGATCCTCGGAGTCGATCTGGCCCGGGCGCTGCACGTGCGCCCGGGCCAGTCGGTGGTGTTGATCGCCCCGGAGGGCATCGCCACGCCCGCCGGGCTGATGCCGCGCATGCGCCGCTTCCGCGTCGCCGGGATCTTCGATTCGGGCATGTATCAATACGATCGCGGGCTCGCCCTGATCAATCTCAGCGACGCGGCGCGGCTGTTCGCGCTGCCGCCGGGTCGAGTGACGGGCCTGCGCATGCGGTTCACCGATCCGTGGCGGGCCGGGCCCGAGGTGCGCCACATTGCCTACACCCTCGGTGGCGCGGGCTATTACGTCAGCGACTGGACCGATCATCTGGTCAACTTCTTCCGCTCGATCCGCATCACCAAATCGATGATGTTCGTCATGCTCTCGATGATCGTCGCGGTGGCGGCGTTCAACATCGTCGCGACGCTGGTGATGATCGTGAAGGAAAAGCAGGCCGACATCGCGATTTTGCGCACCCTCGGCGCCGCGCCCGGCAACATCCTGCTGGTGTTCGCCATCCAGGGCCTGTTGATCGGCCTTGCCGGCACGCTGCTCGGGGCCGGGCTCGGGATCTTCATCGCACGCCATCTGCAGGGTCTGGTCGGGCTGCTCGAGCGGGTGCTGCATACCCAGTTTCTCAATCCCAAGGTGTATTACATGAGCGAGCTTCCGGCCCAGGTGCACGCACTTGACGTGCTGCGCGTATGCGGCGTGGCGTTCCTGCTGTGTGCCCTGGCGACGATCTATCCGGCGTGGCGCGCCGCGCGCAGCGCGCCGGCCGAGGCGCTTCGCCATGAGTGAGCCGGTGCTGGAGGCCCGCGACGTCGGCCGCAGTTTCGTGGAAGGCTCGAGTACCCTCGAGGTGCTGCGCGGGGTGGTGCTGGCGGTGCGCGCCGGCGAGCGCTTGGCCATCGTCGGAGCGTCCGGCTCGGGCAAGACGACGCTGCTGCAGATCATCGGCGGGCTCGATCGGCCGAACCGGGGCGCGGTGCTGATCGACGGACGCGACATCCATCAGTTGCGCGAGCGCGAGCGCGGCGCGCTGCGCAACCGCACGCTCGGATTCGTCTATCAGTTCCACCACCTGCTGCCGGAGTTCTCGGCGCTGGAGAACGTGGCGATGCCGCTGCTCGTTCGCCGTACCCCGGTGGCCGAGGCGCGCGCGCAGGCGCGGGCGCTGCTCGAGCGGGTCGGGCTCGGGGAACGGCTCGCGCATCGGCCCCATCAGCTCTCGGGCGGGGAGCGCCAGCGCGCGGCCGTGGCGCGCGCGCTGGTGACGCAGCCGAAGATCGTGCTCGCCGATGAGCCCACCGGCAATCTCGACGGGGCCAACGCGGCGGCGGTCTTCGAGCTGATGCTCGAGCTTAATCGGGAGCGCGGTACCAGTCTGATCGTGGTGACGCACGATACGCGCCTCGCGGCGCGCATGGATCGAGTGTACGAGCTCGAGGCCGGGCGGCTGCTCGAGCGGCCCGCTACAGCACCGCCACGTGTCGCGTCCGATAGTGCCGCGTGACCTGCCAGCGCCACAGCAGCTTCAGGCCGAGCCACCCGGCGAGCCCGGCCAGGGCCGAGCAGATCAGGCAACCGAGCAGGAACGGCTCCCACAGCGGGCCGAGGCCGTACTGCACCCAGTGCCAGCTCAACTGAAAGTGGAAATGCTGCGGCGGCTGGCGCAGCACGAGCGCCCCGACCCGGTACGCCAGATAGTAGATCGGCACCATCGTCAGGGGATTATTGATCAGGAAGATGGTTCCGAAGATGGTCGGCACGTTCAGCCGGCAGGTGAGCGCCGTCACGCCCGCCGTCAGGGTGTGCACGGGCAGCGGAATGAAACAGATCGCCAGTCCCGTGCCGAATGCGCCGGCCACCGAGCGGCGGTGCACCGCCCACAGCCGCGGGTCCATCAGCCGGTCGCCGAACACCCGCAGCAGCTTGTGGTGCTGAATGTGATGGGGTTTGGGCAGGATTTTCTTGAGCGAGCGCCGCAGCATGGCGCGCTGACTGTATCATGCCGCTACGGCCGCGGTCGGGGCGGTGGCGCGTATCGGCGGGCGGCGCTCTCCGGTATGATCCGTGCAGAGTATTCCGACGGGGGCGCTTGATGTGGGAAATCGTGCGGGCGGGTGGCCCGCTGATGTGGCCGATCATATTCTGCTCGATCGTGGCCGCCGCGATCGTGCTCGAGCGGCTGTGGACGTTGCAGGACCGGCGCGTGTTGCCGCGAGAGCTGCCGCAGAAGGTCTGGCAGCTGATCGAGACCGGACAGGTCACTGACAAGGTCATCGCCGCCCTGGAGCAGCACTCCCCGCTCGGGCGGCTGCTCGCCGCGGGACTGGCCAACCGCCACCGGCCGCACGAGATCCTGATGGAGCGTCTGGAAGACGCCGGACGGCACGTGGTCCACGAGCTCGAGCGCTTCCTCAATACCCTCGGAACCATCGCGGGGATCTCGCCGCTCCTGGGGCTGCTCGGCACCGTCACCGGCATCATTCGCGCGTTCGATGCGATCCAGGCCGCCGGCATGGGCAGCCCGCGCACCCTCTCCGGCGGCATCGCCGAGGCTCTGGTGTGCACCGTCGCGGGACTGTGCGTGGCCATTCCCTCGCTCATCGCCTACCGGTATCTGCGCGGCAAGGTCGAAGGCATCGTCGTGGAGATGGAGAAACACGCCGTACGCATGGCCGATGCCCTCGAGGCGGCCGCGAACGCCGATCCGCCCGCGGCGGGGGTGGAATCCGGCGCCGGCGAGCCGCAGCGCGCGGCGCGAGCGTCGGTGGCGGGCCGCTCGCTGCTGCGCAGCTCGTCCTGAGCGGTCGATGAAGCTCAATCCGCGGCGCCACGAGGAGCCGGAAATCAACGTCGTGTCGTTGATCGACGTGGTGCTGCTGCTGGTGGTTTTTTTCATGCTCTCGACCCACTTCACCCGCGAGGGGCGGCTGCGCGTGCAGCTGCCGCGCGCGAGCGCGGTGCCCGCCGCCCGCGGCCGGCCGAAGCCGGTGGTCGTGACGGTGACCGAGAACGGCGACTATCTGCTCAACGGTCGCGAGCTGCTCAACAACAGCCCCGACACGCTGCGCGCGGCGCTCGCGGCCGAGCCGGCCGCGACCCGCACCGACACCGTGCTGATCCGCGCCGATGCCCGTGCCACCCAACAGTCGGTGGTCACGGCCATGGATGTACTCGGGGAGCTTGGTTTCTCCAAGCTCGACATTGCCACCCTAAAGGCCCGGGCCGAGGGCGGCTCGTGAGCGGCGCAAGCGCCGACGGGGAGCGCGAAGCGGCGCGCACCTACCGGCGGCTGCTCGGTTATGTGCGCCCATACAAGGGCGCCTTCACGCTCGGTATTCTGGGCGGGGTGGTGTACGCGGCGAGCTCGAGCGCCCTGGTCGAGCTGGCCAGAAAAATCGGCGGCCTGTTGCATCACCCGCAAGCGCGTCTGATCGTGTGGCTGCCGGTCGCGCTGGTGGTGCTGTTCACGGTGCGCGGGCTCGGCAACCTCATCCAGACCTACTTCATGGGCTACGCCGGGCGCGCCGTGGTCAAGCGCCTGCGCGGCGAGGTGTATGAGCGGGTGCTCGACCTGCCGGTCGCCTTCTTCGACCGCCAGGCCGTCGGCACGCTGCTGTCGCGCTTGACCTACAACTGCGAGCAGGTCGGGCGGGCGGCGACCACCTCGATCGTCGCGCTGGTGCGCGCCGGACTCACCGTCGTCTTTCTGATCGCCTGGATGGTCTGGATCACCTGGCGCCTGACGCTGATCTCCCTGGTGGTCGGGCCGCTGGTGATCTGGCTGGTCGCGCTGATCAACCGGCTGTTCCGCCGCTACGGCCGGCGCATCCAGCACTCGATGGAGGACGTGACGCGGCTCGCCAAGGAGAGTTTCGAGGCCCCGCGGCTGGTGAAGGTGTACGGGGCGCAGGCGCATCTGGCGGCGCGGTTCGAGGCCGTCAACGAGCACAACCGGCGCTCGAACATGAAGTCCGTGCTCACCACCGGGCTCGCCAACCCGACGGTGCAGCTGGTGAGCGTGCTCGGCGGGGCATTCGTGCTCGGACTGGCGATACATGCCACGGTCGACGGGAGCATGAGCGCCAAGAACCTGGTGGGCTTCTTCGCCGCGCTCGGCATGATGGGCCAGCCGTTGCGCGAGGTGGTCAGTCAGTTCGGGCCCATCCAGCAGGGCGTGGCCGCCGCGCAGAGCCTGTTCGTGCTGCTCGATGAGCCGCAGGAGGCGAGCGCCGGGGATTATCGGCCGGGGCGCGTACGCGGCGAGGTGGCCTACCGCGAGGTCTCCTTCAGCTATCCGCAGGTGTCCCGGCCGGCGCTGCGCGCGGTGTCGTTCGAGGTCCCCGCGGGCAGGAGTCTGGCGATCGTCGGGCGCTCCGGTAGCGGCAAGTCGACGCTGGTGAGTCTGTTGCCGCGCTTCTACGACGTCACCGCCGGCTCGATCCACATCGACGGCCGTGACGTGCGCGAGTTCGATCTCGGTGCGCTGCGCGAGCAGATCGCGGTGGTCAGTCAGGAAGTGACGCTGTTCGATGACACGATTCGCAACAACATCGCCTTCGGCCGGGCGGTCGGCGAGGACGCGCTGCTGCGCGCGGCCGAGGCGGCCCACGTGCTCGAGTTCACCGGCGCGATGCCGCAGGGCCTGGACACCATGGTGGGCGAGCAGGGCATCCTGCTCTCGGGCGGACAGCGCCAGCGCATCGCGATCGCGCGCGCGCTGCTGAAGGATGCGCCGATCCTCATTCTCGATGAGGCCACCTCGGCGCTCGATAGCGAAGCGGAGCGGCACATCCAGGCGGCGCTCGCGCATCTGATGCGCAACCGCACCACGTTCGTGATCGCGCACCGCCTCTCGACGGTCGAGCAGGCCGACCGCATCCTCGTGCTCGATGCCGGTGCCGTGGTCGACAGCGGCACGCATGCCGAGTTGCTGGCGCGCGAGGGCTTGTACACGCAGCTGTATCGTCTGCAGTTCAGCGACTGAGCGCGATGGAGCAATGGCTCAATCGCCGCTGGTACCAGTCCCGGCGCCCCTCCCCGGGGCTGTTGCCGCTGGCATGGCTGTACGGGATTGCCGAGGGTCGCCGGCGGGCGCGGGCGCGGCCACCCGAGCGGCTGGGCGCGCCGGTCATCGTGGTCGGCAACCTGACGGTCGGCGGCACCGGCAAAACCCCCCTTGCGGTGTGGATCGCCAAGGCGCTGGGGCGGCGCGAGCGGACGGTGGGATTGATCTCGCGCGGCTACGGCGCAGCGACCGGCGCGGTGCGGGTGCTCTCGGCGCAATCCGATTGGCGCGAGGTCGGCGACGAGCCGCTGATTCTGTATCGGCGCAGCGGTTGTGTCACGGCGGTCTGCCGGGATCGGGTGGCGGCCGCGCGCGCCGTGCTGGCGCGCGGGGCGCAGGTCATCGTTGCGGACGACGGCTTGCAGAATCTGGCGCTGGCACGCGATTGCGCCATCGTTGTGGCCGACGGTGCGCGCGGGTTCGGCAACGGCAGGCTGTTGCCGGCCGGACCTCTGCGCGAGCCGCTCGAGCGGCTCGCGGCCGCCGACGTGCTGGTGATCAACGGCGCTGCGGAGCACCCCTCGCTGCGCAGTGCGGAGCGGCACTACCCGGCGCTGGTGTTGCGGATGGACTTGCGGCCCGGGGCGGCGCAGGCGGTGTGCGGCAGCGAGCGGCGCGACCTCGAGGCCTTCCGGGGCGCGCCCGTGCATGCGGTCGCCGGCATCGGCAATCCCCAGCGCTTTTTCCGGGACCTGCGTGCCCGGGGCCTCTCGCTCATCGAGCATCCCTTTCCCGACCACCGGCCGCTCGGGACCGCGGACCTTGATTTCCGCGACGCGCGAGCGGTGCTCATGACGGAGAAGGATGCCGTAAAATGTGCGCACCTGGCCGACAGCCGGCTGTGGTTCGTGCCCGTCGAGGCATCCTTCGGCGAAAGCGAGGCCGCTCGGCTGATCGAGCGGCTGATGCGCACGATCGATTCGTTCGAAGGTTGTCGCGGAGGTTAGCTGGTGGATGCCCGTCTGCTCGAGATACTCGCCTGTCCCATCTGCAAGGGCACGCTGATCTACCGGCGCGAGGCCGGTGTGTTGGTCTGCCGCCTGGACCGGTTGGCCTATCCGGTGCGCGATGGCGTACCGGTCATGCTCGAGGAGGAGGCGCGCCAGCTCGCCAGCGACGACCCTCTGCTCGAGCACTGAGCGGCATTGGGCGCCTTTCACGTCGCCATCCCGGCCCGGGCCGGCTCGAGCCGCCTGCCGGACAAGGCGCTCGCCGATCTCGGCGGCAAGCCGATGCTGCAGTGGGTGTACGAGAAGGCCTGCGCGGCGGGCGCCGCCGATGTGTCGATCGCGACCGACGACGAGCGCATCGTGGCCGCGGCGCGCGCATTCGGCGCCGTAGCGCGCCTGACCTCCGCCCGGCATGCCTCCGGGACCGACCGGATCGCGGAGTTGGCCGAGCTCGAGGGTTGGGCGGATACCGATATCGTCGTGAACGTACAGGGTGATGAGCCGCTGATACCGCCGGCGAACATCGCGCAGGTCGCAGCGCTGCTCACGGCCTGCGCGCAAGCAGCCCTCGCCACACTCTCGACCGCCATCGTCTCCCCGGAGGAGTTTCTTGATCCCAATGCCGTCAAGGTCGTCACGGACCGGCGGGGGCGGGCACTGTATTTCTCGCGCGCGCCGATTCCGGTGCATCGCGATGGCGCCCCGGGTGGGCGTAGCTTCGAGGGGGCACGGCGGCACGTGGGCATCTATGCCTATCGGGTCGCGGCGTTGCGCAGGCTGACGGGCCTCGCGCCGACCCCGCTCGAGCGTGCGGAGAAGCTCGAGCAGTTGCGCGCGCTCGAGCACGGTATGGTCATCCAGGTGGCCGAGGCCTGTGAGCCGCCGGGGCCGGACGTCAATACCCCGGAGGATCTTCGCCGGGTCGCCGCGCTGATCGGCTGAGCGGCCGGAGCCCGAGTTGCGGCTTGTGCTATCGTGAGGCGCTCGAGCGCAAGGCGCGGGCGAGGAACTTCATCTGGGGCGCAGGCGTCAATTCCCAGTGAGGAAGGACGTTCCGGTCGGGGCGAACCGACCCGGGTTGGGCGTACGACATAGGTCAGGTGGGATCATGCAAGTGCCGAGTTCACCACGGGTGTGGCGGATCGCCGTTCTGGGGGCCGTATGCTTCAGCCTGGCAGCGCTGGCAGGATGTGCGACGGTTGAGCCACAGCCCCAGCCGGTGCCCGTGGCATACGTGCGTCCCCCGAGCACGACGGTCTATGCGTATCCCATGTATAACCAGCCTCCCGCGCAGCAGCGGCGCGACCGCTATCAATGCACCGTCTGGGCCGTGCATCAGACGGGTTTCGATCCGAGCTCACCGGGTGTGCCGATCTATGATCGTGTCGCGGTGCAGGGTCCGCCGCCGGGCACCGATACCGCCATCGGTGCGGTGGCGGGGGCATTGTTTGGCGCGGCGATCTCCAATCCGTGGGATCAGGGGACGGGGGCCATGTTCGGCGCCGTGACCGGGGCGATGATCGGCAATGCCGCCGATCAGGCCAATGCCCAGACGAATGCCGAGAATGCCGGCGCCGTGCAGGCCGAGGTTCGGGCGCAGCAACGTGAGCTCGATCACAAGGCCAGGGATTTTCGCCGGGCGGTCAGCGCCTGTCTCCGGGCTCGCGGCTATAGCGTGCGCTGAGTGTCCGATCGCCACGGCCACGTGCGAATTCTTTTCGTCTGTCTGGGGAACATCTGCCGTTCCCCGACGGCCGAGGGCGTCTTTCGCGCCATTTCGGCACGGGAGCTGCCGGAGCTGACCCTGACGGTTGATTCGGCCGGCACGGCCGGCTATCACGTCGGGGAGCCGCCGGACCCGCGCACACGCGAGGCGGCCGCGCGCCGCGGTTACGACCTCTCGAGTCTGCGGGCGCGAGGGGTCGAGCCGCGCGACTTCGAGACGTTCGATCTCATCCTCGCGATGGATCGCCAGAATCTGCTCACCCTGCAGCAGCGTGCGCCCGCGGCGGCACAGGATCGGCTGGGGCTGTTCCTCGAATACGCACCGCAGCTTGCAACCCGCGAGGTGCCCGATCCTTATTATGGCGCCGGGAATGGCTTCGAGCACGTGCTCGACCTGATTGAGGCGGCCTCGCGCGGACTGTGCGAGGCGCTGCGCGCCGGAGCGGTTCGGCCGCCGGCGCGCCTCCCGCGCGCCGGCTGATCCGTCTTACTCTTCCGAGCCGGTGACTCCACCGGGTGTCCGTTCCGGCGGCGCCGAGGACCACACCACATACGGTTTGGTCTGCGGCCCGGCCGCGGGCGCGGACGCTGAAGGCTCGAAATGGGCCAAGGGCGCAGGCGGCGTCTCGTGGCGCGGCTCAGACGCCTCATATCGCACCGGCGCCTGGGCAGGAGCAGGAGCAGGAGCAGGAGCAGGAGCAGGGGGCAGGGGGTTGGCCGCAGGCGGTTCGCGCAGCGCCAGGGACTGTTGCGGCGTCGAGCTCGCGTGGGCCGATCGGTCGGACGATGCGGCGTCGCGCTGGCCCGTGCTCCTGTCGCGCGCCGCCGGCTCCGCGGCGGGGCTGTGCGCCGTGTCCAGGTTGTTGCCCGTTGCCGTCTCGCCGGCGGTGTGCTCGCGCGAACCGCCACTGCCGCGCCGGCCGCCGCGCCGGCCACGACGCCGGCCGCGACGCTCGCCGCGCTCCGACTGCGGGCGGGCGCCGTTTTCAGGAGTTGCCGACTCTGCATGCGGCGCGGCCGGAGCAGCTCCCTCGGCGCTGGGCTGTGGCGGTCTGCGCTCGGGCTCGCGTTCCCGATTGCGCGGGGGGCGTTCGGAGGGGGCTCGGCCGCGAAACTCCGCGCTGCGGCGCTCGCCCTGCGGGCGACGGTTTCTTTCACCCCGGCGACCCGGGTGGCCGGGGTCGCGTCGTCCGTCACGTGTACGCTCGAGGTGATGATGTGGAGTGCGCGGCGCCGCTTCAGGGCGCGGCTCGGGCTCGGTTTCTGGGGAGACCTCTCTGACGGCGGGCGAGAACAGCCCCTTCAAGCGTGACCACAGGCCTGCGCCGGAGGGCGCGGCGGCGGCAGGGGTGTGCGGCGCCGGCGCCGAGGCGGTGACGGGCGCCGGTGTTGGCGGAAGAATCGGGGCCACCGCGGCGACTTCCGCCGCCGGACGTTTCTCGCGCGAGCTGCCCGGCTCGAGCGCCTCGGGGGCCGAGGGAATGAGATAGCTCGTCTGGCGGTTCTCGGGCAGCTCCGCTTCGTCATCCCGCACGCGCTTGATCGAGTACTCCGGTGTCTGGATGTGCGGATTGGGCACGATGAGCAGCTCCGCCTCGGTCTTGCTCTCGAGGGTGCGCAGCCATTCGCGCTTCTCATTGAACAGGAACGTTGCCACGTCCACCGGCAGCTGGGCGATGATCTTCGTGGTGCGCTCCTTGCGCAGCTCCTCGCCGATCAGACGCAGCACTGCCAGCGCCATCGACTCGACGCTGCGGATACTGCCGATGCCGAGGCAGCGCGGGCAGACGATGTGGCTCGACTCCCCGAGCGAGGGCCGCAGTCGCTGGCGCGACATCTCCAGCAGCCCGAAGCGCGAGAGCTTGCCGATCTGAATGCGCGCGCGGTCCATGCGCATCGCATCGCGCAGCCGGTCCTCGACCTCGCGCTGGTTCTTGCTCAACTCCATGTCGATGAAGTCGATGACGATCAGGCCGCCGATGTCGCGGATGCGCAGCTGCCGGGCGATCTCCTCGGCCGCCTCGAGATTGGTGTTGAGCGCGGTCGCCTCGATGTCGCTCCCCTTGGTGGCGCGCGCCGAGTTGATGTCGATCGAGACCAGGGCCTCGGTATAGTCGATGACGATGCTGCCGCCGGAGGGCAGCTGTACCTTGTGGGCATACGCCGATTCGATCTGGCTCTCGATCTGGAAGCGCGTGAACAGCGCGATGTCGTCGGTGTAGCGCTTCAGTCGCCGCTGGACGTCAGCGGGCATGAACCGCTGCATGTACTCCTGGGCCTTCTCGAATGCGGCCGCATCGTCGACCAGCACTTCCCCGATGTCATCGGACAGATAGTCGCGCAGGGCGCGCGTGACCGCGTCGCTTTCCCGATAGACCAGGAACGGCGCGGTGCGCCCTTCGGCCGCGGCGGTGATCTGGTCCCACTGCGCTTTGAGGTTGTCGAGGTCCCATTGCAGCTCCTCGACGCTGCGCCCGACGCCGGCGGTGCGCACGATCGCGCCCATGCCCTCCGGAATGCGCAGCTGGCTCATGACCTCGCGCATCTGATCACGGTCCTCGCCCTCGATGCGGCGCGAGACCCCGCCGGCGCGTGGATTGTTCGGCATCAGCACAAGGAAGCGGCCGGCCAGGCTGATGAAGGTGGTGAGCGCGGCCCCCTTGTTGCCGCGCTCCTCTTTCTCGACCTGAACCATCAGCTCCTGGCCCTCGGCGAGCAGTTCCCGGATATTCATCCGCCCGCCCTGGGGACTGTGGCGGAAATAGTCGCGGGTGACTTCCTTCAAGGGCAGGAAGCCGTGGCGGGCGCTTCCGTAGTCGACGAAGCAGGCCTCCAGCGAGGGTTCGATACGGGAGATACGGCCCTTGTAAACGTTCGCCTTCTTCTGTTCCCGGGAGGGAATCTCGATACTCAGGTCAAAGAGCTTCTGTCCATCAACCAGAGCGACCCTCAGCTCCTCTTCCTGAGTCGCATTGACGAGCATTCTTTTCATGTGCCCCTACTGTTGTACGGTGAGGGGCCGGCAAGCGCACGGGAGGCCGCGGCGCGAGCGCACCGCAGCAGCGAAGAATTCTGGGGCTCGGCGCGTGAGCACGAGCCTCGATGATCACGATGCACACCACGACATGGCCGGGTGCCGGAAATCCTTCGATGGTCTCAACCGGAGGCGCTGTCCGGGGAACCCATTGCGGGGTTCGACGCCGGCAGCGATCTTGTCGGCCCAATACGATGGCCTCTACTTGGGAGGTCCAACTAACATACGGCGCCTGGCGCCGCGAACCATTGGCGCGTCCACTCTCGGACGGCTCGCAGAGTATACTGCAACGTTTGCTGTAGAAACAGTATCTTAGGGTGGAAAAGACGGTCGTGGAAGAGCAGAAGGGGACCGAAGAGCGGACCGCGGTGCGCTACGTCGACGTGGCGGCGGACGAGGCCGGGCTCAGGCTCGATAAATTCCTCGGCGAGCAGCTCCCCGGGGTACCGCGGGCCCGGGTGTTCCGGATCATTCGCAAGGGCGAGGTGCGGCTCAACGGTGGCCGGGTTACGCCCCAGACCCGGCTTGCCGCCGGCGACCGGGTGCGCATCCCGCCGGTGCGCATCGTGGCCGAGCCGCAGACCCCGAGCCCGTCCGGCGCCGTGATCGAAGCGGTTCGGCAGGCCATCATTCACGAGGACGCCCGGCTGCTGGTTCTCGACAAGCCCGCCGGTCTGGCTGTCCATGGGGGCAGCGGCGTGCAATTCGGGGTCATCGAGGCCCTGCGGGCGCTGCGTCCCGGGGAAACGCTCGAGCTGGTTCATCGACTCGATCGGGATACCAGCGGCTGTCTGTTGGTCGCGCGCACACCGGCGGCGCTGCGCGAGGCGCACGCGGTGCTGCGCGAGGGGCGCAGCCAGAAGCGCTATCTAGCGCTGCTTGCCGGTCGCTGGGCATTGGGCCAGAAACGCATCGATGTACCGCTGCGGACCGACACCCGGGTGAGCGGCGAGCGCACCGTGCGGGTCGATGCCGGCGGCAAGCCGTCGGCGAGCGATTTCCGGCCATTGCAGCTGTTCGGTACGCGCGCGCGCGGCGCACCCGCCGCGAGCCTGATGGAGGTGACGCTGCACACGGGCCGGACTCATCAGATCCGCGTGCACGCCGCCTATGCGGGCCATCCCGTGGCGGGGGACGAGAAATACGGCGATGCGCTCTGCAACGCGGCGCTGCGTGCCCGAGGGCTGCAGCGGATGTTTCTCCATGCGCACAGCATCAGCTTCGAGTGGCCCGGTGGGTTGCCCTTCAGCGCCAGCGCGCCGCTGCCGCCGGATCTGGCCGCGGTCCTGGAGCGGCTCGCGCCCTAGGGCACGCGGCAGCCCGCGCGCCGCAGGGCCTCGGCCAACCAGATCAGCGGCAGACCGATCAGGGCGGTCGGGTCGATGCTCTCGATACGTTCGAACAGCGCGATGCCGAGGCCCTCGGCCCGGAAGCCGCCGGCGCAGTCGAGGGCCCGCTCGGTCTCGACGTAGCGCTCGATCTCCGGCATCTCGAGGCGCCGAAAAACCACCGTGGTGGTATCCAGATGCATCAGCCGGATCGCGCCGCCCCCGGCGAGCACGGCGCAGCCGGTGTGAAAGCGCACGCGCGCACCGCTGACCGCGAGCAGCTGCTCGCGGCAGCGGGCCGGATCGAGCGGCTTGTGCAGCACGCGCTGCTCATGGGCGGCAACCTGGTCGCTGCCGATGACCACGGCGCCGGGGTGGAGCTTGGCGACCGCCTGGGCCTTCTCGAGCGAGAGCCGCGCGGCGCGATCGGCCGGCAGCTCGCCGGACTGGGGATCCTCACGGACTCCGGGAGCCACGGTGGAGAAGGGCACGCGCAGCCGCTCGAGCAGGGTGCGCCGGTAAGAGGATGTGGAGGCGAGAATGATCTCAGGCATATGAACCCGGCAAGAGGCAAATCGGCTCCCGGAAACAAAGGCTTAATGCGCCCGCGGGGCTTTGACTTGCCCGGGTCGGATACCTATTATACGCGCCCCATGCCGCCGCCCTGGTCCAAGCCGCTCGAGGTCGAGCGGGTTTCCCGCGGGGAGGCCGCGTTCGAGTTCGACATTGCGCTCGCGGATCTGGCGCGTGTGGCGGCCCGGGCCGATCAGCTCGGTGGCAGCGTGTCCGGTATTGTGCGTTTCGGGCGCCGCGATGGCACTGCGACCGCGCAAGTCGTGATGCGCGGAACGGCACTCATGCGCTGCCAGAGGTGCATGCAGCCGGTGTCGCTGCCGGTCAGCAGTTCGGTGCGCATGGCGTTGCTCCAGAGCGCCGGTGATACGGCCGCCGTGCCCGAACCGCTCGAACCGGTGCTTGCGGCGGGGGGGCGCGTCAGTGTCGGCGAGCTGGTCGAGGAGGAGCTGTTATTGAGCTTGCCGATCGTGCCGCTGCACGGCGCGCAGACCCCGTGTGGGCTCGCTGTGTACGCTGGCGCGGACGAGCAGGAGACGCCGGCGGAGGCGGTCACGCAGCGGCCGTTTGCCGCGCTGGGCAAGCTGTTGAGTCAAAAGTGAGTTTCCGCGCCCCGTGCGCATGAGGACATTATGGCCGTTCAGAAAAGCCGCAAGACCCCTTCCAGGCGCGGCATGCATCGCTCCCACGACGGGCTTACCGCGCCGGCGCTCTCGACCGATCCGCAGTCGGGCGAGACTCATCTGCGTCATCGCATCACGCCGGATGGCTTCTATCGCGGACGCCGCGTGCTCGAGAAGCCTGCCGAGTCCGATCAGGAATAAGCGGGCACGTGCCCGTGTTGCCGATCGCCATCGATGTGATGAGCGGCGATCGCCAGCCGCGTGAGTACATTGCGGGCGTCCTGACGGCGCTCGCGGAGCAGACGGATCTGCACGTGCTGCTGGTGGGTCAGAGCGCCCCGATCGAAGCGGCGCTCGAGTCGCTCCCCGAACCGCTGCGCGAGCGGATCGCGATCGTGCCGGCCGCCGAAGTGGTCGGCATGAGCGAGCATCCGCGCGAGGCGGTGCGGCACAAGAAGGATTCCTCGATGCGCGTGGCGGTCGAGCTGGTCAAGAGCGGCCGTGCCGCCGCGTGTGTCAGCGCCGGCAACACCGGCGCGCTGACGGCGATCTCGCACTTCGTGCTGAAGACCCTCCCGGGCGTGGAGCGCGCCGCGATCATCTCCGCGATCCCCGCCGTGCAGGGTCATACACACATGCTCGATCTCGGCGCGAACATCAAGGCGACGCCCGAGCAGCTGCGCCAGTTCGCCACCATGGGCGCGATCATCGCGCGGGACGTGTACGGCGTGGTGGGCCCGCGCATCGGGTTGCTGAACATCGGCGAGGAGGACATCAAGGGTCACGAAGTCGTGCAGGCCGCGCACGGGCTGCTGCTCGCGAGCGGCTTGAACTACCTCGGCTTCGTCGAGGGCGACGACATCTTCTCCGGCGATGTCGATGTGGTCGTCACCGACGGGTTTACGGGCAATGTGGCCTTGAAGACCATGGAGGGGGCCGCCGCGCTGATTGCCAGCCGGCTGCGCGAGGAATTTCACGCGACTTGGCGCTCGCGGCTGGCGGGTCTGGCGGCTCGCGGGGTGCTGTCGCGCGTGGCCGCGCGCCTCGATCCCCGGCGTTACAACGGCGCGTGCATGGTCGGTTTGACCGGGATCGTGGTAAAAAGCCACGGAGGAGCCGATGGGATGGCTTTCTCCAGGGCCGTCCTGACCGCCGCGCGGGCCGCGCGTCACGGACTGACGGCGCAGATCGCCCAGGCGTTGGCTGGGCCGCAATCGACCGGGAGCCCGACGCCTTGAGATACTCGCGCATCGCTGCAACGGGCTCGTATCTGCCCGCCAAGGTGCTGACCAATTTCGATCTCGAGAAGATGCTGAACACCAGCGATCAATGGATTCGAGAGCGCACCGGCATCGAGCGGCGGCATATCGCCGCGGACGGGGAGACCACGGTCGATCTGGCCGAGCACGCCGTGCGCGCCGCGCTCGATGCCGCCGGCTGCAAGCCCGAGGACGTGGACCTGATCATCTTCGGCACCACCACGCCCAACTTGTTATTCCCCAACTGCGGCGTGCTGCTGCAGGCGCGGCTGGGTTGCCGCGGCGTGCCGGCCTTCAGTGTCGAGACGGCCTGCAGCGGCTTCATGTACGCGCTGTCGATCGCCGACAAATTCGTGCGCGCCGGTGAAGCGAAGCGTGCGCTGGCGATCGGCGCCGAGACGCTCTCGCGCATCACGGATTGGACCGATCGTTCCACCGCGGTGCTGTTTGCCGACGGCGCCGGCGCGGTGTTGCTCGAGCCGGCCGAGGCGCCCGGCATTGTCTCGACCCATCTGCATGCCGACGGCGGGTACTGGGATCTGCTCTACAGCGGCGGCGGCACGGATCTGTCCAAGCCCAGTCGTGCGATCACCATGAAGGGCAACGATGTCTTCAAGATCGCGGTGAACACGCTCACGAAATCCATCGAGGAGACGCTCGCGGCCAACGGGATCGCGCCGGCGGCGCTCGACTGGCTGGTGCCTCATCAGGCGAACCTGCGGATCATCCAGGCGACGGCGCGCAGGCTCGATCTGCCGATGGAGCGGGTGATTACGACCGTTCAGGACCACGGCAACACTTCGGCCGCATCCGTGCCGCTGGCGCTGGATTTCGGGGTGCGCTCGGGCAAGATCCGCCGCGGCGATCTGATCCTGCTCGAGGCCTTCGGCGGTGGATTCACCTGGGGGTCGGCGCTGATCCGTTATTGATATTAATAATAAGCGCTGGATCGGGGCTCCTGCCCTGCCCAGCGCCGTTGAGCCAAAAAGCGTGGTTTTTGGCTCAACGTCCGCCACCTGCGGCGGCGGGGCACTTCCCTGTGCCTGTCAAACGTTCGTGATGCTATCAATAAGCGCTGGATCGGGGCGATTGCGCCGCCGAGCGCCGTTGAGCCAAAAAGCGTGGTTTTTGGCTCAACGTCCGCCACCTGCGGCGGCGGGGCACTTCCCTGTGCCTGTCAAACGTTCGTGATGCTATCAATAAGCGCTGGATCGGGGCGATTGCGCCGCCGAGCGCCGTTGAGCCAAAAAGCGTGGTTTTTGGCTCAACGTCTGCCACCTGCGGCGGAGCGATCAGGCTTTCGCGCTCGAGCGGCAGGCGGAAGCAAAAAAAACGCCGCGCACTGCCTGGCAGTGGCGCGGCGTTCTTGTCGTAGGAGCGGAGGCTCTTACTTGGAGATCGAGCGCTTGAACATGCGGTCGATCTTCTCATTGGTGGCGTCGATGGCCGCTTTGTTCGACTGCGCCAGCGAGAGCGCCTCATTGGCCGTGCTCTGGGCAGCCGCGGACTTCTGGTCGGCGGCGTTTCGAGCAGCCATGGCTTCGCGCTGTGCCTTGGCGGCCGCGCTCTGGTTCGCCGACACCTGGGTCTGCAGCTGGGCGACCTGCGATTTCAGATTGGCAACATCGGTCTTGATGGGGGTCAGGTTCTGGCAGCCGGCGAGACCGACTACAAGTGCCGCGGCCGCGGCCACCTTTATTACGCTCGCGTACTTCATAAGGTCCCCTTAGGGTTGTTCATTGAAGAAGTCTTGAAAGAAACTGCAAACGAACCGAGGTGGAGCTTCCCCCACGACTCGAGCCTGTAAGTCCAACAAATTTGTCGGGGGAATGCAACCCCGTCCGCGCTGTTTTTATTGGATTTTACGGTTGGACGCAAGAGGTTGGGATCGCAGATGAATGCAGGCTGAATGAGTGGGTGGGGATCGCGCGGGCAGACACACGGCGCGAGTTCCTCGGAGACGCGGCGGGAGGCGGGCCGGCGGCGCGCGGGATGAGGGGGCTTGTCAACGGCATTTTTATGGATATAATCACAGCATTGTATAAACGAACAGAATCCCTATGTCAGACCTTACGCCTCGTCAAATGCAGGTTT
>JAJZMI010000083.1 GCA_021798335.1 Pseudomonadota bacterium | reverse complement strand
GGATCATACACTTGCGCCCGGTTTTGGGCTGCGAGTGGGGTGTAGTGCCGACCTTGGTCGTTGGCTTTTGTGGCCCGATCGGTTCTGATACGTGCCATGTACCTGCGGTACACGACGCGACGGAAGGATGGCAAGACGCATCGCTACTGGCGTCTGGTGCGCAGTGTGCGCATCGGCCGGCGGGTGATTCAGCAAACCGTCGCGCAGCTCGGGGAACTGGATACGCAAGGGCGCCTGCAAGCCCGCGCGCTGGCGCGGCGTTTGATCGGGGCGCCCGAGCAGGCGACGCTGTTCGACGACGGCTCGCAACAGCAGAGCGTTTCGGTGCGATTGAAGGGGGTACGGATCGAACGGTCACGGCAGTTCGGGGACGTGTACCTGGCGCTAGCTTTATGGCGCGGCGTGGGGCTCGAGGAGTTTTGCCGACAGGTGCTGAGGCCGGGGAAGGAGCAGATCGGCTGGGAGAGGGTCGCGGCGGTGCTGGTGGCGGCGCGCCTGTGCGAACCCTCGAGCGAGCTGCACATTGCGGAGGATTGGTATCGGCGCACGGCGCTGCCGGATCTGCTGCAACTCGATGAGCTGCAGATCAACAAGGACCGTCTGTATCGGGGACTCGATGAGTTGCTCGAACATAAGGCGGCGCTCGAAGCCCATTTGTCCAAACGCTACGGCGAACTGTTCGCGGCCGAGAACGAAGTGTTGCTGTATGACGTGACGAGCACCTATTTCGAAGGCCAGGCCAACGGCAACGAGCTCGCAAAACGAGGTTACTCGCGCGACCATCGTCCCGATTGCAAGCAGGTGTGCATCGCCCTGGTGGTGAGCTTTGACGGCTTTCCCTTGGGGTACGAGGTGTTTGCCGGCAATACCCATGACTCGACCACGTTGCAGGAGATCGTCGAGACCATGGAGCGTCGCCACGGCGCACTCGGCCGAGTGTGGATTGCCGATCGCGGGATGGCGAGCGCGAAGAATCTGGCGTGGCTGCGCGCGACGGGGCGACGCTACATCATCGGTGCGCCGAAGTCCGAACTCAAACACTGCCAGGCGGCGCTCGCCGAGAGCACGGGTTGGCGCGTGATCCGCGAGGGCGTGGAAGTCAAACTGCTCAACGGCACGGTGCCTGAGGAGCGCTTCATTCTGTGTCGCTCGGCGGACCGGCGCGCGAAGGAGCGCGCCATGCACGAGAAGTTCAGCGCCCGCATCGAGGCGGCGCTCGCGCGCCTGCAGGGGCGCATCGCGAAGGCCAAGAAGCCCCTCGATAAGGCCCAGGTGTCGCGCCAGATCGGCCGCCTCCTGCAGCGCAATTCGCGCGCGGCGGCACGCTTTGCGACTTCCCTGCATGACGATGACAGCGCGGCCGGTTTCACCTTGCGCGTGCAGCAGAACGCCGAGTTCGATCGCTGGGCGGCAATGTCCGAAGGCGCCTATGTGCTGCGCTCGAACATCACCGACTGGAGTGATGAGAAGCTCTGGAAAGCCTACATCCAGCTCACGCAAGCGGAAGCCGCCTTTCGCATCCACAAGGATCAGCTGCGCGTCCGTCCGATCTGGCATCAACGCGCCGATCGCGTCCAGGCGCATATTCTCGTGTGCTTCCTCGCCTTCGTGCTGTGGAAGACGCTCGAGATGTGGCAGCAGCGAGCCGGTCTCGGCAATTCACCGCGTACGCTGCTCGAAGAGTTCGCGCGCATCCAATCTCACGATGTCATCCTGCCGACGCAAGCCCAAGGTGAGATTCGCTTGCGCTGTGTCACCCAGCCCGATGCTGCGCAGGCGGTCTTGCTCGAGCGGCTCGGCATGGTGCTGCCGAAGCGTCTGCGCGTGCCGGAAATCGATCTGCCCGCCGTCCTCAGCGCCTGAGCCTGCGGCGCCCGCCGCGCCAAAAATGTAGTGCCGACTTTCAGCGTAAGCCGCTGATTTTACTCATCTGAACCCCCGATTCTGCTCAAGTTGGGTTAATTGATAAATGTCGAGCCCGGCGAATTCGGCCTGGCGCCATGCTTTGATGTACGTCGCTCGGGTTCGCGCGCTCCACTCCGGAACGAGTTTGTTTAATATCTCCGTTTTGTCATCTTTCGCCGGCCTGCCGGCACGTCGTCGGTTTGTGCAATTCTGCGCAATCTCGCCGGTCTGCGCGGTTGCTTGTGCGCCAGCGTCTGGCGTGGATAAAATGGCGTTCCGTGTGTTGATTCGCCCGCCCGAGGTCCCCGCCAAGAGACCCTCGGGCGCGGCGCCCTGCGCGCGCATCACGCAACCCGAGCGTCGCGTTGGAGCGTCGAACGCCTGACAATCTCGGAACCTGGGATATAGGTGCGCGACCCGTCTTTGATTACTCGCAAATCGCCGCGGGCGATATCTGAGTAAGTTTTGGCTGGCGACTGGCGCAGATAAACGCACGTTTCATCAACGGTATATCGCTGCAGCGGATCAACTGGCGGTAGGGCCGCCGCCTTTTGGCGGCGGACAACGCGTGGAGCTATTTCTGCCATGGTGTACTCTCAGAACAACCCGGCCTTTCCGGGGACGGCTAAGAGCGTGCACCCTTCTCTGGGCAGTAGCGCCGCGATAACTCGGCAGAATTTTGCCTTATTTGTGCTCCGGCTATGCCAGCGCGCGCTTGATGTCCCGAGAGAGGTCTTTGGAGTCGGCGTGCGAGTCGAGCGCCGAGAGGATCACGCACAGTGGCTCCTTCTGGCGATGAGTCGGCGTGATGTTGATTTCGCGGAGGAGGGCGGCAAGCCGGCAAATCAGTTCCCGCTTACCAGGCGGCCTCCCTTCCGTGGCGGCCGGGTGCGCCGCTATAAGGCCGCCCTCAAGCATTTCGAGCGCCTGGACCATGCGGCGTACTTCGGCCTTTGCTGCGGTGCCGCCGCCCAGCGCCGCGATCAGCGCGTGATGGACTGCGGTCGCGGTGCGCACGTCCTTGCTAAGCGGTCCGTCGCCTCCGGCCGTGCGTTTCCATGCGCGCTGCCAGTCGAGCACGTCGAGCAGTTTGCTCGTGTAGCCATGCAAGCTCTTGAGTTCTCGGCGCGCGGCCTTGGCGTCCTGCGCCCCCTTCGGCGCCCGCAGATGTTCGGACCAAATGTGCTCGATCCACGCGCACAGCCGGTCACGCTCGTCATTCGAGAGCCCCGCGCTGCTTACGGCCTTCGTGATGACGCGGCGTTGAGCGGCCGAGAGGATCATGTTGCCTCCTTCACGGCGGCCAGCTTCTCGCGCATGGCGCTTGCGATGAATCGGTGATACGCCTTCTCGATCATGCGGAGGCTAGTCCCGGTCTGTGCCGCGACGGTGAGCGGGTCGATTCCATGCACCTGCAAAAGCTCACTGATGCGGGCGTGGCGGAATGAATAGGCGGAGGCTTCGAGTGGAATGCGGTCCTTCCCGCGGGCCTCTTCGTTGACCTTCTCGGCCGCCGCACGGAACGTCTTGGCCCACGCACTGCGCTCCCACGGCTTCGAGCCGTCCCGCGTGAAGATCGGCGCCTTCGGTAGTTTCGCCTTCGTCTGTTCATCGAAGAACCGGATACCCTCGGCCGAGAGGACGACGTGGCGAACGCGCAGCTTGGGCGGGCGCCCTTTGCGGTGCGCGAGTCTCAGGGTTTCGCCGTCGTAGTCCCCTACAGTCGCGCTGGCAAGCTCCTTCGGGCGAGCCCCTGTCACCTCCAGCCCACGGAAAAACGCGGCTGCATGAGGCTCTGCGGCTGCTACGAGTGCGGAGCGCTGCGCTGGCGACAGGAAGATCGCCGTCTCGCTCTCGTCGTCCTCGTCGGCGAGCGGCTTGAACTTCCAGGCGGCCGGATTCCCGACGTGGCCGAGTTCGACGGCGCGATTGAGTCCGGCAACCACGGCGCGGATCAATCGGTTGAGCGAGCGAGCTTTGCGGCCGGCGCGCAGCCGATCGCGCCACTCAAGGAAGTCATCTTTGGTCGCGCTTTCGAGCACCAGGGCGGCGATGGGGTCGGAGTAGACGCATACCCTGTACTGGCCTCGCGCCACTTTCGCCGCGTCCTGACGCCCGTGGCGCTCGAGGTCCGCGAGGTAGGCATCGAGCGCGTCCTTGACGGTGCCGCGGACCGAGCGCCGGACCGCAGACGCCCCGAGCGATGCGCACCACGCCTCGGCCTGGCGTTTGGCCCCGTCGTAGTCGTCGCTGCCGATCGTATCCAGGGCGCGGTACTGCTTTAGGTACCGCGCGATCCAGGTGTCAGGACCGCGACGGAATCCGAGGTAAGCGCCCTTTGCAAGTCGCTGCCAGTGCGGCTCTCTGCGCACCGGCAGGCGCTCACGCTCACGTTTTCGCGACAGGTCGGGCAAGGCTGCAACGCCTCCGTACGGAACTATACGGAAATTGTAGCCTAGATAATCCTAGACAGCCAGCGATAACGGCACTAGAATTACCGCAGTTTCCAAGATGGCCGTAGAGAGTCGTGGAGAAGTTTACAACCTTGCCAAGGTTGAGGTCGCGAGTTCGAGCCTCGTTTCCCGCTCCAATAAATCAAAGATTTAGGCGAACAAGCCTAACACCGCAATCCGCAGTAAGTGCCCAGTAAGGGCGACCGGCGGACACTCACTTGCCTCTTGCCTCGGCGCTGCCACAAGCGCCGCCCGGGCCGTGTCTGATCCACGGCCGAGCGGCTCACCGCAACCGAACGTGTGAGGTTCAGTCATGGCTACCAAACTTACCGCTTCCAGCGCCGCCGAGCGCCGCTCGCGTCACCCCACCCACAGCCAGCCGCTCGAGTCGGCGCTGATCGAGGACGCTCCCGCCCTTCCCGAGTCCATCATCCGCGCCGCCGCCGAGGCGCCGAGCCCTCCCGCCTTTCTCGAGCTCGATGGGCTGCTCGAGCGCCTGCTCAATCTCGTCAGCCATCTGCGCTGCGCCGATGGGGTATTGTTCGACCTCCAGGCAGTGCCCGAGCCGCTGCAGGGCGCCGTGATCGTCCTTCACGACGCAGTCGAGAATCTCGGCGCGCTCCATAGCCGCATGGAGGAATGGGCGGCCGAGGCCGACCGCAACGCCCGCTATGCTGGCGCGGCCGAGGCGCACGATGCGCTGGATGCCGAGCTGCCCGAAGCCTTGGCGCAGCACCTCGCAGACCAGCAGGACCGCGCCCGGGAACTGCAGAACTTGCTCGCCACCGTGCTGCGTGACCCACAGTGCAATGACAATGGGGTCCTGACGATCGCGCGGCGCGAGGCGCGGGCCTTGAATGAGCCGCTCGATATCGTCGCGCTACGCCATGCGCTTGAGGCGGAGGCATGAGCGCGCTCGAGGTGCCGGCCGCGATCGCCGGCAGCGTGAACCTGATGGCCTTCAGCGGCGCGCTCGCGCAGGCTGGCATA
>JAJZMI010000009.1 GCA_021798335.1 Pseudomonadota bacterium | reverse complement strand
GCCGTGTTTCTGGCGCTGCTATCCCTGGCGGTAGCGGCTGCTGCGGTGGAGATGCTGCTGCCGCCCTTCAACGGATTCCTGCATCAGTCGATTGCGCTCAATTATGTGAGCGACTGGAGACTCGATCTGATGCTCGTCGGCGTTGCGATGGGTGCGGGCCTCGTGAGCGGCCTTTATCCGGCGCTGGTTCTCTCGCGACTTCGCCCCCGCGCGGCACTTCAAGGTGAAGCCGCAAGCGCGGGCGGGCGCGTCGCGCTGCGCGATGTGCTGGTGCTGATGCAGTTCGCGGTTTCCATCGGCTTGGGCATTGCGGCCATGGTCGTATTTCGCCAGGTGGATTACGCGCGAAACATGGATCTGAGGTTCCGCCGGGACAATATCGTGGTGATTCGAAATGGCGATCTGGCGGGTAAAAAGGAGGAAGCATTTGCTCAGGCGCTTCGCGCCAATGCCGGTGTGAGTGATGTCGGTATGTCTGAGTTTGTGCCGTTCGGAAGCGGACGTAATATCGCAGCCGTTCAGGTGCCCGGCCAGCCGTCTCAGTTAATCTTAAATTTGGTATCCATTGACCCGGACTATGCGCGGACATACGGGATCGCGCTTGTGTCTGGACGCTTGCTGTCCGCTTCGCGCGGTGATGACCGATTCTCGGTGAATGATGCGCAGCTCAAAGGCGCGAACAGGGATCGTAATGTTCTGCTGAACGTAGCGGGGGCACTGAGACTCGGCTTTACACCGCAGCAGGCCGTCGGCCGCACGATCCTGTTCAATGGCGCTCGGGTGCACGTCGTCGGAGTGCTTGCCGACGCTAAGACGGAAGGCGCGCGCGCGCCGGTTCTGCCGACCCTTTACACGTACTATCCGGGGTACCCGATGAGCATCTCAGTGCGCGTGCGTCCGGGACGCATTCCGCAGACGCTTGCTTTCATTGACCGGACCTGGCACGCGTTTGCACCTACGGTTGCCATCCAGCGCTCGTTTCTGAGCGCACGGTTCGCGCGGCTGTACCGCTCCGATGAGCGGCAAGGCAAGATGTTCGCGGTGTTCGTCGCGATCGCGATACTCATCGCCTGTCTGGGCCTATATGGCCTGGTGGTCTTTACCGCCGAGCGCCGTACCAAGGAGGTCGCGATCCGCAAAATCTCTGGCGCCCGGACCTTGGATATCCTCAAGATCATGCTGTGGCGGATTTCCGTGCCGGTATTGCTCGCCAATGCAATTGCTTGGCCCCTGAGCTACTACTATCTTGAACGTTGGTTGCAGGGCTTCGCCGATCACATCTGGCTGAATCCGGCGTACTTCCTGGGTGGCGGTGCAATTGCGATGCTGATCGCGTGGGCCACCGTCTTTGTCCATACACTGCGCCTCGCTCGCACCGGTCCCGTACATGCGCTGCGCTATGAGTAAGCGGAAGACACTACGAGCGTGGCGCTCGTTGCTGCCCCTGGGCGGGGCGCTGACCGTGCTGCTCGCAGGGTGTGCGACCCCGCGCATGCGGTTGCGACTGGGAACGCGCGGACGCCGTGAGCATGTTTTTTTTACCGGCTGCGCGTTGATCGCTATTCCGCCGACGGCAGCGTCAGCTTGCGGCGACTGCCCGAGGTGTATCGCGAGCTTTGCGAAGCCTCGACTGAGTGCGCACGCATACAGGCACAGGCGGACGCGAAGTGCGAGCCGCTCTTGATGTGGGTTGTGGACCCGCTTGGCATCTCTCGCTGGCGCGTGGGCTCGAGCGAGGCCGAAGCCCCCGCCGAGGATCACGCGCACCCCGTGCGGAGTCGCAGGGCCCGTGTCCAGGCCCGCGGGATCGCGTGATGAGCGGGCTGGCGGCGCTGGTGGGCGTGAGTGCGGCGACGTAAGGCATTGAATTGTGAGGTGATTCTCGCATTCGGTAAGCCGCGCGCGACGATATAGTCACCGATATGGCATGCTTAAATCTTGCGTATGTACGCAACGGCGACACGGAGTACTGCTGCTATGGCGATCGCCAGATTTACGCTCACCCTGCCCGTAACGTTCCAGAATGAAGACGGCTGGGTTGTCGCGTCCTTCCCGAACCTTGACGTGAGCAGCCAAGGGCGCACGCAGCAAGACGCAACACGCAATGTCATCGAGGCCGCGCAGCTATTCCTTGAAGACTGCTTCGAGCGCGGCATGCTGGACCAGGTGCTGAAGGATTGTGGATTCACGATCCTGCACGGTGTGCGCCAGACTCCGCCGACCGGTGACCAGCTTACCGTCCCTGTCGAGTTATTGGCAGCGAGCAATGGGTGCGAAGCTCACGCCGGTTGACGCATCTCGGCTCATTCGCTTCTTCGAGCATTACGGTTTCTCCCAGCGCAGGCAGAAGGGCTCTCATGTCTCGATGGTGAAAGCCGGGGTTGCGCGTCCGCTGATAATTCCAACGCCTGGTGAGGTTACCGTCGGCGTCATCATGAGCAACTTGCGCACCGCAGGGCTTACGCGGGACGAATTGCTTGGTTGGCTGACGACACACTGACAGCGCTGCCCCCGCGAGCGGGCGGCGCGTTGGCGGCGCTCTCGTGCGGCAAGTCCTGCGGCGGGACCGGCCGCTTGCCCCGCAGCACCGGCCCCTCGGCGAGCCGCAACGCCAGCCGCCGGCTCATCTGCTCGCAATGGGGGATGATCATTCGCCGGCACACGCGGGAGCGCAAGCTCGCAAGCCGCACGGGTGAGAAAGTACGGCTTGGCCGCGAGCGGGAAGCAAACCACTCGGTGCGGCGCGCAGGCAAGCAAGATCAGAACCCACGCATGCATGGCGCCATCCTACGCCAGAACAAAAACCTGGCGCAGGGCCGGGGCTTCGTGCCGTCCGGTCGCGAGTCGCAAGCCTCGGCCACCTCCCTGCACCAGCGAAAGGCGATTGAGCAGGCGGCACAGCTCGAGCGCGACAGCGTGCACGCTGCCGGCTGGGCGAATAACGAGGCGCCCCGAGTCCCGCCGGATGGAGAGGCCCGCTGTGGCCAACGCCTCGCGCGGGTTCCGCAGGCGTCAAGAATCGGGCAGGATATAATAGTCGGCGCAAAGTGGGCATGCCACTTTGTGCGTCGCTAAGTACTTGATATTATTGGCGCTCCCTACGGGATTCGAACCCGTGTTACAGCCTTGAGAGGGCTATGTCCTGGGCCTCTAGACGAAGGGAGCGTGAGCGGCCTGGCTGCAGGAGCGCGGTATTATAGGTATCCTGGTTCATTGCTCAAGCAGAAAGCGCCGAATTGAATTCCCCAGAAGCGCACCCCGATGCGCCCCCCACAGTGCCCCGGATCATTCCGCGGGCACAGCACACGATATCCCGTTCTCACATCTCGCCCAATGCGCTGCGCGTGCTCTATCGTCTGCGCGATGGCGGGTTTCAGGCCTTCCTCGTCGGCGGCTGCGTCCGCGACCTGCTCGTGGGCCTGGAGCCGAAGGACTTCGACGTCGCCACCGACGCGCTGCCCGAGCAGGTCAAGCGGCTGTTCCGCAACTGCCGCCTGATCGGGCGGCGCTTCCGCCTGGCGCATGTCTTCTTCGGCCAGGAGATCATCGAGGTGGCCACCTTCCGGGCCGCAAGCGCCCCGATCCAGGACGAGGAGCTCCCCGAGAGCGAGCTCGCCGAGGAGGAGGTGGCGCCCGAGGACGAGTTGCTCGATCCGGGCGGCCCGCTCACCGAGGCGGGCGCGGCACTGCTCGAAATCGAGCATGCCGGTCGCGAGGCGCCGGTCCCGGCGACCGAGCGGATGTTCGACGACACGGGGCGCATCCTGCGCGACAACGTGTACGGCACCATCGAGGCGGACGTCTGGCGGCGCGATTTCACGGCCAACGCCCTGTATTACAACATCGCCGATTTCTCCATCTGGGATTACGTCGGTGGCGTCGAGGACATCGCCGCGCGGCAGTTGCGCGTGATCGGGGATCCCGAGACACGCTACCGCGAGGATCCGGTGCGCATGCTGCGGGCGGCGCGCTTCGAGGCGAAGCTCGGCTTCACGCTCGAGCCGGCCAGCGCCGCGCCGATCGGAGCGCTGCGCGCGCTGCTCGGGGGCGTGCCGCCGGCACGGCTGTTCGATGAGACGCTGAAGTTGTTTCTCACCGGTCACGGCGAGCGCAGCCTGCCGGTATTGCGCCGCCGCGGGTTGCTCGAGGCGCTGCTGCCGAACGTCGAGGCATACCTGGCGGCGCATCCGGACAGCCTGGTCGAGAAGCTGATGAACACGGGCCTGGCCAATACCGATGCACGCGTGATCGCCGGCCGGTCGGTCACCCCGACCTTTCTGCTCGCACTGCTGCTCTACGGGCCCATCGCCGCGATCATCGAGTCCCTGCCGCCCTCGCGCTGGCACGAAATCGCCGCGATCCTCGAGGCCTGTGATCAGGCGGTGCGCGATGCGCAGCGCCACATTGCAATACCGAGGCGCTTCACCCTCGGCCTGCGCGAGATGTTCGCGCTGCAGCCGCGGCTGGAGCATCCCCGGGGCCGGCGCGCGCTGCGGCTGATCGGTCATCCGCGCTTTCGGGCCGCTTATGATCTGCTGCTGCTGCGCGCGCAGTTCGGCATGGCCTCGGCCGATATCGCGACCTGGTGGACCGATCTGCAGCGCGTCTCGGAAGACGAGCAGGGCCGCATGGCCGATGCGCTCGCGGCCGCCCCCGATCGCCCCGGTGCTCAGACGGGCCGCCGGCGGCGGCGCCGCGGCGGGCGGCACCGTTCGAGCACTGGTGGCTCCTGAGCCGATGCAGCATTGGCAGCCGGCCTATGTCGGCATCGGCAGCAATCTCCGGGAGCCGGGCCGGCAGGTGCTGCGCGCCTGGGAGCGCCTGGCCGAGCTGCCCGAGACGCTCGCGGTGTGCCGCTCGGCGCTCTATGGCTCGCGTCCGTTCGGGCCGGTGGCGCAGCCGGACTTCGTCAACGCCGTGGCCGGTCTGCTCACGCGGCTCGATGCCGATGCTCTGTTCGCGGCACTGACGACGCTCGAGACCACTCTCGGGCGCACGCCGGGCGGACCGCGGTGGGGCCCGCGCCTGATCGACCTCGACCTGCTGGTCTTCGGCCGCGAGCGGCGCGAAGGACCGCAGTTGCGCCTGCCGCATCCCGGTATAGTGGAGCGCAACTTCGTTCTGTATCCTCTGAGCGATATCGCCCCGGATCTGGAGGTGCCTGGGCTCGGCCGGGTCCGCGAGCTCAGAGCCCGGCTGACGGCCGAGGGTCTTTGGCCGCTTGATCCGCAATTCTTCAGGTCCGACGTGCGCTCCCTGTAGTCATGACCGACGCTGAGCATCAGTTCATCGTGGTGGAAGGCCCGATCGGGGTCGGCAAGAGCACTCTGGCGCGGCTGCTGGCCGAGAGTCTCTCGGCGC
>JAJZMI010000060.1 GCA_021798335.1 Pseudomonadota bacterium | reverse complement strand
CGCCGGTCTCGCCGGAGCGCTGCGGCAAGCCGGCCGCCACCCACGTGATCGCGCATCTCGCCGCGGACGGGCGGGCCATCAGCTTCTTCGGCGATCTTCACCCCTCCTTCGCCGGCACCGTCGTGAAAGCCATGGCCAGCGCCAAGAACGGCTATCCCATCGTCTCGCGCCTGCTCGAGCGCGTAGCGGGCAGCGCCGAGCCCTCGACGGTCCTCGCGCGGCTGCGCGCGCAAGGCTCGGCGCGCGTGGTGCGGGTTGAGCGGCTGACCGCCACCATCGTCGAGGTGGTCGTCGAGGCACCGCTCGCGGCGCGGGCGTTCCGCCCCGGCCAGTTCTTCCGACTGCAGAACTACGAGGCCGGCGCCCCGCGGGTCTGCGGAACGCGTCTCGCGATGGAGGGAATCGCCCTGACCGGCGCCTGGGTGAGTCCGCAAGTCGGACACATCGGGCTCGTGGCGCTCGAGATGGGCGGCTCATCGAGCCTGTGCACGCTGCTTAAGCCGGGCGAACCGGTCGCGCTGATGGGACCGACCGGCGAGCCCACGCACATACCGCGCGATGAAACGGTCGTGCTGATCGGCGGCGGCCTGGGCAACGCCGTGTTGTTTTCGATCGGCCGCGCCATGCGTGCCGCCGGCTGCCGGGTCCTGTATTTCGCCGGCTATCGCTGCGCTGCGGACGTGTTCAAGCGTCAGGATCTCGAAGACGCCTCCGATGCGCTCGTATGGTGCGCCGATTCGGCGCCGGCGCCGCGCCCCGGCCGGCCGCAGGACCGGCAGTTCGTCGGCAATGTCGTGCAGGCCCTCGAGGCGTACGCCGCCGGGCGGCTCGGTGAGCCTGCCATCGCCCTCGAGGACGTCGACCGCATCATCGCCATCGGCTCGGAGTCGATGATGGCCGCCGTGGCCACCGCGCGCCGCGGCAGCCTCGCCGCACGCCTCAAGCACGGGCATGTCGCACTCGCCAGCATCAACTCGCCGATGCAGTGCATGATGAAGGCGATCTGCGCACAGTGTCTGCAGTCGCATCGCGATCCGACCACCGGTATCGAGACGATCGTCTTCACCTGCCTGAACCAGGACCAGGAGATGGACCGGGTGGATTTCGCCGTCCTGCGCCAGCGCCTCGGCCAGAATTCCCTGCAGGAGAAACTGACGGCCCGCTGGATCAGCGCCTGCCGCGACCCCGCGGAATGAGACGCAACGTCGCGCCGCCGGCGCGCACCGCGCCGGTGAATTCCAGCACGGCCACCCCCAGCTTCTTCAGCGCGAGCGCATCGGGCCGCGCGGCGCTCGCCAGGCAGTGGGCCATGAGGCGGCCGAGCTGCGGCTCGTGACCCACGATCGCGATCCGCCGGGCCGGCTCGGCCCGCAGCGCCTCGAGCAACGCTTCGGGCGGCACCTCGGGCGCGAGGGCCGTACACGGACTTGCTTGCGCCCAGCCGGCGTGGGTCGTGAGGATCGCGGCCGTCTCGACCGCCCGGACAAACGGGCTGGTCAACACCCGCTCCGGAGGCGCGAGGATGCGCCCGAGCCCCGCGGCGGTCCGCCGCGCGCGCAACATCCCCTCGGGCGTGAGCGGACGCTCGCGATCATCCGGCCATCGCCGGGGATCGCGTGCGAATGCGCTGGCATGCCGCACGATCACAAGCTCCACCGGACCTCCTTCGACGATCGGCCGGCACGTTAAGCGACGTCATGATAGCCCCGGGCGAGCCTCGATCCGCGGCGGCGGGCGCCGCAGGCGAGCTCCCCGTCAACGCCCTGACTCGGCCTCGCCGGCCGTCGAGGCCGCCTCGATCCCGCTGGCGCGCGCGAGCCGCGGCGCGAGCCGTCGCTGCGAGCCGAGCGGGACCACCTCGTGCACGGCAAGCTGCAGCGGCGGCAGGCCCGCGCGCTCGGCGCACACGGCAAGCATGTATTCGTCCCGCAGCGTGAACTGCGCGAACGCCCAGCGGGAGGCACGGTCGGGAACTGCGGCCGCCAGCGACAAGCGTACCGCACCGGGCCCGGGAAACTCGAACGCCAGCGAATGCAGCGGCATGCGCAGGCCCACGCCCCGAGCCTTCAGATAGGACTCCTTGAGGGTCCAGAGCTCGAAGAACCGCAGCCGCCGCTCGCGCGCCGGCAGTGCCCGCAGCCGTGTGATCTCCGGTGGCGCGAAATACCGCTCGAGCCGCGTGGTCTCCGTCTTGCGCGCCAGCTGCTCCACATCGACGCCGAGCGCATTTGCGGATGCGACACCCACCGCGACCAGATCGCCGCTGTGCGCGATATTGAATTGCAGCGCCGGCGCGGGCTGCGGCGCGGCGATCCGCGGACGGCCGTGCGCATCGGCCCCGAACACCCACGATTCGGGCGGCACGGACGCGTAGCGCGAGAGCACCGTGCGCACGAGGGCCCGGGCCGCCAGATCCCGCCGGCGATCCTCGGCACAATGAAACCGCCGCTGGCGGGCGCGCTCGGTGTCTGTGAGCAGCACCGCGTACACGTCCCACAACCCTGCGGCATCGAGATCGGGCAGGAACGCGCACCACAGCTCGATGCGCCCCGGCTCGAGCGGGCGCGCTCGAGTGGGCTGCGCCCGGCCGCTCACCCCGTCTCGCTCCGGCGCACATCCTGCGCCCGCCCCTTCCACTGTCCCCCCTGGCCGCGCGCGTAGCGGATCGCCGAGTGCAGCGTCGCCGCCGCATAGAACAGCGCGACGCACGGCAGCAGCAGCGCGTACGCGCTCGGGAGCCGGTAGAAGCGCACCAGGGGCAGATAACACAGGGTCATCACCGCCCAGGCGGCCGCCCCGAGCGCCATGCACGCGGGCGCGCCGGTGAGCAGCAGCAGCGGCGGGACGACATAGGTCACGAGCAACCCGGCGAGCGCGCCGGCGAGCAGCAGCCAGCTGTGGCGCAACTGATGAAATGCGGTGCGCGAGATCATCGCGCCGATCTCGGCGAAGCGGCCATAGACGCGCAGACTGCGCGTCGTCTCGGACAGGCCGAGCCACAGCGAGCCGCCGGCACGCTTCAACAGGGCCGCGAGCGCGCAGTCATCGATGATGCGCCCGCGGATGGCCGCCAGCCCCCCGGCACGCTCCAGCGCCGCGGGCCGCACCAGCATGCACCCGCCCGCCGCGCCGGCGGTGCGCGCGTGCGCCGCGGCGATCCAGCGCGGGGGATAGAGCTTGAAGAAAAAGAACACGAATGCCGGAATGAGGCAGCGCTCGGCCCATGTGACGCACGACAGTCGAACCATGACCGAGACCAGATCGCGCCCGGCGCTCACCGCCTGGGACACCAGTGCCGCGACGCCGTCCGGCGCATGCTCGATATCCGCGTCGGTGAACAGCAGATAATCCGGCCGGAACGTGGCGGCGGCCTGCACGCCTTGCGCCATCGCCCAGAGCTTGCCCGTCCAGCCCGGCGGCAGTGACGCGCCCGGCAGCACCGCCAGCCGCTCACTGGCCCCGGCCGCTTCGGCCGCGGCACGCGCCACCTCTGCCGTGGCATCCGTGCTGCCGTCATCCACCACGAACACGCGCAGCTCGCCTTGGAAGCGCTGCCCCAGAAGAGACTGCACTGCGCGACCGATGTTTTCCGCTTCATTGCGCGCCGGCACGATGGCCGCGACGCGCGCACGCGCGGGGCTTCCCGCCGGCGGCAGCACGCACGGACGCCAGAACCCACCGCGAAACAGCGCCAGGTACAGCCAGATCAGCAGCGGCACCGCGGCCGCCAGGCACGGCTCAAACCCCGGCGGCATGCGCCCGCCCAGACCTTTGACTATGCCACCTGTGGGAATCATGATTCGTCGATATAATCGACGGTTCAGATCGCTGCCTGCCGCTGCCGCGCCGTTCGCGGCACGCTCGGCGGGCCGATGGCGCCGTTGGCCCCAATGTCGCAAGCCCGAGGCCGCGTACACAGGACGCGGAACGTACGCTGATTGAGTCGATGAAACGGAACTGCATGCCTCGCAAGCATAGCCCAGCACGACCACTCGTGGCAGCAGCCGCGCTGGGGCTCGGGATGTTTGGGGTGTCCCACCCGGCCGCCGCCGGCAAGCCGCCGCCCGTGGCGCCCCGACTTCGGCCGGGCTCCACTGCCGCGGCGATCCACGCCACGGTCCGCGCGGCCGCCCAGGCGCCGCCGCCGCGCGCGCACCCGATCAACTGGCTCAATCCGACCACCTGGCCGGTGTTGCCGGTGCCCCTGACCGCCGTCGATCCGCTGAGCGGCCTCACCCTCGGGGTCATCCCGACGGTGCTGCACACCAATGCAGCCGGTGAGATCACCCGCATCATCGCCCCGGACATCAACTACAACCCCTACTTCGGCGTGGGCATCGACGGGCGAATCTTCGACTATCCCTCGCCGAACACGCAGTGGTACGTCGAAGGCGGACTGAGCCAGCGCGTCCAGAGCTGGTTCGACGCGAAGCTCGAGAACGGCCTGCTGCGCGAGAGCCGCTGGTCGTGGAGCGTGCAGATCAAGTACAGCCGCAGCGGCACGCCGCGCTTCTACGGCATCGGCAACGACTCGGAGCGGATCAACCAGACCGTGTACACCGACCAGGAGATGCTGGCGCGAACTCAGATCGGCTGGAACATCACGCACGCCTGGCAGCTCGCCTACACCTTCATCGCCCGCAAGGTGAAGATCACCGCCGGTCACCTTCCGGGCGTGCCCTCGATCACCTCCCGCTTCCGCAACATCCTCGGGCTCGGCGTCACTCACGAGTTGCTGCAGCGCATCGCGCTGATCTATGACACGCGCAACAACATCGTCATCCCGACGAGCGGGGCGTACGTCATCGTCTACGGCGGCCTCGCCAGCCGCAACGTCGATGTGAGCAGCTCGCTGTTCACCGAGGCGGGGGTCGATGCGCGCTTCTACTGGTCGCCGATGCGCAGCCTCACCGTGGCGACCCACTTCGACCTGCGCTACGAGCCGACCGTCCATCACGTCCCGTTCTGGGCCCTCAGCAGCCTCGGCGGCGATCACGAGACCATCGGCGGCTCCCAGCCGCTGCGCGGCTACGGCACCTCGCGCTTCTACGACCGCAATGCATTCGACTTCAACCTCGAGCTGCGCAAAACGGTGCTCAAGTTCAATGCCTTCTCGACGCACATCGACATCCAGGCAACCCCCTTCGTCGACGCCGGGCGGGTCTTTGCGAGCTACGGCCAATGGCCGATCAGCCAATTGCATACGGTGGTCGGCCTCGGCTTTCGCGCCATCGCCGCGCCCTCGGTGGTCGGCTATGTCGACATCGGGGAGGGCCTCGGGCCCAGCAGCCAGGGCCTGGCGGTATTCACCGGCATCGGCTACCCGTTCTGAGCCCGGCCGCGCGGCCGGCTCCCCTGCAAATATCCGGCTTCGCGGAACCACGCCAGGGCATCCTGGAAAGCCAGGCGCGCCGGACGGAACCGATACCCGAGCTCGCGCTCGGCTTTCTCACTCGAGAAGTACATGCGCTTGCGGGCCATGCGCACGCTCTCGACGGTCACCCGCGTGGGCCTGCCGCTCAGGCGGGCGATACCCTCGGCAACGTACGCGATCGGCAGCACCAGGCCGTGCGGCAGCTTCAGGCGCGGCGGGGCGCGCCCGGCAAGGCGGGTGATCTCGATGAGAATCGCGCGCAGCGGCAGATTCTCCCCGCCGAGGATGTAGCGCTCCCCGACCCGCCCATGATGAAACGCCAGCACGTGCCCCGCGGCGACGTCATCGACGTGCACGATGTTCAGTCCCGTATCCACGTACGCCGGCGTGCGCCCGAGCGCCGCATCGAGCACGATCTGCCCGGTGGGCGTGGGCTTGACATCCCGGGGCCCGACCGGCGCGGCCGGATTGACGATCACCACGGGCATCCCGCGCGCGGCCGCCTCCAGCGCGACCTGCTCGGCGAGAAATTTCGAGCGCTTGTAGTGGCCGACCATGTCCGCGAGCGACACGGGGGTCTGTTCGGTGCCGAGACCGCCGTCTGCGGGCAACCCGACGCATGCGACGCTGCTGGTGTAGACGATGCGCATCACGCCGGCGCGGTGCGCCGCCTCGAGCAGGTTGCGCGTCCCCTCGACATTGGCCTGGTACATCGACTGCGGATCCGGCACCCACAGGCGGTAGTCCGCCGCCGCATGAAACACCGCATCGCAGCGCTCGACGGCCCGCCGCAGCGAGGGCGCATCGGTGAGGTCGCCGACCACCGTCTCGAGCGAGAGCGCCTGCAGATTGCGCCGATCCGAGCCCGCGCGCACCAGCGCGCGCACCTGCCAGCCCGCCGCGAGCAACGTGCGCGTGAGCGCCGCCCCGACGAACCCACTTGCCCCTGTCACCAGCGCCTTCATACACTCCCCCTCCACTGCCCCGCCGTGAGCGCCCGCCGGGCCGGCAGATCCGCTTCCCCCAGGCGCGTCAGCACGCCGCACGCCGTGCGAAAGCGGCGGGCGAGCCGGTAGAGCGCGGCAATGTTCCAGGGGGTCAGTGCCAGGCCCCACAAGAGCCGGCCCAGTGCGAGCTGTCCACCGCGGCTCGCGGCCACCACCGGCCCGGGCAGCTCATCACCGGCGGTATCCACGATCACCCGCAGCACCACGAACGGCACCGCCGCCGAGGCGGCGAAACGCGCCACGGCGGCGCTTTCCATATCGACCGCCACACAGCCGCTCTCGCGCCAGGCGATCGCCTTCTCGAGCCGCGAGCCGATGGGGTCGCCGCTGGTGAGCAGCGCCCCTTCGCTCACCTGACAGTCGCGCGGCAGCCCCGCAAGCACGGCCGCTCGCCACGGCGCATGCGGCACAAGGGGTTGACCCTCGAGCGCAAGGACCTCCCGCGGCACGAGCACCGTGCCGCAGCCCAGCGCCGGATCGAGGCCGCCGGCCGTCCCGATGCTGGCGAGCGCGGTTGCCCCGGCGCGCGCCAAGCGCTGCGCTGCGGCTTGCGCGCCGTCCCATCCCATTCCACTGACGGTGAGCAGTGCGTCATCCTCGAGTCGCACCACCTCGCCTGCGCGGGCTGTCGGGACAGCGGGAACGAACGCCCGAGCCTCGGATGCAAGCGCCGCGACGATGCCGACGCAGCTCAAGGAAGCTAACTCCCCTGGCGATAGGCTGCGAGCGCCCAGAGCGGGAAATAGGCGCTGTAGCCGTGATACTTCAGATAGAACACTCGCGGAAAGCCCGGCGCGGTGAAGCTTGGGTGACTCCACAGGCCGTGCTGCTGCGTACGCAGCAGAAACTCCACGCCGCGCTGCACCGCCGGCACGGCACGCGCGCCGGCGGCGATCAGCCCCAGCACGGCCCAGGCCGTCTGATAGGGGGTGCTGACGAACGGCCGATCGCCGTAGCGCAGCCGATCGTAACTGTCGTTGCTCTCGCCCCACCCGCCGTCGGCGTTCTGGCGCGCGCGCAGCCACTCGACGGCGCGCACCACCATCGGATCCTCGGGCGCGACACCGGCGGCCTCGAGCGCAACCAGCACCGACCAGGTACCGTAGATGTAGTTGGTTCCCCAGCGGCCAAACCACGAGCCGTCCGGCTCCTGCTCGCGCCGCAGAAATGCCAGCGCCCGCTCGAGCGCCGGGCGATCTTGCGGCCGCTCGGCGCGGGCCAACACCGTCACCACGCGCGCGGTCACGTCGCTGGTCGGGGGATCGAGCAGCGCGCCATGATCGGCAAAGGGAATGTAATTGAGGTTGTAGTGCGTGTTGTCGGCATCGAAGGCCGCAAAGCCGCCGCCCTCGCTCTGCATCCCGACCAGCCAATCGAGCGCGCGCGCGATGCTGTGCGCGTAGCGCTCGCGTCCCTGCGCCGCATGCATCGACCAGGCCACCACCGCGGTATCGTCGAGATCCGGATAATGGGCATTGCCGTACTGAAACGGCCAGCCTCCGCTGCGCACCGCGGGCCGGCGGGCGCGCCAATCCCCGACCGGCTCGAGGATCTGGCGGGGCTTCAGCCAGTCCAAGCCCCGGGATGCGCCGGCGAGACTCTCTGGATCACCCAGCGCCTGCAGCGCGAGGCAGGCCAGACCCGTATCCCAGACAGGAGAAACACAGGGCTGGCAGTAGGCGCGCTCCCCCTGCTCGACCACGAGCTTCTCCAGGGCGCGCTTGGCCGTCACGCGGCGCGGATCGTCGGGTGCGTAACCGAGCAACACCATCATCTCCAGCGCATTGACCATGGCCGGAAAGATCGCCCCCAGGCCGTCCTCGCCATTGAGCCGCTCGATCGTCCAGCGCTCGGCACGGCGCAGCGCGCGCGCGCGCATCGCCCGGGGAATCAGCGGGTCGAGCACGCGAAACACCCGATCGAGCGTGAAGAACATCCGGGCGAGCCACCGGCCGCGCTCGGGCAGGCGGAAGTAATGACGCTCCTCCTGCGGCGCCACGATGAACAGCTCCCGGATGTCCACCCGCTGGGGATTGCGCGCCACGGGCTTGAGCGTGCACAGCACGAACAGCGGCACCATCACGGTGCGCGACCAGTACGAGACCTTCTCCACATGGAACGGGAACCATCGCGGCAGGAGCATGATCTCCACGGGAATGTACGGCACGGCCCGCCACGGCACTTGGCCGAACAGGGCGAGCGCGATGCGCGTGAACACATTGGCGTGCGCCGCGCCACCGCGGGCGAGCACCACCGCGCGCGCCCGGCGCATGTGCTCGGACTGCGGATCGTCGCCGGCGAGCTTCAGCGCAAAATATGCCTTGACGGTGCACGACAGATCGAGCTCTCCGCCCTGATAGAGCGGCCAGCCTCCCTCGGGCTGCTGATGCTCGCGCAGGTAGACGGCCAGGCGCTGCTGCAGCGGCACATCGATCTCATCCAGGTAGTGCATCATCATGATGTACTCGGCCGGGATGGTGCAGTCGGCTTCGAGCTCGAACACCCAGTGGCCGTCGGGCTGCTGCAGACCGAGCAGTGCATCGCGCGCGGCGCGAATGGCCCGCTCCAGCGCATCGGGGCGCGCGGCGCGCTCTGGCGGCTCGCCGAACGGCCAGGCGGGCACCGGCTCGGCGAGGCGGGCCTCGAAGTCAAGCGGCTCGTTCATACGATTCCCGGCGCGCACACCGCCGGCACCGCGACGCGGTGATCTGCACGCCGGCTGTTGCTTGGGCAAGGATGCATGGTTGTTCTTGGCCCTCGACCTCGGTCCGCCCGCTGCGGCGCGCCCGTTCCTTCGGGGTCGGCGCCGCGGCTCAAGGCGCGGCGCCCTGGCACGGCATGCCCTCGCCGTACGCATCCGGGGCGGCGTCCCCGTCCCCGCCGTCGAAGGCCGGCACGTTCGCCGGCCGCAGCGGCACCTCGTGCGATGCGAGCGGCAGTCCGCGCGCGGCGCGCTCGAACAGCCGCTGCAACATTGCATCGTTGCGCACCGCCATGTTGGTCAGCGTCTGGGTCATCGCCACGGCCGAGCGCGACACCTTCACCTGGCTGCCGGCGGTGAAGCCCGGATTGTCCTTGATCTTGCGCAGCGAGAGCGCCGCGAGCCCGATCGCCCACAGGCAGAACTTGCGGATGCCGGTCTCCTCGGCGGGGATCAGCAGGGTGAAGGCGAGCGCGTTGCGCAGGTGGCGGTGTGCGACCCCGGCGAGCTCCATCATGCCGGCGTGAAAGCGCGCATCGCTGCGCTCGGGGGTGAGCGTGGCGAGCTCGACCCCATGGCGGGTGAACACCTCCTGCGGCAGCCAGCACGCCCCGCGCGCCCGATCCTCCCAGACATCCTTCAGGATGTTGGTCATCTGCAGACCTTGGCCGAAGGACGGCGCCAGCGCGTAGAGCCGCCGATGATGGCGCTCGATCTGGCTCGAGTAGGCGCAGAACAGCTCGGTGAGCGTCTCGCCGACGATCCCGGCGACATAATAACAATAGGCGTCCAGATCGCTCGCCCGCTCCAGGCCCCGCAGACTCGCGGTCCGCTGGAATTGATGCATGCCGTGGCCCATCACCTCGATGCAGCGGCCGATGGCGGCGCGCTGGCGCGGCTCGAAGCGCGCGACCACGCGCATCACGCGCGCGGTGTTGGCCACCAGATCGCGCTCGGCCGCGAGCGTGCTCGCGCCGAGGTGCGGCACGACCTCGGCGGCGAAGCGCTGCGCATCCTCCCGGCCCTGCACCACGGCCGTGAAACGCCGCAGCAAACGCCGGGTATCGGCGGCCGAGAGCCCCGGCTCGTCCTCGATCGTGTCCGCGATGCGACACAACAGATACGCGCTGGTGACCGGCGTGCACAGCCCCGCGGGCAGCTGCGGAATGGTCAGCGCGAAGGTACGCGACACCAGCGGCAGGATCTGGTCCTGGAAAGCCGCGTCGGACTCGGGCAGATCTGACATGAGCATCCCGGCTGCAATCAGTTGCGGCGCGCCAGCAGCCACTCGGCCACCGCCCGCAGCGGCTCGGCGGCCGCGCCGAAGGGCGCGAGCGATTCGAGCGCCTGCTCGCTCAGGCACCGGACCCGCTCCTGAGAGGCGGCAATGCCGAGGATCGCCGGATACGTCGACTTGCCGCGCTGGCGGTCCGAGTGGGCCGCCTTGCCGAGCGTGGCCGTGTCGCCGAGCTCATCGAGCAGATCGTCCTGGATCTGAAACGCCAGCCCGATCGGCGCGGCGAATCCAGCCAGGGCGCGCTCCCGATGCGGCTCCAGATCCGGCGCACACGCCGCGCCCATCATGACGCTGGCGCGGATCAACGCCCCGGTCTTCAGCGCATGCATGCGCTCGACCTGCTCGATCTCGAGGCGATGTCCCTCGGACTGCAGATCGAGCGCCTGCCCGCCGGCCATGCCGAGACTGCCGATGGCCTCGGCCAACAGGCCGACGAGGCAGGCGCGCACGGCGCCGGAGTCGGGCAAGCCCGGATCACGCGCGAGCAGCTCGAAGGCGAGCGACTGCAGCGCATCGCCGACCAGCAGCGCGGTGGCCTCATCGTAGGCCTTGTGACAGGTCGGGCGGCCCCGGCGCAGATCGTCGTCATCCATCGCGGGCAGATCATCGTGCACCAGCGAGTAGACGTGCACCAGCTCGAGCGCGCAGGCCGCCGCCTCGACGCGCTCCTCGGGCAACCCCAGCGTGCGCGCGGTGGCGAGCAGCAGGATCGGCCGCACGCGCTTGCCGCCGCCGAGGACGCTGTAGCGCATCGCCGCGTGCAGCCGCTCGGGGCAGCGCTCCGCGCGCGGCAGGCGGCGCGCCAGGGCATCCTCCATGCGCGCGCGCCATTGCTCGAGCTGCGCCGGGAAGAGCTCAGGCGCCGCTGACACGGCGTCCTTCCCGGTTCGCGGCCAGGCCAACCTCACCGAGCGGGATCCGCACTTCGGCGGGCGCCTGTGCCTTCAGCGGCGCCTCCTCATAAAGCAAAGGCAGCTCGGGGGCCATCGGACCGGTGAGGCGCGGACCGCGCAGCGTGCGCCACAGCGCCTTCAGCGGATGGGCGAACGCGTCATCGACCGCGGTACCCTCGTAGCCGCAGTGCGCCATGCAGTTGTTGCACAGCGGGTTGCGCCCGACCCCATAGCGCTCCCACTCGGTATCGGCCATCAGCGCGCGGAAGCTGTCGGCGTACCCCTCTCCGGTCAGCAGATAGCAGGGCCGCTGCCAGCCGAAAATGTTGTACGTCGGGGTGCTCCAGGGCGTGCACTGGTAGGCCTGATTGCCGGCGAGGAAATCGAGGAACAGCGCCGAATGATTGAACGACCAGCGCGCCCGGCGCGCGCGGCCGCGGGCGAAGATCGCCCGGAACAGGTTCTTGCTCGCGCTGCGCCCGAGGAACACGTCCTGACGGGGAGCGTGCTGATAGCTGTACCCCGGCGAGACCATGATCCCTTCGACCCCGAGCTGCATCGCGGTGTCGAAGAAATCGGCCACGTCATCGGGGTTCTCGTTCTGAAACAGCGTGCAGTTGATCGTCACGCGGAAACCCTTGGAGCGGGCCAGGCGGATCGCAGCGACCGCCTTGTCGAACACCCCTTCCTGACAGACCGACTCGTCGTGGCGCTCGCGGTTGCCGTCCAGGTGCACCGAGAAGGTGAGGTACGGGGATGGGCGGTACTCGTCGATGTGCTTGGCGAGCAGGATCGCGTTGGTGCACAGATACACGAAACGCTTGCGCTGCACGATGCCGGCCACGATCTGCGGCATGTCCTTGTGGATCAGCGGTTCGCCGCCGGGAATCGACACCATGGGTGCGCCGCATTCCTCCACGGCCGCGAGCGCCTTGTCCACCGAGAGGCGCTGCTGCAGGATCTCCTTCGGGTAATCGATCTTGCCGCATCCGGCACAGGCCAGATTGCACTGAAAGAGCGGCTCGAGCATCAGCACCAGAGGATAGCGCTTCTGCCCGCGCAGCTTGCGGCCGAGGATGTATCGGGCGACCCGGTACTTCTGAATCAGTGGAATACCCAAATCCGTCTCCCAGTGTTGTACCGGCGCCCGGGCCGCCAGCCAGCCCCGCCACCGGGGCTGTTGCCTGTTTCCTGTCTAACCGTGCACCAGCGCACGCACGGCCGCCTGGTGGTCCCGCCTGATCCGCTCCCACTCCTGGGTGAACCAGGGCGTAAAGCGCGCGGCGCCCGCAGCGCGCATCTCGGCATCGAGCGCCTCGGGTCCGATCCAGCGCCAGGCCGTGACCTCCGCGCCATTGGCGCGCACCGGTGCGGCCGAGCGCCCGATGAATACCGAGCACAGCTCATGCTCGGCACCTGCTCCGTCGAATTGTGCTTGATACTTGAATTTGAATAGAAACTGCAAGGGGCACTTGAGCCCCAGCTCCTCGTCCAGCCGCCGATGAATAGCCACGTCCAAGCTCTCCGCTCGGTGCGGGTGGCTGCAGCAGCTATTGGACCAGTATAGCGGCCAGAGCCGCTTGCCCGCTGCGCGCTGCTGGATCAAGACCTCGCCGCGGCCATTGAAGATAAAGAGCGAGAACGCCCGGTGCAGCAGCCCCGAGCCCTCGTGACAGCGGGCCCGGCTCGCGTAACCGACTTCCCGATCGTTCTCGTCCACCAGAATAAGGGACTCGCCTCCGGCCACGCTGTCGCCAAGTGGCAACAGTTCAGGGGAAGCACCGCTCCGATCCATCATGTCGTTTTCCCTCGGCGCAGGCTCGAGCGTGTACGCTATACATCTTTCAGGGATCTGAAACCCTCTGGCTCTGTCGCTCATTGGCAGTCCGCACCGTAGGGATTCCTATGGACATGATAACCGGCTCCACGTTCACTATCACTCCTTGACGGCATGATGCTCGCTCTGGGCCTATTCCTTGGCATCCTCGCATTCGGCTACCTGCTGACAGCCTATCTGGCCGTGCAGCGGGCGCGCAATGACAAGGTGCCCCAGTCCCCGCAACGGCTCGCGCCGGTGACCGTTCTGAAGCCGCTCTGCGGGGCGGAGCCGGGGCTCGAGCAGGCCCTCGAGAGCCTGTGCGGACAGTGCGACTCGAGCGTGCAGATCGTCTTCGGCGTGCAGGATCCGGCTGATCCGGCGCTCCCGATCGCGCGTGCCCTCGCCGCCCGCTATCCGGCGCTCGATATCGCCATCGTCGTCGATTCGAGCCGCCATGGGCACAGCGCCAAGGTCAGCAATCTGATCAATATGATGCGCGTGGCGCGCCACGACTATCTGGTGCTCGCCGATAGCGACGTACACGTGCCGGCCGGGTATCTGGCGGGGGTGTGCGCACCCCTCGCGGATCCCACCGTCGGTATCGTCACATGCCCGTACCGCGGCCGGCCGGGCCGATCCTCGGGGGCCGCGGGCGTGTGCTCCGAGCTCGCCGCACTGTTCGTCAACGACTGGTTCATGCCCTCGGTCCGGGTGGCATCCTGGCTCGGCTCCCGGGCGTTCGCCTTCGGTGCGACCATTGCGTTGCGCCGCGCGGTGCTGGAGGATATCGGTGGATTCGCCGCCATTGCCGATCAACTTGCGGACGATTATCGCTTGGGCGAGCTCACCCGCCGCCGCGGGCTGCGCACGGTGCTCTCCAGCGTCGTGGTGGAGACGACGCTCGACGAGCCGGGGTGGCGCGCGCTGATACAGCACGAGACCCGCTGGCTGCGCACGATCCGGGCGGTGCGGCCGGCCGGCTATATCACCCTGTGGGTAACCTTTAGCTTGCCCGTAGCAGCACTGGGCTGTGCCATGGCAGGCGGTGCGCCGGCCGCGCTCGCCGTACTGATCGCCACCGCGACGACCCGCGTGATGCTACATTTCGCAGCCGGCGCCCCGGGACCCGGCCGGATCGGATCCTGGCGCCGCCTCTGGCTGCTGCCGGTGAGTGATGGATTGGGCTTTGCGCTGTGGTGCTGGGGCTTCGCGACGCGCGAAGTCCAATGGCGCCAGGCGCGATACCGGGTGGCCCGCGACGGCTCCGCCCGCCCCGTTACGTGAGGACGAGAAGTCATGATGAGAACCTTATTTCTGCATCCCCCTTCCTTCGATGGTTTCGACGGCGGGGCGGGCGCGCGCTATCAGGCCAAGCGGGAGATTCGCTCGTTCTGGTACCCCACCTGGCTCGCGCAGCCGGCCGCGCTGGTGCCCGGCAGCCGCCTGCTCGATGCGCCCGCCGACGGGCTGGCGATGGCCGATGTGCTGCCCCTGGCGCGCCAGTACGATCTGGTGGTCATGCACACCAGCTCGCCGTCCTTTCCGACCGATGCGAAGGTGGCGGAGCTGCTGAAGCAGGAGAACCCCCGCTTGCTCGTCGGCATGGTCGGCGCCAAGGTGGCGGTCGATCCGGCCGGCTCGCTCGGCGCCTCGAGCGCCATTGACTTCGTGGCCCGCGAGGAATTCGACTACACCTGCAAGGAGGTGGCCGAGGGCCGCCCGTTCCAGGACATCACCGGCCTGTCCTTCCGCCGGCCCGATGGCACGATCGAGCACAACGCGCCGCGCGCGATGATCGAGAACATGGACGATCTGCCGTGGGTGACGCCGGTCTACAAGCGCGATCTGACCGTCGAGAATTATTTCATCGGCTATCTGCAACACCCCTACGTCTCTTTCTACACGGGGCGCGGCTGCCGCTCCAAGTGCACCTTCTGCCTCTGGCCGCAGACCGTCGGCGGCCACCGCTACCGCGTGCGCAGCCCCGCCAGCGTCATCGACGAGGTACGCTGGATCAAGGAGAACATGCCGCAGGTGAAGGAGATCTTCTTCGACGACGACACCTTCACCGACTTCCGCCCGCGCGTCGAGGAGATCGCCCGCGGCCTCGGCAAGCTTGGGGTCACGTGGTCGTGCAATGCCAAGGCGAACGTCCCGTACGAGACGCTGAAGATCATGAAGGACAACGGCCTGCGGCTGCTGCTGGTCGGCTACGAGTCCGGCAACGATCAGATCCTGCACAACATCAGGAAGGGCCTGCGGACCGACATCGCGCGCCGCTTCACCAGCGACTGCCGCAAGCTCGGCGTGACCATCCACGGCACCTTCATCCTCGGGCTGCCCGGGGAGACGGCCGACACGATCCGCGAAACCATCCAGTTCGCCCTGGACATCAACCCGCACACCATCCAGGTGTCCCTTGCCGCCCCCTATCCGGGCACGCAGCTGTACCAGGAAGCGGTGGAGAACGGCTGGCTCGCCGCATACGAGAACCTCAACCTGGTCAACGACCGCGGCATTCAGCTCTCGCCGATCAGCTATCCGCATCTGTCGGCCCGGGAGATCTATCACGCGGTCGAGACCTTCTACAAGCGGTTCTACTTCCGGCCGCGCAAGATCGCGGAGCTGACCGGGGAGATGCTGCACAGCTGGGAGATGACCAAGCGCCGGCTGCGCGAGGGCGTCGAGTTCTTCCGCTTCCTCAACGCGCACGAGGCTTGAGCCCGCTCATTTGAAGGCCCTGGTCGTCACCGCGGACGATTTCGGTCTGCACGAGGCGGTCAACGAAGGCATCGAGCGGGCCGCCCTCCAGGGCGTGCTGTCCGCGACGAGCCTGATGGTGGCCGAGGCCGCCACCGACGATGCGGTGCGGCGCGCGCGGGCGCTGCCGGAGCTGGCCGTGGGGCTGCACGTGGTGCTTGCCGACGGCCACGCGCTGCTGCCCCCGCGGCGCATTCCGGCGCTGGTCGACGCAACGGGACGCTTCCCGGATCGGATGGCGCGCGAGGGTGTGCGCTTCTTCGCGCTGCCGCGCGTCAGGCGGCAGCTCGAAGCGGAAATTCGCGCGCAGTTCGCGGCCTTCGCCGCCACCGGGCTCGCACTCGATCACGTGAACGCTCACAAGCACTTTCACCTGCATCCGACCGTGCTCGGCATGCTGCTCGCGATCGGCGCCGAATACGGCTCCCCACCGATGCGCTGGCCGCGCGAGCCGCTCTGGGCTGCGCGCCGCGCCGGCGCCGGGCTCGCCGGCGCGCTGCTCGGTCCGTGGCTTGCGCTGATGCGCCGGCGCCTCAGAGCCGCCGGCATCAAGTGCAACGAGACGCTGTTCGGAATCTCGAGCACCGGCGCGATGGACGAGGCGCAACTGCTCGAGATCCTCGCGCACCTGCCCGAGGGCCTCACCGAGATCTATTTGCACCCCGCGACGCGCGATGGGCTGACGCCCGGGATGAGCGCCTACCACCACCGCGACGAGCTCGACGCGCTGCTCAGCGCGCGCGTGCGCGCCGCCGTGCGCGCCTCGGGGGCCCGCACCGGCGGCTTCCGGGCCCTGACCGACTCGGCGCGCTCGAGCGGCGGGGCACGGCGTGCCGCATGAGAACCACGTTTCGCATCGCGCTGCTGGCGGGCCTGGTCGTGCTGATCGGGCTGATCGCGCACGAAGGCGCCGCCATCCTCACGCCGATCGAACACGCCGGCTGGGTGCTGCTGTGGCTCGCGCCGCTCCATGCCGTGCCGATCCTGCTCGACTCGCGCGGATGGCGGGCGCTGATTCCCGAGCGGGTCAAGGCCGGACGGCTGTTCTGGATCGCCTCGGTGCGCGAGGCGATCAACCGCCTCCTGCCGGTGGCCAACATCGGTGGGGAGCTCGTGGGCATCCGGCTGCTCGCCGCGAGCGGTGTCGACGGTGTGACCGCCGCCGCCAGTGTCACGGCGGAGATCCTGTTGACGCTGTTCAGCCAGTATCTGTTCGTGCTGGTCGGCGTCACCTGTCTGCTCAGCCTCTCGGGGGCGGTGCATTCGCGCAGCGCCGCGCTGATCGGTCTGGCGGCGTGCCTGCCGGTGATCGTGACATTGGCGGTCCTGCTGCGCTACGGCTCGCTGTTCGAGCGCCTGGAGCGCGTCGCGGTGCGCATGCTCGGGGAGGAAATGCTGCGCTTCCTCAACGGCAAGTGGGCCGCGCTCGATGCGGCGATCCGCGCGCTGATCAGCGATTGGACGCGTTGGGTGCTCACGCTGCAGTGGCAGGTTGCCGGGCTTGCCGCCGGCGCGGTGGAGACCTGGTTGGCACTGCGCTGGCTCGGACATCCGGTGGGCATCGAGACGGCGATCGTGCTGGAGAGCCTCACCCAGGCGGCGCGCAATTTCATCTTCGTGGTGCCCGCCGGCATCGGCGTGCAGGAAATCACGCTGGTCGGGATCGGGAGCCTGCTCGGGATCGATCCGCAGATGGCCCTCGCCCTCTCGCTCACCAAGCGCATGCGGGAGATTCTCTTCGGCGTACCGGCGCTGCTATCCTGGTACTGGAGTGAGGGAAGAAGGGAATTGCAGCATGTCCGCGGTTCGAGCCGAGTTTGAGACCACCGCCGTACGCTTGGGATCACCGCAGCACAAACGGCTGCTGGCACAGTTCTTCATCGACACGCACCGCGACTACGATCCGGAGCGGATCGACTGGCCACCGCTCTCGGGCGAGGAGCTGCGGCGCCTGACGGGACTGCCGTTCTGGCAGGAGGCGGTCGCAACGGAAAACGTGACCTCCAACACCGTCACGGCCGCGGCGGCGCTGGAGAGCGACCCGCAACTGAAGCGCGCCATCGCCCTGCAGGGCTTCGAGGAGCAGCGCCACGCGCGCCTGCTTGCGGCGCTGACCGCGCATTACCGGATTCCGATCGAGTTTCCCGCACCCTACGCGCCGCGCGACCTGGAGGACGATTTTCTCTTCGCCGGCTTCGGGGAGTGCTTCGATTCGTTCTTCGCGTTCGGCCTGTTCACCCTGGCGCGCGATTCGGGCTTCTTTCCCGCCGCGCTGGTCGAGGTGTTCGAGCCGGTGCTCGAGGAAGAGGTGCGCCACATCCTGTTCTTCGTCAACTGGGTCAAGGCGCGCCGTGCCGAGCTGCCCTGGTGGCGGCGTCCCGCGTTCCGCCTGCGCTGCGGCTGGATCATTCTCAAGCAGGTTGCCTCGCGGGCGAAAACGGCGCGCAGCCTCGGCGGCGGGGCACACGAGTCGAACGAGAACTTTACGCTCACCGCCCACCAGGACATCGGCGCGCCGGTGACCCTGCACGGACTGCTCGGGATCTGTCTGCGGGAGAACGAGCGGCGCATGAGGCATTACGATGCGCGGCTGGCCCGGCCGCGCCTCGTGCCCGCCATCGCGCGCGTGCTGTACCGGCTGTTGCCGGCGAGCCTCTGAGCGCGCCCGCCACCCCGGCGATGAGCCTCATCACGGCCGTGTTCGTCGCGCTCCTTGCCCTGGGCACGGCGCTCGAGGCGTGGCTCGCCGGCCGGCAGATCACCGCCGTGCGCGCGCACCGCGAGCGCGTGCCCGAGCCCTTCGCCGGCGCGATCAGCCTCGAGGCGCATCGTAAGGCGGCCGATTACACCGTTGCCAAGGCGCGCCTCGCCCGTATCGCCACGCTCATCGATGCGCTGGTCACGCTCGGCCTGACCGTCGGCGGCGGCATCGCCGCGCTGGAGGCGCTGTGGCGGCGCACCGGCTGGGGCGAGCCGTGGCTGGGGCTGGCGGTGATCGCTTCCGTGGCCGCGGTGGCCCTGGCAGTCAATCTGCCGCTCTCGCTGTGGCGCACGTTCCGCCTGGAAGCGCGCTTCGGGTTCAACCGAACGACGGTGCCGCTGTTCCTGACCGACCTCGCCAAGGAGATCATCCTCGCCGGGCTGCTCGGCGGACCGCTGGTGCTCGGGGTGCTGTGGCTGATGATGCGCGCCGCGGCAACGTGGTGGCTGTGGGCCTTCGGTGGCTGCGTGGCGCTGATGCTCGCGCTCGGGTGGGCCTGGCCGGTCCTGATCGCGCCGCTGTTCAACCGCTTCACGCCGCTTGCCGACCCGGCGCTGCGCACCCGCATCGATGCGCTGCTCGCACGCTGCGGCCTGCACTCGCGCGGGGTATTCGTGGTCGACGGCTCACGCCGATCCGCCCACGGCAACGCCTATTTCACCGGCTTCGGACGGCACAAGCGCATCGTGTTCTTCGACACTCTGCTCCAGGATCTCGAGCCGCCGGAGATCGAAGCGGTTCTGGCGCACGAACTCGGGCATTTCCGCCTGCATCATGTACGCACGGGAATGATGGTGTCGATTGCGACGCTGTTCGTAGGCTTCGCGCTGCTCGGTTGGCTCGCGCGTCGCGCCGCCTTCTACACCGCCCTCGGGGTCCCGCATCCCTCGCCGCACGCGGCGCTCCTGCTGTTCGCCCTCGCCGCGCCCGTGGTGTTGCAGTTCGCCACGCCGCTCGGCGCGATGTGGTCACGCCGGCACGAGTTCCAGGCCGACCGCTTCGCCGCCCGCCACGCCGAGGCGCGCCAGCTGGTCTCGGCCCTGGTGAAGCTCTACCGCAGCAACGCCAGCACGCTCACACCCGATCGGCTGTATGCGGCGGTTCATTATTCGCATCCACCCGCCATCGAGCGGATCGCTCGGCTGCGCTAGCGCCCTCTCGCCCTCAGCGGCGATCCGCCGCAGCTTGCGTCACCGGTGCATCCGGGACCAGCACGTCGGCGTACAGACGGTTGCCGATGATGTGCTGGTTCGGAACGCAGGTGGCGTCCATCTCGATGTTGCGCGCCGCGAACAAGGGCAGGAACGTGTGGCGGAACTCCGTCATGAGATCGCAATTGCCGCTCAGATCCGTGCTCGGGAAGAGCCTCACCCTGCGCCAATGCGCACTCACCCACGGCCCGCGCTGGCCCCGCGTGGCCGGGACCAGGACCTGCATCGTCACCCGCACCGACGGGAAGGGAATGATCTGATCTTCGAGCGGACAGTCACGCACCTGTAATTTTCGGGCGCCGAGCCGCGTGAGCAGATGGGAGATCGCGACCTCCAGACCACGACAGTTATACTGCGAGGTGATTCCCTGATAGGTAAAGCGCAGCTTGCGCGACACCCAGACCGCATGAACGGCCCGCGGGGGCTGCGCCGCCGCAGCGGGCGCGTACCAGAGAACGGCGAACAGAGCCGCCGCGATCAATCGAGACGCGATGGAGGAGCGCATGGCGATCACCTCGAAATTGCCCTGTACCTTGCGCCGAGATTAGACCGCACGCGCCGCCGATAGATCCGGCCGCGCAGCCGATCTGCGGCTCCTACGGCGGGAGCGTAAGCTGCGCGCGCCCCGATCGGCCCGCCCCACCGCCCTTCAGTCGAACGGATGTCGCAGCACGATCGTCTCGGCCCGATCCGCGCCCGTCGAGATGATGTCGATGGGCACCTCGACGAGCGACTCGAGCCGCTCGAGGTACTTGCGCGCGTTGGCCGGCAGGCGCGCATACTCGGTGATGCCCACCGTCGAGTCGGGCCAGCCCGGCAGCTCCTCGTACACCGGCTCGAGTCCCGCATAACCCTCGAGACTGAGCGGCGGCTCGGCCACCATCCTGCCCCCGACACGGTAACCGACGCACACGCGGATGATATCCAGACCGTCGAGCACATCGAGTTTGGTGATGCACAACCCCGAGACGCTCGAGTGCACGATGGCGCGCCGCAGCGCCACCGAATCGAACCAGCCACAGCGCCGGCGCCGCCCGGTGACGGACCCGAATTCGTGACCGACGCGTGAGAGATGCTCGCCGTAGCCGTCGAACAGCTCGGTGGGAAACGGTCCGGCGCCGACACGTGTGGTGTAAGCCTTGACGATGCCGAGCACGTAGTCGAAGACCCGGGGGCCGACCCCGGTGCCGGTGGCGGCGAAGCCGGCGGTGGTGTTGGATGAAGTGACGAAGGGATACGTGCCGAGGTCCACATCGAGCATCGCCCCCTGCGCCCCCTCGAACAGCGCGCTGGCGCCCTCGCGCCGCAGCCGATCGAGCGCGAGCGTCACGTCGGTGACCAGCGGGGCGATCGCATCGGCATAGGCGAGCTGCTCATCGAGCGTCTTCTGGAAATCCACCGGGCCCTGGCGGAAGTAGTGCTGCAGGATGAAGTTGTGGAAATCGAGCACTTCGCCGAGCTTGGCGGCGAAGCGGTCGCGCTGGAACAGATCCGCCACGCGCACCGCGCGCCGCGCCACCTTGTCCTCGTACGCCGGCCCGATGCCACGGCCCGTCGTACCGATCGCATTCGCGCCACGCGCCCGCTCGCGCGCCTGATCGAGCAGGATGTGCGAGGGCAGGATCAACGGGCACAGCGGCGAGATGGCGAGCCGCTCGAACACCGGCACGCCCTGATCCATGAGCATGCGGCTCTCCTTCATGAGCGCCTCGAGCGAGAGCACGACGCCGTTGCCGATCAGGCAGCGCACCTGCTCGCGCAGGATGCCGGCGGGAATCAACGACAGAATGGTCTTGACGCCGCCGATGACCAGCGTGTGTCCGGCATTGTGCCCGCCCTGGAAGCGCACCACGGCGTTGACGCGCTCGGTGAGCAGGTCGACGACCTTGCCCTTGCCCTCATCGCCCCACTGCGTGCCGATCACCACGACGAATCTGCCCACTTCGCTTGCGCTCCTCGGAATCAAACCTCGATGAACTGCGGCTCGAGAATCTCCACCCCGGGGGTGCGCGCGAGCGCCAACACCTCCGCATCCGGCAACTGCACCGCAAGCTCGATCGAGCCGTCCTCGGCCGAGCGCTCCCCGCGCACCACTTTGGCCGCATACAGCCGCGAGCGCAGCGCCCCGGCCCCGGGCGGCAAGCGCACGCGGGCCGCGCGCGCGCAGCACGCCAGGCGCTCGGTGAGCGCATCGGCGAGCCGCTCGAGTCCGAGCCCCCGGGCGGCCGAGATCCACACCGCGCTCAGCACCCCCTCGCTCCCGCGCTCGATGCCGGGCTCCCGGCCCAGGCGATCGATCTTGTTGTAGACCAGGATCTGCGGAATCGACTGCGCGCCGATCTGCGCCAGCACGTCGTTGACCTGGGCGATGCGCTCATCTCGCCGCGGATCGCTTGCATCGACCACGTGCAGCAGCAAGGTCGCCTCGCGCGCCTCCGTGAGCGTCGACTGGAATGCCGCCACCAGCTCGTGGGGCAGCTCGCGGATGAAGCCGACGGTGTCGGCGGCCACCACGTGCGTGCCGCCCGGCAGCGTGACGCGGCGCACCGTCGGGTCGAGCGTCGCAAACAGCTGGTCGGCCACATAAGCGTCCGCGCCCGTCAGGGCCCGGAACAACGTCGACTTGCCGGCGTTGGTATAACCGACCAGTGCCAGCGACGGCACCGGAATCTGCGCGCGCACCTGCCGGCCCGTTTCGCGCTGCTGTCGCAGCTTCAGGAGCCGGCGCGTCAACAGCCGCACACGCTGCGCGATCAGCCGCCGATCGGTCTCGAGCTGCGTCTCGCCCGGCCCGCGCAGGCCGATACCGCCCTTCTGGCGCTCCAGGTGCGTCCAGCCGCGCACCAGACGCGTGGCAATGTGGCGCAACTGCGCCAGTTCCACCTCGAGCTTGCCCTCGAAGCTGCGCGCGCGCTGCGCGAAGATGTCGAGAATCAGGCTGTTGCGGTCGAGGACCCGCCGGCCGGTGAGCTGCTCGAGGTTGCGCTCCTGGCTCGGCGAGAGCGCGTGATCGACGAGAATCACCTCGGCGCCGCAGTCCTCGGCCCTCTGGCGCAGCTCCTCGGCCTTGCCGCTGCCGACGAAGAACCGCGGCTCCGGCCGCTCGCGCCGACCGGTGACCGTGGCGACCGGCTCGGCGCCCGCGGAGCGGGCCAACTCGTGAAACTCCTCGAGATCCAGAGGATCCGCGTGGCTCCCGAGTCCGATGCGCACCAGCAGGGCGCGCTCACCGGAACGCGGGCGTTCGAACACGAAACAATTCCCTGGGGGGACGCGGGGCTGCGCGGCTCACTCGGCGGCGGGCTCCACCGCGCCTTCCTCCTCGGTGCTCAGCCTGACATTGCGGGTCGGCACGACCGTGGAGATGGCGTGTTTGTAGACCATCTGACTGACACTGTTCTTCAGCAGCACGACGAATTGGTCGAATGAATCGATCTGCCCCTGCAGCTTGATGCCGTTGACGAGGTAGATCGACACAGGCACCCGCTCTTTGCGCAGGGCGTTCAGAAACGGATCTTGGAGCGACTGGCCTTTGGCCATCGGGTTCTCCTTATTCTCAAACGGATTGTAATTGTTCGGCAGGTTGGGGGTCGTGTCCACGTTCCGACGGGGGGTGATGCAAGCAAACCACCATGGGGCGCGGACTCAGCGCTACCGGGGCCAGTTTAACACAGGCGACCGGATTCAAAGCTGTAGCTCGGCGAGACGGCGCCGAACGTCGCGGTTCCACGACAGGGCCTGATGGGCCGGGTCGAGCCACTCGGCCCAACGCTCGGTGCGCATCCAGGTCAGCTGGCGCTTGGCCAGCTGCCGCGTGGCCGCGATACCCTGCTCGATCGCTTCGGCGAGTGTGCACTCGCCGGCCAGGTGCGCCCAGAGCTGGCGGTAGCCAACCGCACGCATCGAGGCGTGGCCGGCCGACAGATCGCCGCGCGCATACAGCGCCTTCACCTCCTCGAGCCATCCGGCCGCCAGCATGGCGTGGAAACGCGCGGCGATGAGTCGGTGCAGCTCGGCGCGCTCGCGCGGAACCAGCGCCCAGGCCCACAGCGGCACCCCCGCGAGCGGACGCGTGCCGCGGCGCTGCAGCTCGGAGAAGCGCTCGCCGGTGAGCCGGCACACCTCGAGCGCCCGCTGGATGCGCTGCGCATCGGTGGGGGCGATACGGGCGGCAGCCTGCGGATCGATGCGCTCGAGCTCGGCGTGCAAGGCGGGCCAGCCCTCCTGCGCGGCCTGGGCATCGAGGCTGCGGCGCAGTGCCGGGGACGCCTGCGGCAGAGGGGCCAGACCGTCAATCAGGGCACGCAGATACAGCATCGTGCCGCCGACCAGCAGCGGCACTCGGCCGCGCCCATGGATCGCGCCGATGCACTCGAGTGCCTCGGCGACGAACCGTCCCGCCGAATATCCCTCGGCCGGATCGCACACGTCGATCAAGTGGTGCGGGATGCGGGCCCGCACGGCGCGCGAGGGCTTGGCCGTGCCGATATCGAGACCGCGATACACCTGCGCCGAATCGACACTCACGATCTCGACCGGCGCCTGCTCGGCCAAGCGCTCGGCCCATGCGCTCTTGCCACTGCCGGTCGGCCCGGTGAGCACCAGCACCGGGAGCGCGGTGCGCTCGGGGCTCATTCAGCGGCCGCGCAGGAAGAGTTGATCGAGTTCGCGCAAGGTCAGCCGGGTCCAGGTCGGGCGGCCGTGGTTGCATTGATTCGAGCGGTCGGTGCGCTCCATCTGGCGCAACAGCGCGTCCATCTCCGGCAGCGTGAGTCTGCGCCGGGCGTGGATTGCGGCACGACAGGCCAACGTGCCGAGAAATCGATCCGCCGCCGCCTCGAGGTGATGATCGGGCGCCTCGCGCCCGAGCGCCTCGGCCACCGATTGCACGATCTTCACGATCTCCCCGCCGGCCAGCAGCGGCGGGATTCGCCGCAACGCGAGTCGAGCCGGACCGAGCGCGTCGAGCTCGAAACCGGCGCGTTCCCAGGCCGCGCGCTCGGCGAGCAGCGCATCGAGCTCGTAGGGCTTGAGCTCCACCACGAGCGGCTCGAGCAGCTGCTGCGACACGGCCGCCGCGCCGTCCCGCTCGGCCTTGAGCCGCTCGTAGAGCACCCGCTCGTGCGCGGCATGCATGTCGACGAGGATCAGCCCCTCGCGCGTCTGCGCGAGGATGTAAATGCCGTGCAGCTGCGCCAGCGCCTCTCCCAGCGGACGCTCCGTCTCGGCCTGCGCCTCCCCGGCGGGGGGTTGCGGCTCGCGCACGGCGGCAGCCACCGCCCAGGGGCTGCGGGCCTGCCGCTCGGCTTCCCCGGCGAAGTCGAAACGGCCGGCTTCAGGGGGCCGCGGCGGGGAGACCTCGCCGAGCAGCGGCGCGCTGCCGGCCGCCGGGGCCGATGCGGGACTCGGCTGCGTCGCAGCCAGGGCGCGCTCGATCACCCGCAGCACGAACTGATGAATCTGCCGGCTGTCGCGGAACCGTACCTCGAGCTTGGCCGGGTGGGCATTGACGTCCACGAGCGCCGGATCGAGCGTCAGATGCAGAACATAGGCCGGATGGCGCCCGTGATAGAGAACGTCGCGATATCCCAAGCGGGCGGCGCTCATCAACAGCTTGTCGCGCACCGGCCGCCCGTTCACGAACCAATGCTGCTGGTCGGGCTGGGCGCGCGCGGCCGTCGGCAGCGCGATCCAACCCCCGAGCCGCACCGGACCGGCGGCGTGCTCGACCGCCAGCGCCCGCTCGATGAACGCCTGACCGAGCACTTGCGCGACGCGCGCGCCGTCCTCGGCCGCCGGCGCATCGAGCAGCACGCGCTCGGCGCTGCGCAGCCGGAACGAGACCTCGGGCCGAGCGAGCGCCAGGCGCTCGAGGAGCCGCGCGATGTGTCCGAGCTCGGTCGGCGCGGAGCGCAGGAACTTGCGCCGCGCGGGCACGTTGAAGAAAAGATCGCGCACCTCGACGGTGGTCCCGCGGGGGTGCGCCGCGGGGCGCACCTCGCCCATCGCGCCGCCCTCGAGGATGATTTCGGACGCATGCGGCGCATCGGCCGGATGCGACACCAGCCGCAGCCGAGCCACCGAGCCGATCGAGGGCAGCGCCTCGCCGCGAAAGCCCAGCGTGCCGATCGCCGCGAGGTCCTCGAGAGTGGCGATCTTACTCGTGGCATGACGCTGCAGCGCCACCGGGAGCGATGCTGCTTCGATGCCGCAGCCATCGTCGCGCACGCGGATCAGCCCCGCTCCGCCCTGCTCGATGTCGACTTCGATGCGGCGCGCGCCCGCATCGAGGCTGTTCTCGATCAGTTCTTTCACGACGGAGGCCGGCCGCTCGATCACCTCGCCGGCGGCGATCTGATCGACGAGTTCGCTGGGCAGGATGCGAATGGGCATGAGATCCGTGCGGATGGGGCGCGCCGGCGGCGCCGCTGCAGCGAGCGTACCAGGGTTCGGCCGATCACAGCAGCGACGGCTCTAACCGGCGTTGCTTGCCACCATCTGCCGCAACCGCGCGGCGCGCTCCGCGGCAAACAGCGTGCCGGCGGGCGGATGAGTGCGGAAGTAGGCGAGGATCCCGCGGAAGATGGCCGCGGCGATGCTCTGCTGAAACCACGGCTGGGTGAGCCTCAATGCCTGGGAGGGGTCGGACATGAAGTCGGTCTCGATCAGCATCGAGGGAATGGTGGGCGACTTGAGCACGACGAACGGAGCCTGCAACACCGAGCGGGTCCACACCGGCACGTACGGCGCCTGCTCCAGCGCGGTCAGTACACTGCGCGCCGCCACCATGCTGCGGCTGATGGTCGCGGCCTGAGACAGCCCGACCAGGACCGAAGCGAGCGTAGGCGACGTTCCGCGCAGATTCATTCCGCCGAACCGATCGGCGGCGTTCTCCCGCTCGGCCACCAGGCGGGCCGCCTCGTTCGAGGCGCCGTGGAGCGACAGGATGTACACCTCGGCGCCCTTGATGTGCGGGTCCGAGCAATCGTTGACGTGGATGGACACGAACAGATTGGCGTGATCGCGCGCCGCGATGTGCATCCGCTCGCGCAACGGCACATAGACATCGGCATCGCGAGTCATCGTGGCGAGCATGCCGCGCTGCGCATCGATCAGCCGCGCCAGGCGCCTGCCTATGGCGAGCGTGATGTTCTTCTCTTCAATACCGTCGATGCCGATCGTACCCGGATCGATGCCGCCATGGCCGGGATCGACGGTGATGATGATGTCCCGCCCCTGCAGCGTCGCGACGGTCTTTTTCGCATGCCAGGGCGCGCCGAGCGCGCTCAGCCGCACCACGAGCCGCTCTCCGGCCGCGGAGCGCCGCCATGAAAAGTGCATCGCGGCGGCCGAGCGAGTCGTAAAGACCAGACGCAGTGCCCCGTTCGGCTGCAGTCCCATGCGCACCTCGTCGAGCCATCCATGCACGCGCGGCAATTGCACTGCCGGGGCGGCCCGCGTCCCGCGCAGATCCACCACGGCGCGATCGGGATCCGTCAGTGTGAAATAGCGATAGGGCGTGTATCGGGCCAGGTTGAGCTTGGCCCGAGCCTGCTGACCCCAGGTCGCGACATTCAGCCCCCTCAAATGATCGGGGCGCAGCTCCACCCCCTGCGCGGGCCGCATCATCACGACTCCGCACAGCCCCAGGGAAAGCAGGTAAAACGCCTTCCTGATCATTGGTTTCCCGGCACTCGTTCATGTATACTCTACGAGTCCGGCCGGAATTTCAACTCGATTCTGCGTGCTGCAGCGCCATCAGGCATTTCAGCCAGGACTCACCGGCGGGGGTTTCGGCAGCCAATTGCGCCTCGTGGTGGTCGGCCTGCAAGGACAGCGTGACCCGCAGGTCCGCCGGCGGCAGCGCCCCCGCACCTCGCTGCGGCCACTCGATCAGCCACACGGTGCCCGGCAGCGCCCACTCGGTGAGCCCCAGATGATCGAGTTCCTCGGCGCCGCGCAGGCGGTAAAGATCCAGATGCACCACGGTCAGCGCCGCCAGCGCATACACGTGGACCAACGTGTAGGTTGGACTGCGCACCGGCCCCGTAACACCGCAGGCGCGCAGAAATCCCCGCGCCAGCGTGGTCTTTCCGGCTCCAAGTTCCCCGTACAGATGCACCGTTGCCAGCGGCGCGCGCGCAGCGGGCCGCGTGCGCGCCAGCCTTGCCCCGAGCGCTTCGGTATCCGGCGCGGCATTCAGACGTTGACGCAGCGCCGCAACTCCCGAATCACATCGCCCGCCAGCATGCCGCGCTCGCCCTCCCTGCGAGCCGCCGCATCACCGGCCAGGGCATGCACCAACACCCCGGTGCGGGCGGCCCGCCACGGGTCGCGGCATTGGGCCCAGATGCCGGCGATGACCCCCGTCAGCACATCGCCCATGCCGGGACTCGCCATGCCGGGATTCCCATGCTCGCACAGCGCCGGGACCTCGCCGGCGCGTCCGACGAGCGATCCGGCGCCCTTCAGCACGACCGTGCCGCCATAGCGCGCAAGCAGCGCATCGAGCGCCCCCGGACGATCGCGCTGCACCGCCGCGCTCGGACAGCCGAGCAGGCGGCCCGCCTCCCCGGGATGCGGCGTCAACACCCAATCCGGGCGCGCCGCCGTCGGCGCGGCGGCCAGCAGATTGAGCGCATCCGCATCGACGACCAGCGGCTTGCCGCAGCCCAGCACCGCATCCAACACGCCACGCGCCCACGCATCCTGCCCCAAACCCGGCCCAACCGCGATCAGATCACAGCGGGCCGCCGCGTCATGCACCTCTGCCGGCTCTTGCACGGCGCGACACATCAGCTCCGGCCGTCCCGCGCTGACGGGCGCGACGTTCCGCGGCTCGACCGCAACGGTCACTCGGCCCGCGCCGACGCGCAGACACGCCTCGCCCGCCAGACGCGCCGCGCCGGGCATGCCGGGGCCGCCGCCCACGATCAGCACGTGCCCGAAATCCCCCTTGTTCGCCGCGCGCGCGCGCGGCGGCAGTGCCTGTTCGATTTCCCCGGCCAGCAGGCGCTCGAGCCGCGGCACCGGCATCTGCGGCAATGCGTCCGTGAGCGAGAGATCATCGAAATACAACACACCGCTGTGGGAGGGCCCCTCGCCAAGAAACAGCCCGGTCTTCAGTGCAACGAAGGTGACCGTGCACTCGGCCCGCACCGCCGCGCCCAAAGGAACGCCGGTATCGGCATCGAGCCCCGACGGCACATCGAGGGCAAGAACGGCGCGCCCACTGGCATTGATGGCGGCGATGACCTGTGCACTCTCCGCGCGCACTTCGCCGGCGAGGCCCGTCCCGAGCAACCCATCGACGAGGACGTCGCACGCCGCGAGCGCTTGTGCCGAGCAGGACTGTATCGATCCGCCCCCGGCGCGCCACTCCTCGCAAGCCCTGAGCGCATCCCCCCGCAATCGCTCCGGCGGGGTCACCGCGAGCACGCGGACCTCGAATCCGGCGTCTCGCGCCAGACGCGCCGTCACGTAACCGTCGCCCCCGTTGTTTCCCGCGCCGCACACGACCGCGAGGCCTCGGGCAGCCGGCCATCGCGACCGCAGGCAGCGCACCGCCGCCTCCCCCGCGCGACACATCAGCGCATAGCCGGGAATACCGAGCGTCTCGATCGCCAGGCGGTCGATCGCCCTGACCTGAGCGGAGCTGTAGAGTGCGGCCGGCAGTCTCATCAAGTTGATTATACTGACTACATGGGGCGCGCATGATGCCAGCGACACCGGATCTGCAGGCGCTGAAGCACGAGCTTGCCGAGCGCGCGCGCGCGCTCGGCTTCTCGGCCCTCGGCATCGCGGGCGTAGACCTGCACGAGGACGAGCAGCACCTGCTGCGCTGGCTGGACGCGGGCCTGCACGGCCGGATGCACTACATGGCGCGGCACGGCACGCTGCGCAGCCGGCCGGCGCAGCTCCTGCCCGCGGCGGTACGGGTCGTGAGCGTCCGCATGGACTACTGGCCGCCGGAGGCGCATCCCGCCGAGATGATCCTCGGCGATCCCACGGCCGGATACGTGTCCCGATATGCTCTGGGACGCGACTA
>JAJZMI010000146.1 GCA_021798335.1 Pseudomonadota bacterium | reverse complement strand
CCGTGTACTTCAGCAGCAGCTGATCGAGCTGCTGCTCGGCCTGGGCGATCTGCTGTTCGGTATCGAGCGCCGCGGCCCCGCTCGCGCTCAACGCCCCCGTGGCACGGGTGGCGGTGAACTGCTGGCCGGACTTCAGCTCCTGCGCGAGCGCGTCGCGTTCGCGCACGGCAACATAGAGATTCTCCTGCAATTGCCTGAGCGCGCTGTTGGCCGCCTGCAGATGAGCAAAGTAATCGCCCTGCTCGTTCGGCAGCAGGCCGAGATTGCGCTTCTTGAAATTCGCGAGCTGCTGCTCGGTGTTGGACAGCAGCCGCCCGTAATGGGCGATCTGCCGGGTGAGGAACCGCTCGGCCTCGCGCGAGCCCTCGCTCTTGTCGGTCAGCGACCCCTCCACGAAGTCATTGAGCAGGTGATCGACCACCTGCACGCTGCGGGCACGATTGGGATCGGTATAGGTGATCGTGTAGAGCGTGGGGGCACCCTTGAGGTGCTTCGAGTCGGCGACGATGCTGATGTTGTCACGCAGCGCATCGATCACCTGCTGCTGCTGCCGGGCGGTGATCGCGCCGGCCATGAGATTGGTCTCATTGGCAACCTTGCGCAGCTGCGGCGTCCCGAGCAGCTCCGCGGTCATGCGGGCGAGCTGATCCTGGGGATTGTCGTTGAGGCTGATGCCCTTGGTCGCCTGGCTGAGCGTCGTGCCCGAGTCCACGAAGATCTTGGCGCTCGCCTGATATTTGTTCGGGATCAGGAAGATCACGCCCCAGAACACCAGCGCGACGCACCAGGCAACGATGAGCGCCGCCCATTTGAAGCGCCACAGGCCGCGCAGCTGATCCTCGAGGACCGCGACGTCGGAGAATAGTGAACCGCTGGCCATGCCCTGCTCTCCCTAAAACAGCGACTCGGGCACCACGATCACGTCCCCGGGCCGCAGCGGCACGTTCTGCGACAGCTCGCCCTTGTTGATCAGATTGGACAGCTCGATGTGCACGGTCTGCACCTTGCCGTCGACCTTGCGCTCGATTTTCGCGCTGTTGCCGGCGGCATACGGGGTCAGCCCGCCGGCCGCGAGCACCGCATCGAGCACGGTCATGCCCTCTTCGTACGGCATGGACATCGGGTGCATGACCTGGCCGATCACTTGCACCTGACTCAGCGCACCGAGCGCCTTGCTGACGATGACCGTGACGCGCGGGGAGCGGATGTACTGACTCAGCGCCCGGTCCATGTCGTGCGCCAGCTGCACCGGCGTCTTGCCGGCGGCCATCATATTGGGAATGAGCGGCGTCGAGATCCGCCCATCCGGGCGCACCGGGATCTGCCGCTGCGACAAGTCCGGGTTCTGCCAGACGAAGATATCGAGCACATCGCCGGGGCCGATGCGATAGTTCGCGTCCGAGGGGCGCGATGCGCTCGGGCGCGGCGCGCCGGCCGTGCCCGCCCAGGCGGGGGCGGCGGCACCGAGGACGAGGGCGCACAAGAGCACCAGCAGTGCCGAAGGGCGTGAAGTCGTTCGCATCATCTTGACAAAATACCTGAATAAGACGCCGTAGTCTGTGGTCATGGTCTCACACCTGATCAAGCCTTGAGGCTGGCGAGCAAGCGCGCGGCCGCCGGGCGGCCGTCGAACGCTTGCGGGCTGGCCAGGATCTTCATGAGAATCCTGCGCGCCGCGCCCGGCTTGCCGGTTTTCGCGAGCGCGTAGGCATAGTGATACTGCAGCTCCGGATCGTGCGGATCGAGCTGCGTGGCATGCTCGAGGTACCCCAGCGCCTCGGCGCCCTGGCCGGTGCGGACCAGGATCCAGCCGAGCGTATCGTTGATCTGCGGCGAGTCCGGCGCCAGCCGATAGGCCCGCTCGGCCACCGCCTGCGCGCGCGGATCGCCGGTGCGACTCAGGGCCCACGCCAGGTTGTTCAGCGCGACGACATCACTCGGGTCGTGCTGCAGCGCCAGGCGGAACTGCGCGACGGCCTGTTTGGGCTCGCGTGCGACGGTCAAATAATAATCGCCGAGGACGGTACGCACCCGCCAGTCCTCGGGCCAGCGCTGCAGCCAGCGCTGCAGGGGCCGGGCGGGATGGGGCAGGTGCGCGGCCCGCTCCGCCTCATACAGCTTGACGGCCACTGCGGCGCTCGGGCGCCCGCGCTGCGCCTCGCGGTAGGCGGCCACGGCCTTCGCCGGCTGCCCGAGCGCGGCCTGCACGTCGCCTTCGAACACCAGCGCCTGCGGATTGTGCGGGTCCTGGGCCAGAAATGCCCGCGCCCGATCGAGGGCCGCCTGGCCCTTGCCCTGATGCAGATCGATCAGCGCCAGCAGGCGGGTCGCGAGCAGCCAATGCGGCTGCAGGCGGATGGCCTTCTCGAGCGATGCATAGGCCGCGAGCGGCCGGTTCAGGTCGAGCTCGGCCCGGGCCGTATTGAGCCAGTACATCGGATTGCCCGGCTCGAGCGCCGCGGCGCGCGCCAGGCGCGCCAGCGCCGCGTCGTATTGATGGGCTCCGAGCAGCAACAGGCCCGCCTGCTCGATCAGCAGCGCGCTGCCGGGTTGCGTGGCCACGGCCCGACTCAAGGCCGCATTCGCCGCCTCGAGCTTGCCCTGGGCGAGCGCCAGGCGCGCCAGGGCGAACTGCACATCCGGGGATCGCTGCGCATCTTGGGCGGCGGCGAGCACGGTGCGCGCCTGGGCGAAGTGGCGGGACCCGGCAAGCACCTCGGCCAAGGCGATGCGCACCGGCAGCGCCGCGGGATGAGCCGCGAGTGCCGCCCGCAGACGCCGTTGCGCGGCGGGGGCATCGCCCGACTGTGCCTCGATCTTCGCCAGCGCGATCACCACGGCCAGATCATTCGGCTCGATGCCGAGGGCGGTGCGCAGCAGCCCGCGGGCCTTGGGCAGCTCATTCTGCGCGGCAAAATAGCTCGCCCCCAGCTGCAGCACCGCCGGATCGCGCGGCTGCGCCGCGAGCAGCTGCTCGACCGCCATGCCGGCGGCCCCCGGCCCCCGCGCCGCCAGCAGCGCGCTCACCAGGAGCCGGTCGCGCAGCACGCCGTCCTGATCGGTCGTCTTCTGCAACAGCGCCAGGGCGCGCTCGGGTTGCCCGACGCTCAAGTCGATCGCCGCCAGATGGATCAGGACCTGCGCATCGTGCGGATGCGCCTGCGCGGTGCGCTCGAGCGCGCGCATCAGCACTTCCCGCTCGCCGGTGCGCGCGACGGCGGAGCCGAGCAGGGAGAGCAGCTGCGGATCGAGCCGCGGGGCGCTCAGCGCCGGGGTCAGCGCACGAATCGCCGCCCCGGGATCGCCGAGCTTCAATTGCACCTCGGCAAGGAGCTGGCGCGCCTGGATGTTCTCGGGCGCCTGCGCGAGCACCTGCTGCAGCTGCTGCTCGGCCTGCTCGAGTTCCCCGCGCGTCATCAACGCGGCCCCGAGGAGCAGCCGCGCCTGCACGAATCGCGGCGCATCGAGCACGATCCGCTCGAGTTGATTGGTGCCCGCCTGCAAGGCGCCGCGCGCCAGCGCCACGCGCGCCTGCAGCAGCTCGGTCAGGGGCGATTGCGGCTCGAGCTTGGTGAGGGCCGAGAGGGTCTTGGCGGCTGGACCGACCTGACCGAGCGCCAGGCGCGCGTCGGTGAGCGTCTCGAGCGCCGCCAGCCGATGCAGGATGGGCTCGGAGCCGGGCATGCGCTTCAGGGCGGCGAGCATGGCCTGCTCGGCGGCCGAGAAGTCTCCCACCGCTGCGTAGATCCGCCCCGCGATCAACCACGGCTCCGGCGATTTGGGGTCGTGCTGCTCGGCCGTCGTGAGCTGCGCCAAAGCCGCCGGGAACTGCCCGGCGCTCGCCAGCGATTCGGCGAGCAGATCACGGGCCTCCGTCACCTGCGGGTGGGCGGCCACCAGCGGCTTCAGCAGCGCGATCGCCGCGGCCCGCTGCCCGGTGCCAAGCAGCGCCCGAACATACAACACGGTGCGGTCCGGTTCCGGCAAGTGAAGGGTGTGTCGGGCCAGCGCCTCGAGCAATGTCCGCGCCTTGCCACTGGCGAGCCAGGTCCGCGCCTGCAGGTCCTCGACTTGCGGGCCCTTGGCGCCCGCGGCGAGCGCATGGCTGAGGGCGGACTCGGCGCCGTTGGGATCGGCGGCATCGAGAGACAGGCGCGCGAGCAGCACCCAGGCCTCGGCATCGTGCGGATCTTTGCGTACCACGGTGCGCAGATCGAAGGCCGCGCCCTGCCACTCGCCCGCCCGCATCTCGCGCTTGGCGCGCTCGATGCGATAGTGGTTCGTCAACAGCGCGCCACAGCCGCTCAGGGCCAGCGCCCCGAGCGCAACGCCGATCCCTGCCGCTTGAGCCGCTCTCAAGCCCAGTCTGTTCCGCATGATTCGCTCTCCACACGCTCCGTGGAAAAATTGACTCTGCAGCGACGGTGGCAGGTCGCGTCCACGAGCCCCGCGCACGCGGCACAGCCGCAACCCGGCGGCGCAGCATACCGGGCCGCTCGCAAACGGCGCAATCTTCCGAGCGGAACGTGCTGAATTTAGGGGCAATACCTGAATGGGCGATAGCCGGCGGCCCGAGCCGCCCGATACCCCGCGCCCCCCCGGCTGCCGACCGCAGCGCGGACGGCGCGCCCGCGCCGCCGCGACTCAGGAACGGGAGGTGGACACCCGCGGGGTGCCCAAGGCCGCCCGCGCGCGGCGCTCGCGTGCCGTGGGGCCGCCTCGCCGCGCGATCGGGCCCGCGCGATCAGGCCCACTCGATCAGGCCCACTCGATCAGGTAATAGTCTTGCTGGCGATGTTCGACAGGGCGCTTTGCGCGCCCGCGCTGGTGTAGGCGGTCACCGCGAAGTACCACGTCCCGCTGGTCAGCCCGCTGACGACATAATTGGTCACCCCGATGTTGGCGACCTGCACTTTCTGAGTGAGCGCGGTGGCGCTGGTGCCGTAATAAATCTCATAGCCGGCCAGGTTGGTCAGCGTCGAGCCGTTGGTATTGGTGGTGGGCGGCGTCCAGGACACATCGGCGCTGCCGGTGGCGGAATTGGCCTCGGCCACGGTGATCGAGAACGGCGGCAGCGACGCCGAGGCGGACCCCTCGGTCACGCTGATCACGATGCCCGAGTACGTGCCGGCATCGCCCGCCGGGGGCGTGCCGGAGAGCTGCCCGGTGCTGGTATTGAAGGTGGCCCAGGGCGGGGCATTGCTGATCGAGTAGGTCGGCGTCGCGCCGCTCGTGCTCACCGTGGGCGTGAAACTGTAGGTCTGCCCCGCGCTCACCGCGCTCGCCGGGGTACCGGAAACGGTGAGCGCGGCGCGCTTGACGACCGCCGCGGCCGTCGAGCCCGTCGAGCCCGTCGTGAAAACGCTGGCACTGCCGCCGCCGCAGCCGGCA
>JAJZMI010000064.1 GCA_021798335.1 Pseudomonadota bacterium | reverse complement strand
AGCCCATCGTGTTCGTGGGCGTCGGCGAGAAAACCGATGCGCTGGCCCCGTTCGACCCCGAGCGCATGGCCTCGCGCATTCTGGGCATGGGGGACGTGGTCAGCCTGGTCGAGCAGGTGAACCGCCAGGTTGATCGCGAGTCCGCCGAGCGCCTGGCGCGCAAGGTCGCCCGGGGCAAGGGATTTCACCTGGGGGATCTGAAGGCCCAGCTCGAGCAGCTGCAGAAGATGGGCGGGATGGCCTCGCTGATGGACAAGCTTCCCACCGCGGCACAGAAGGGTGGCGTCAGGCCCGACCAGGCCGACCAGGACGTGCGCCGCCAGATTGCGATCATCAATTCCATGACGCCGCGTGAGCGGGTCTCGCCCGCCATCATCGACGGCTCGCGCCGCAGGCGCATCGCGCGCGGCGCGGGCGTGCAGGTTCAGGACGTGAACCGGCTGATGAAGCAGTTCCTGCAGATGCAGAAGATGATGAAGCAGATGCGCGGCGGGCGCATGCGCCAGCTCCTCGGGGCGCTGCAGGGCCGGATGCGCTAGGGCGCCCGACCGTTGCGCCGGCGCGCGGCCGGATTAAAGTGCTCCGAGCCCCTTCCGGAGCGGGCCATAAGCCCGTAGAATCCGCCCTCTTTTTTTGGGGCGGAGCCGCGGGCCCGTCCGGATCGGACACTTGAGAGCGACAAGACCATGGTAACCATTCGCCTGACCCGGCGCGGGGCGCGGAATCAGCCCTTTTATCACGTGGTGGTGACGGACAGCCGCAAGCGCCAGGGGGGCTCCAGCCTGGAGAACGTCGGGTTTTTCAACCCGATCGCCGGCCGAGGCGAGACCCCGCTCAGGCTGGACCTGACCCGTATCGATTACTGGGTCGGTCACGGCGCCCAGCCGAGCGAGCGCGTCCGATCGCTGATTGCTTCGTACCGGAAGCAGGCGAGCGCCTGACCGCCCGGCGGCCGCGGGGCCTGCCGTGAGCCGAGGCGGCTGGGTGGAGCTTGGGCGGATCGGGGCGCCGTTTGGCTTGGCGGGATGGGTGCACGTGTCGTCCTACACCGACCCGCCCGAGGCGCTGCTGAAGTATCGCTTCTGGCAGGTGCGCTCCGGGGCCGAGACCCGGGCGGTGACGGTGGCCGAGGCCCGCGCCCACGGGGCGCGGCTGGTGGTGCGGCTGAGGGATGTCGAGGATCGCGACGCGGCGGCACGGCTGGCGGGCGCGCTGATCGAAGTCGAGCGCGCGGCACTGCCGGCGCTCGGGGCGCGGCAGTTCTACCGTGCCGATCTGCTCGGGCTCGAGGTGTACAACACCGAGGGCCGCGTGTTGGGAACGGTGGCTTATTTCGTTGACGGGCCGGCGGGGGCCGTCATGGTGGTTCAGGAGCGCCGCGGCGAGGGCGCCCACGGTGGCGCGATGCGCGAGCACTGGGTGCTGGCGGATCCGACGCATCTGGTCGAGGTGGATCTGAGTGCCGGGCGGGTGCGGGTCGATTGGCCCGCCGAGTTCGATTGATCGGCGGCGAGTGCGCCGCGAGTGTGCGTGTCGATGAAGATCGAAGTGGTCACCCTGTTTGCGCCGATGATCAGCGGCGCGTTGCGCTTCGGTGTGGTGGGCCGCGCGCTCGCGAGCGGGCGGCTCTCGGTGGGGACGGAGGATCCGCGCGCTCACACGCACGATCCGCACCGCACGGTCGACGATCGGCCGTATGGGGGCGGACCCGGGATGGTGCTCAAGCCCGGGCCGATGCTCGCGGCGATCCGCGCCGCCGCCGCGCGTCTGCCGCCCGGGAGCCCGCGGGTGTGTCTCTCGGCGCAGGGGGAGCCGTTCACGCAGGCCGTGGCGCGCTCGCTCGCGACGCTCCCGGGACTGCTGCTCGTGGCGGGTCGCTATGAAGGTTTGGATGAGCGCGTGATCGAGCTCGGGATCGACCGGGAGCTGTCGATCGGGGATTACGTGCTCTCGGGCGGTGAAGTGCCGGCGCTGGCGGTGATCGACGCGGTGGCGCGGCTGCTGCCCGGGGTGCTCGGCGATGAGCGCTCGAGCGAGTTGGATTCGTTTTCACAAGGGCTGCTCGACTGGCCGCACTACACGCGGCCGGAGATATTCGAGGGCCTGGCGGTGCCGAAGGTGCTACGCTGCGGCAATCACGCCGAGATCGAGCGCTGGCGGCTGGGACAGTCCGTGGCGCGCACGTGGCGCCGTCGCCCGGACCTGATCCGGGGGCGGGTGCTCTCGGGCGAGGCGCAACAGATATTGAATGAGCTTCCAGCGCTCGATGCGGCTGGAGGCGACGATCGAGGATGGATGAAGCAATGAGTCATATCGTTCAGCAACTCGAAAAAGAGCGCATGACCCGCAAGGTTCCGGACTTCAAGCCCGGCGACACCGTGGTCGTGCAGGTGAAGGTCGTCGAAGGCGAGCGCGAGCGTGTGCAGGCCTACGAGGGCGTGGTGATCGCCCGCAGCAACCGTGGCCTGAATTCCTCGTTCACGGTGCGCAAGATCTCCCACGGCGAAGGCGTCGAGCGCGTCTTCCAGACCTACAGCCCGGCGATCAGCGACATCACCGTCAAGCGCCGCGGCAACGTGCGCCGCGCCAAGCTCTATTATCTGCGCGAGCGCTCGGGCAAGGCGGCGAGAATCGAAGAGAAGATCTGACGGGCCGCAAGGTGGCGAACGTGCGCAGGATCCTCCTCGGGCTCTGGCGCGGTCTGGACGGGCTGCGCAAGGTTCTGCAACTGGTGTTGCTGCTGGCGTTGGCCATCCTGATCATCGGGGTGCTGCACAAGTCGCTGCCGGTCGTGCCGCAGCGGGCGGCGCTGGTGGTTGCCCCGCAGGGACAGCTGGTCGAGCAGCTCGCGGGCAATCCGCTCGAGCGCGCCATCGAGACAGCCCAGTCCGGCGCGGTGGATCAGACCTCGCTGTGGCGGCTCGTGGCGGCGATCCGCGGCGCGGCGCACGACAATCGCATCCGCGTGCTGGTGCTTGATCTCGATGACATGGACAGCGCCGGTCTGCCGGAGCTCGAGGAGCTGGCGCGCGCGATCGACGTGTTCCGCGCCAGCGGCAAGCCGGTGCTCGCCTACGGCAACACGTACGATCAGGCTCAGTACTTCCTCGCCGCCCATGCCAGCCAGATCTACCTCGCGCCGAGCGGCTACGTGCTGATTCGCGGCTTCGGGCAGTATCAGCTGTACTTCGCGGGGCTGCTGAAGAAGCTCGGGGTGCACGTGCACGTGTTCCGGATCGGCAAGTACAAGAGCGCCGTGGAGATCTTCACGCGCGAGGGCATGTCCAAGGCCGATCACCGGCAGGCCGTGGCGTATCTGGAGTCGATGTGGTCGACGTACCAGCGCCAGGTGAGCGCGGCGCGCGCCCTGCCGAAGGATGCGATCGCGCGCTATGTTGCTTCGCTGACCAAGACGGTGCCCGCCGCGCACGGCGATGCGGCCGAGGTGGCGTTGCAGGATCATCTGGTGACCGCTCTGGCCAACCCGGTACAGTTCGAGCGCCGTGTGGCCGCGCTGGTCGGGGCGGGCAAACACGGCTCATTCAACGCCATCTCCGCTGAGGCCTATGCGCAGGTCGTGCGCGCCCGGCGGCGAGTCGACGGCGCGGGCAAGCCCGGCGTCGGAGTGATCGTCGCCTCGGGCACCATCCTCAACGGCGAGCAGCCGCCCGGACGCATCGGCGGAGCCTCGCTCTCGCAGTTGATCAGCGCAGCCCGTCACGACAAGCGTATCAAGGCGGTGGTGCTGCGCATCGACAGTCCCGGCGGCAGCGTCACCGCCGCCGAGCAGATCTATCATCAGCTGGTCGCGCTGCGCCGCGCCGGCAAGCCGCTGGTGGTCTCGATGGGCGATCTGGCCGCCTCCGGCGGTTATTACATCGCGGCGCCGGCCAATCAGATCTGGGCCAGCCCCGCGACCATTACCGGTTCGATCGGCATCTTCGCGATCATCCCGACGTTCCGCAAGGCGCTTGCCAAGATCGGTGTGCACAGCGACGGGGTGGGCACGACGCCGCTGGCCGGAGCGCTCGCCGTCGGCCAGCCCCTCGGTCCGCAGGCGCGCGTGCTGATTCGCTCGCAGATCGATCGCGGTTACGCGCAGTTCGTGGCGCGCGTGGCCGCGGGGCGTCACATGACGGATGCGCAGGTGAATGCGATCGGGCAGGGCCGTGTCTGGTCCGGCGCGGCCGCGCGGCGCATCGGCCTGGTCGATCACTTGGGCACGCTCGAGGATGCGGTGCGCGCCGCGGCGCGTCTGGCCAAGATCAAGAACTACCGGGTGACGTTCATCCGTCCACACCTGTCGTGGACGCAGCAGCTGCTGCGGCGTGCGCAGACGCGCGCGGCATTGACGGCGGTCGATCTGTTCGGGCCGCGCCTGCACATGCCGGGTCTGATGGCGCTTGCCGCGCCGCTGCGGCCCTACGCGCACGCGCTGGAGACGATGGCGCGCTTCGGGACGCGCGGGCAGATGTACGCTTATTGCTTCTGCAGGAGCCTCGAGCGCTGAGCGCGGCTCACGGGTCCCGCCAGTCGAGGATGACCTTGCCGGCGCGGCCGGAGCCCATGATGGCGAAGGCTTCGCGATAGTCCTGGATGGGCAGGTGGTGGGTGATGAGCGGCTGCAGGTTCAGTCCGCTTTGCAGCAGGCTCGCCATCTTGTACCAGGTCTCGAACATCTCCCGGCCGTAGATGCCCTTCAAGGTGAGTCCCTTGAAGATCACCTGGGTCCAGTCGATGGCGGCCTCCTGGGGCGGGATGCCGAGCAGGGCGACCGAGCCGCCGTGGTGCATGGTGCGCAGCAGATCGCGGAAGGCCGTGATGTGGCCCGACATCTCGAGCCCGACGTCGAACCCCTCTTGCATGCCGAGCGTGCTCATGGTCTGGTCGATCGTCTCGCGCTGAACGTTCACCGCCCGCGTCGCCCCCATCTGTTTCGCCAGATCCAGCCGGAAGTCGTTCACGTCGGTGATGACGACGTGGCGGGCCCCGACGAAGCGGGCGATGGCGACCGCCATGATGCCGATGGGGCCGGCGCCGGTGATCAACACATCCTCGCCGACCATGTTGAACGCGAGCGCGGTGTGCGTGGCGTTGCCGAACGGATCGAGAATCGCGGCGATGTCGTCGCTGATGGAATCGGGCAGCTTGAACGCGTTGTCGGCCGGGATGGCCAGATACTCGGCGAATGCGCCCGGGCGGTTCACGCCGACCCCGATGGCGTTGCGGCACAGGTGGCGCCGGCCGGCGCGGCAGTTGCGGCAATGGCCGCAGGTGATGTGACCCTCACCGGACACCCGATCACCCACCCGCAAGCCGCGCACCTCCGAGCCGACCTCGACGACCCGGCCGCAGTACTCGTGGCCGACCGCCATGGGCACGGGGATGGTTTTGCGCGCCCACTCGTCCCAGTTGAAGATGTGCATGTCGGTGCCGCAGATCGCGGTCTTGGCGATCTGGATCAGTACGTCGTTGGGACCGATCCGGGGCTGCGGCAACTCCTCGAGCCAGATGCCGGGCGCCGCTTCCTTCTTGACGAGGGCTTTCACGCTATGACTCCCAGTTCATGTCCAACGGCCGCGAAGGCCGCGAGCGCGGTGTCGAGCTCGGCGCGGGTCAGCGCCGCGGACATCTGCGTGCGGATGCGCGCCTCGCCCCGCGGCACCACCGGATAGGAGAAGCCGATCACGTACACGCCGCGCTCGAGCAGCCGGTCGGCCATCCGGCCCGCCAGCCCCGCATCGCCGATCATCACCGGGATGATCGGGTGCTCGCCGGGCTTGAGGGTGAAGCCGAGCCGCTCGAGACCGGCGCGGAAATATTGCGCGTTCTCGTGCAGCTGCGCGCGCAGCGCCGGGCGCTGCTCGAGCAGCTCGAGCACGCGCACGGCGGCCGCGGCCACCACCGGCGGCACGCTGTTCGAGAACAGATAGGGCCGCGAGCGCTGGCGCAGCCACTCGATGACCTCGCGGCGCGAGGCGACGTACCCGCCGCTCGCCCCGCCGAGCGCCTTGCCGAGGGTGCCGGTCAGGATGTCGACGCGCGGCCCGACACCGCAATGCTCGGGCGTGCCGCGCCCGTGCGCGCCCATGAAGCCGGTGGCGTGCGAGTCATCGACCATCACCAGCGCGTCGTAGCGCTCGGCGAGCGCGCAGATGTCCCGCAGGTTCGCGATCGTGCCGTCCATGGAGAACACCCCATCGGTGGCGATCAGGCGGGTGCGCGCCGAGGCGGCCTGCCGCAGGCACGATTCGAGCTCGCCCATGTCGTTGTTCGCGTAGCGCAGGCGCTGTGCCTTGCACAGGCGGATCCCGTCGATGATGCTGGCGTGATTGAGCGCATCGGAGATGATCGCGTCGCGCTCATCGAGCAGCGCCTCGAACAGCCCGCCATTGGCATCGAAGCACGAGGAATAGAGGATCGCCTCCTCGGTGCCGAGCCAGGCGCTCAAGCGCTGCTCGAGCGTCTTGTGCACCGTCTGGGTGCCGCAGATGAAGCGCACGGAGGCCATGCCGAAGCCGTATTGCTCGAGGGCCGCATGCGCCGCGGCGCACACGTCGGGGTCGTTGGCGAGGCCGAGATAGTTGTTGGCACAGAGGTTGATCACCTCGCGCCCGCCGGTGGCGACACGGCCGCCCTGCGGGCCGGCGAGGATGCGCTCGCGCTTGTACAGACCCTGCTCGCGCAGCGCCGAGAGTTCCGAGCGCAGGCGCTCGATCAATTGCGGCATCATGCGAAATCATTATACGCGTCCCCCGGCGGCTGCGCGCGGCGCCCCTGTTGGTTAACATGGCGGCCCGGGTTCCCATGCGAGGTCGATCATGGCGCTTTCCCTCTACGCGGCCACCGTGCCGTCCTACCGGCAGATTCTGGGGTCGGTCGCCGGCCTGCTCGGCAAGGCCGGCGCCTTCTGCGCCGCGCGCACCCTGGCGCCGGCCGAGATCATCGGGGCGCGCCTGGCACCGGACATGCTGCCGTTCGCCTATCAGGTGCGCTCCACGGTGACGCATTCGATCGGGGCTATCGAGGGCCTGCGCCGCGGCACGTTCTCGCCCGATCGCTCCGCGCCCCCGGAGAGCTTCGCTGAGCTCGAGATGCTGGTGCGCGGGGCCGAGACGGCGCTCGCGGCGCTCGAGCCGGCCGAGCTCGAGGGCTACGGCGACCGCCAGATGCTGTTCGTGGCCGGCGAGCGGCGCCTGGCATTCATGGGCGGGGATTTCCTGCTGTCCTTCTCCCAGCCGAATTTCTACTTTCATGCCGCCACGGCCTACGACATCCTGCGGGCCAAGGGCGTGGCGATCGGCAAGCGCGATTTCCTCGGCCACCTGCGCGTCAAGGCGTAGTCTGCCGGCCCCATGGGCCGCGCCTGCGAGGCGCTCGATGGATTCGCCACCGCGCGCTCGCTATTCTTCGCGCCCTGTCCGTCACTCGATCGAAGGCTACAGGATGACTAAAGTACCGCTCGGAGTCGGTCCGCGACATCCCCAGGTCGTGGTTCTGGTGGGTGCGACCGGGGATCTGGCCCGGCGCAAGCTCCTGCCGGGGCTCTTTCATCTGGTGGCCGCCGGCTATATTCCCGGCTGCCGCATCATCGGGGTGTCGCTCGATGATCTCGATGTCGAGGGCTTTCGCCAAATCGCCCGCGCCGCCATCGAGGAATCCTCGAGCGGCAAGGTGGCGCCCGAGGAGTGGGCGGCCTTTGCCGAGGGGATCGACTACGTTGCACTCTCGCGCGGCGCACCGGCCCTCAGGGCCGCCGTCGAGCGCGCCGAAGGCACCCTGGAGGGCGAGCCGCAGCGGCTGCACTATTTGAGCGTGCCGCCAAGCGCGGCGCTGTCGATCGTGCGCCTGCTCGGGGAAGCGGGGCTGGTGGAGCGCTCGCGCATCATCATGGAGAAGCCGTTCGGCACCGACCTGCAGAGCGCGGTGTCGCTGAACGCGAAGCTGCACGAGGTGTTCGATGAGCGGCAGATCTTCCGCATCGATCACTTCCTCGGCAAGGAGCCGGCGCAGAACATTCTCGCCTTCCGTTTCGCCAACGGCCTGTTCGAGCCGATCTGGAACCGTAATTTCATCGAGCACGTGCAGATCGACGTGCCGGAAACGCTCGGCCTGGAGAGGCGCACGCAGTTCTACGACGCGATCGGAGCGTTCCGCGACATGGTGGTGACCCACCTGTTTCAGATCCTCGCCTTCGTCGCCATGGAGCCCCCGACCGCGCTCGAGCCCAATGCCATCGGCGAAGAGAAGAACAAGGTCTTCAGGAGCATGCTGCCGATCAAGCCGCACGACGTGGTGCGCGGCCAGTACAACGGCTATCGCAGGGAGGAGGGCATCAGTCCGGAGTCCGACACGGAGACCTTCATCGCGCTGAAAGTCACCATCGACAACTGGCGCTGGGCGGGGGTGCCGTTCTACCTGCGGACCGGCAAGCGCCTGGCCGAAGGCAAGCGCATCATCTCGATCGCCTTCCGCGAGCCGCCGAAGAGCATGTTCCCGCCGGACTCGGGCGTCGGGGCGCAGGGTCCGGATCACCTCACCTTCGACTTGGCGGATGTCTCGAAGATGTCGCTGTCCTTCTATGGGAAGCGACCGGGTCCGGGCATGCGCCTCGACAAGCTCAGTCTGCAATTCGCCATGCACGACACGGGACTGGTGGGCGAGGTGCTCGAGGCGTACGAGCGGCTGATTCTCGACGCCATGCGCGGCGATCGCACGCTGTTCACCACCGCCGAGGGCATCGAGCGGCTGTGGGAAGTGTCGAGCCCGCTGCTCGAGGCCCCCCCGCCGGTGCGCCTGTACGCGCCGGGCTCCTGGGGGCCTAATTCCATGCATCAGTTGATCGCCCCGCATGCCTGGCGGCTGCCCTTCGAGCGCGGCTGGCGCGATCCAAACCGGGCCGGTAGCTAGGCTGTGCATCCCTCAAAAGGGGTGGATTTTTCGTCAGGGAACCCCCATAGCGTAGAATGCGCATATTCCGTTTAGGAGGATTGAGATGGCGTTTCAGAATCGGCGATCACGTAATCCGTTCATGAACGAGAACACGTTCGCCCGCGTTCCGCGCGTCGGATTCGGCGAAGAGCCCATGAGCGTTCATGGAACGGTCAACAAATCGTTCCTGCTGCTCGTGGTCATGCTGGTCACCGCGCTGTGGCCCTGGTCGATGGCCGCGGCCGGAAACTTCCAGGCGGCCGGCGGCTTGATGGAGATCGGCCTGATCGTGGGGCTGGTGCTGGCGCTGATCATCAGCTTCAAGCCGACCACCGCGCCGTATCTGTCGGTGCCCTACGCGGCGGTCGAGGGGGTGGTGCTGGGCAGCATCTCGGCGGTGTTCGAGCAGCGCTATCCGGGCATCGCCATCGAGGCGGTCGGCGCGACCTTCGCGGTCGCGTTCGTCATGCTCGTGCTGTACCGCACGCACGTGATCCGGGTCACCGACCGGCTGCGCTCGGTGGTCATGGGCGCAACGATCGGGATCGTGCTGATGTATGCGGGTGCGTGGATCCTGTCGTTCTTCCACTATGCCGTGCCGTTCATCAACGGCGGGGCGATGGGGATCGGCAGCGGACCGCTCGCCATCGGCTTCTCAGTGCTGGTGGTGGGCGTGGCCGCGTTCATGCTGCTGCTCAATTTCGACATGATCGAGCGGGGCGTGGCGGCGGGCGCACCGCGTTACATGGAATGGTACGGCGCGTTCGGCGTGATCATCACGCTGGTGTGGATGTACATTCAGGTGCTGACCCTGTTGGGGCAGCTGCGCGAATGATCGCCGGCCGCGGCGCGCCGGCGGGCGGGCTGCGGCATATCGTCTGTCTCCTGAACGCGAGCCGCCGCGGATCCGACCGGGTCCGCGGCGCCCGGCGTCTCTGATCGATGAGCGAGCCGGGCGAGCCCCTCGAGCCGGTGGAGATTCCCTACGCGGCGCTCTCGAGCGAGGCGCTGCGGGGTGTGATCGAGGCGTTCGTGCTGCGCGAGGGCACCGATTACGGCGAGCGGGAGTTCACCCTGGCGCAGAAGGGCGCGCAGATCCTGGCCCAGCTGCACCGGGGTGAGGCACGCATCCTCTACGATCCGGCGAGCGAGACAGTGACGATCGACATCGCCGCGCGCTCGCGCACCTAGCGCTCAGCGCAGCACTTCCTCCAGGAACTGCATCAGCGAGTGCCAGGAGCGCCGGTCGGCCGCCTCGTTGTACTGCATGCCGTCGGCGGGGGCCTGGGCCTGCGGGTGGGTGAAGGCGTGCAGGGTGTTGCCGTAGGCGTGCAGCTGCCAATCCGCGCCGGCGGCGGTGAGTTCCTTGGCGATCGCGAGCACGTCCTCGGGCGGGGCCATCGGATCGTCGTAGCCGTGCATGATCAGCACCTTGGCGCCGATCTTGCGCGCGGGCAGACCGCTGGGCTTGAGCAGGCCGTGAAAGGCGGCGACGCCGCGCACATCGGCACCGCCGCGGGCGAGGTCGAGCACGCAAAGTCCGCCGAAGCAAAAGCCCATGGCGGCGATGCGCCGCGAGTCGATCTGCGGCAGCCCCTTCAGTGTCTGGAGCGCCGCACCGATACGGCGAGCGAGCAGGGCGCGATCCTGCATGAAGGGGGTGATGAGGGCCGCGCACTCCTCGTTGGTGGTGCCGCGTTTGCCCTTGCCGAACATGTCGAGCGCGAATGCGGCATAGCCGTGCCAGGCGAGCCGGCGCGCCTTGCGCTCGACGAACTCATCCCGCCCGCCCCAGGCGTGGCTGATCAGAACCGCGGGCTGCGGTCCCGGGCGGGAGTCGTCGTGACAGAAGAATCCCTCGAGGAGGGTCTGCCCCTCGCGGTATTCGAGCAACTGCTCGCGTATCGCCATGATGTTCTCTCCGATTTACGCAGCGGAGCGCGATTCTAGCGCTTCAGCAGCCCCACCGAGAGCAGCACCAGTCCGGCGCCGAGCACCGTGCCGCCCACCCAGCCCGGCAGCGGGCGCTCCTGGCTCACACTCGCCGTCAGTCCGCCCAAATTCAGGACGTGGTGCGCGCTTGCGTAATGCAGAGGATGCACGATGAGGAAGATGCCGCCGCCGATGAGAATCAATCCCGCGATCAAGAGTGCTTTCACGGTGAGGCTCCCTGAGGGCCTGGAGGCCGAAGCGCGCATTGTAGCAGCAGACCTTGCCGGGGCCCGGGCCGGGTCACACGGCGGTCGCAGAGGCGCCGGCGGCGCGCCGCCAGGGCGCGCTCGATGCGCCGGTCCGGGCTGAGCCAGATGAGCGTCACCAGGGCATGGAGTGCGAGCGTCGCCAGCTGCAAATTGTGCATCTGCGCCGCGCTCTTTACACTGCGGCTCATGACTACGGCAGCAGAAGCGCTTCAGCGCCTGAAAGACGGCAACAGGCGGTTCGTCGAGCGGTTGCGCAGTCACGAAGCCTCGCTCGGCGGCTCGCCGCGCATGCAGCTCACGCAGGATCAGCAGCCCTTTGCGATCATTCTCGGCTGCTCGGATTCGCGGGTGCCGGCGGAGATCGTGTTCGATCAGGGGCTCGGCGATCTGTTCGTCATCCGCGTGGCCGGCAACATCGTGGCGCCGTCCCTGATCGGCAGCGTTGAATTCGCCGCCGCGCAGTTCGGCACACGGCTGGTGGTGGTGCTCGGGCACACCCGGTGCGGGGCCATCCAGGCGACGCTCGAGGAGCTGCGCCGTCCGGCGGAGAATCAATCCCCCAACATCCGCTCGATCGTCGATCGGGTGCGCCCCTCGATCGAGGGACTGCTCAGGACCGAGCTGCGCAACGACGAGGAAGCGCTGATCCGCCAGGCGGTACGGGCCAACGTCGGGGTGTCGGTGAGCCACCTGCGCTATGGGTCGGATGTGCTCGAGCGGCTGATCCGCAACGAGGGACTGGCCGTTGTGGGCGCGGAGTACTCGCTGGAGACGGGCGAGGTCGAGTTCTTCGGCGCAGCGGAGTGCGGTGCGGGCTGAGGGCCGCTCGCGAGCGGCGCGTCGCCCGCAATCATTTGCCCGCCGCGATCAGCGCGCCGACGAACAGCAGGAACACGGCGAATATCCGTGCGAGCGCGGCGCCCGAGATACCGTGGGCGAGGCGCGCGCCAACGGGGGCCAGCGACATCGATGCGACGGCAACGACGAGCGCGGCGGGCAGATAGAGGTAGCCCACCGAGCCCCACGGCAGGGCCTGGGGTGGCGCGCGCACCGTCAGCGCATAGCTCAGAACGGTCGAGACCGCGATCGTCAAGCCGCACACCGCGCTGGTGCTCACGGCTTTGACCGGCTTCACCCCGAGTGAGACCAGCAGCGGTACGGTCATCGATCCGCCGCCGATGCCGACCACCGCCGAGAGCGCGCCGATCCCCGTGCCCGCGGGCAGCAGCCACGCGGTGCGCGGCACGCGCTCGGGGCTGTCGGGGTCGTGGGCGTGCTTGCGCTCGCGCATCATCCGCCAGGCCATGAATGCGCAGAACATCGCGATCACCCAACGCAGCGCCCGGGTGGACAGCAGCTGCGTGATGTGCGCGCCGGCGAAGCCGCCGAGCACGAGCCCTGCGGCAAGCCAGCGCCAGGTTGGCCAGAGGACGCTGCGCCGGCGGATGTGCGCCGTTGCCGAGGAGAGCAGGGTCAGTACGTTGGCGGCCATGGCGGTGGCCACCGAGACGCGCATGACTTGTGCCGCAGGAATTCCCAGGGCTGGCAGCGCCAGCGTGAGAGCCGCCACCACCAGCAGTCCGCCCGCGATGCCGAGCAAGCCGCTGAGAAAGCCGGCCGAAGCCCCTGCAGCGAGGAGGATGACGATGGACATCAGCACGGGTGCACGGACCGGGTCGGACAGGACCCGAGCATAGCGAAATCCCGCGCGGTGCGCTGCCGCAGGTACTGGCCTATTGCCGCGCCGCTCGTGCGCGGGTCCCTCTCAGGCGCTTTGACCCAGGTCCTTGGTGCGGGGGCGCGGCTCAGTGCAGCCAGCCAAATCCCTGCGCCATCGCGCCGAAAAGCGCGACGAACAGCGTGACGATCACACCGATGATTGCCCAGTCGCGCCGCTGGATCTCCCGGCGCAGATCGGCAAGATCCGTCCGGCCTGCCGCGAATCCGAATTGCATCTCCGCGCGGACGGCTTTGAATTCCCCCTGCATCTCGCCACGGACGGCCTTGAATTCCTCGGCGGTCTTGGCATTCGCGTTCGCGATCTCGGCGCGCACCGCCTTGAATTCCGCTGCCGTATTGACATTGGAGCTTGCGATATCCGCACGGATGGTCTTGAACTCCTGCTGCATCTCGGCGCGGACCGCTTTGAATCCCGACTCCGTCGTGTCGCGGAGCGAGGAAAACTCGATGCGCAGCTGGCGCAAGTCGACTTTGATGTCGGATACGTCCGACTGTATATGTGCGACATCGGATTCGAGTCGCGCGACTCGCGTGTCGAGGGTTTCTGTCATGTCCAGTACCGCGGCCATGGGGTTCCGTGGCGCCGTAATACAACGTGACAGAACGGTCTGTCAATATCCTCTCACGTAAAATATTTCAATATGTTGGAGTTGGAGTTGAATGTGTATCGTCGTTCTGCGCGCGCCCAACTGACGTTTGAGATTTCTTCTGTCGTCGCGTCAAGCATGGACGTGCGGCGCGACGTCGGGGCCGGATGGCGGCGCTGTTCTGGTGCAGGAGTGTTCCGGCGCATGTCTATGCCATGCCGCCATCGACTGACAGGATCTGCGCGGTAATGTACGAGGCTTCCTCGGAGGCGAGGAACGCCACCAGACTCGCAACCTCTTCGGGGGCGCCTGCGCGTCCCAGCGGGACCAGGCGTTTGAGGCTCTCCAGGTCGAACAGGCCTTCGGTCATGGGGGTGGCGATGATGCCCGGCGCCACCGCATTGACGGTGATGCCCCGCGTGGCGAGCTCCAGGGCGAGCGCCTTGGTTGCGGCGTTCAGCGCGCCTTTGGCGGCGGCATAGTTGACCTGGCCGCGGTTGCCGATCAGGGCGGTGACCGAGGAGATGTTGATGATGCGGCCCCAGCGCGTGCGGATCATCGGCAGCAGCAGCGGTTGGGTCACGTTGAAGAATCCGTTCACCGACACATCGATGACCCGGTGCCACTGCTCCGGGCGCATGCCCGGGAGCACCGCGTCGTCGTGCACGCCGGCATTGTTGACCAGGATCTGAATGGGGCCGGGCAGGCCGGCAAGCGCGGCGCGCGCCCCGTCGGCGTCCGTCACGTCGAAGCGCACCATCGAGGCGCTGCCGCCGGCCTGGAGGATCTGCTCGACGAGGATTTCGGCGGCGCCGATCCGGTCACGGGCATGTATGTAGACGTGGTGGCCGGCGCGGGCCAGACGCCGGCAGATCGCGGCGCCGATATCGCCGCTACCGCCGGTGACCAGCGCCTTCACCGGCGTGCTCATGGCCGGTCGGTCCGCGCCAACGCGCCGAAGACGATCCCGGCGCGTCCCGTGAGCAACTCCTGCTCGGCGCTGGTGATGGTGAACGCATAGAGCGCGGTGTCCTGATCGTCGGCCACGCGCTGGGCGCTGATGATGAGATCCTCGGTGAGGTCATCGAGTCGCGTAACGCGCAGGCGCAGGTGACGGACGCTCGCGAGGTACCCGGTGCGCGCCGGCACGCCGAGGAGCCCGGCCATGAGCGCGCCGTGCGCCGCCATCGCCTGGCCGGCGTATTCGATCCCACAGGCCGCCGGGAGGCACCCGCGCGCACGCAGCGGATTGTCGGCCTGCCGGTGGCTCGAGGCCCGGCAGCGGATCTGCGTCATGTCCCAGCCGAGCACCGCCTCGAGCAGACACATCCGGCCGCGATGCGGCATGTGTCGCTCGAGCCACGGTCGATCGAGGCGCACCGCGGCAAGGGGACCGGCGGGCGGGCGGGTCATCGTCACGGCACCACCTCCAGGGCGAGCTGCAGACCGGCCAGATAATCGATCACGACGCGCCCGCGCTCGCCGCTGGCGAGCTGGCGCAGCAGCGGCAGGCTGCGCGCGGCCGGGACGCCGCGACGGAGCGACTCGAGCGGCTTGTCCTCGAGCGTATCGCCGGGCGCTTGCACGAGCGCCGCCTCGATGCGCGCGCAGGTGCCGGTCTCGGGCCGAGGGGCGAGCAGCAGCGCGCAGGCGAATGCCGCGGCAATGGGTCGCTTCGCGTGCAGCGGCTCGGGATAGGTGCCGTCATAGCTGACCAGCAACACCGGCGCGGCGCGCACCGTGAGTTGGGCGAGCGCCTCGAGCAGCCCGGCGGCGAAACTGCCGTCGTAGGCGGACAGCGCGGTGGAGGGGGCGGTGGAGCGCATGGCGATACTCCAGTAGCCCGAGGCGGCATTGTGAACCGAGTTGTGGAAGCGGGTCGGGGAGATCTGCCGGTCGCTCGAGGCGAGGGTTGCGCAGAACTCGTGGCAGATCGCGCCATCGCCGCCCGATGCGGCGAAGACCGTGGCGAGCTGCGCGACGTCGAGATCCGTCGCGGCGAGCGCTTGCTGCGCCGCGGACAGCGCCAGGCGCACCGTGGCGCCGACCCGGCGCCGCTCGGCCGGCGGCAGCGTGACCGGCGGCGGCATTTCGGTGGGCGCCGGCGTGTAGGGCTCGCCTCCGGCGAGCACCGCGGCGGCGCTCGGCCAGTCGCGCAGGCCGGGGCCGAGCACACCGATTGCCCGCACATAGGCACTGAGGCGCGACGGCGCACCCTCAGTCACGGCAGCGCTCCAGCAGCAGGCTGCAGTTCGAGCCGCCGAAGCCGAAGGAGTTGCTGAGGACACAGGTGAGGTCCTGTGCCCGGTTGTCGGTGAGATAGTCGACCGCCAGGGCCGGGTCGGGCGTGGTGGTGTTGATTCCGGCGGGTGCGAGCGCGTGACGCAGCGCGAGCGCGCAGATCACCGCCTCGAGCGCGCCGGCCGCGCCGAGCGTGTGACCGGTGGCGCCCTTGGTGGAGCTGACCGGGACCCGAGTCCCAAACAACGAGGCGACGGCGCGTGCCTCGGCGGCGTCGTTGCTCGGCGTGCCGGTGCCGTGCAGGTTGATGTAGTCGATGTCTTCGGGGCGCCGGCCCGCCTCGGCCAGTGCGCCGAGCATTGCCGCGCGCGCCCCGAGTCCGTCCGGGTGAGGCGAGGACATGTGATAGGCATCGCTCGACTCCCCGATGCCGGTGAGCCGCACGGTGCCGGGCGGGGCATCGGCCGGGAGCGGCTCGAGCAGCGCGAATGCGGCCGCCTCGCCGATCGAGATCCCGTCGCGGGCCACATCGAAGGGCCGGCACGGGCCGGGCGCGACCAGTTGCAACGCATGAAATCCGTACAGCGTCGTCAGACACAGCGAATCGACGCCGCCGACCACCGCCGCATCGATCACTCCGGCCTCGATCAGGCGCGCCGCCGAGCCGAACACCTTGGCGCTCGAGGAGCAGGCCGTCGAGACCACCGCCGCGGGACCCGCGAGCGCGAGCGAGCGGCGCACGAAGTCCCCGAGCGAGAAGGGATTGTGGGTGCTCGCATAGAGGAAGTCCTGCGGCAGCGCCCCATCGGGTTCGCGCCGGCGGTAGGCGAGTTCGGTCTGCAACGTTCCGGAGGTGCTGGTGCCGAGAAACACCCCGATGCGATGCGGGCCGTAGCGCGCGGCGCAGGTCTTGACCGCCGCGATGAACCCATCCTGCGCCAGTGCGAGCTGTGCCAGGCGGTTGTTGCGGCACTCGAAGCGCGCGAGCGGCGCGGGCAGCCGTACCGCATCGACCTGCGGCACCTCCCCGATGCAGGTCTCGAGCGCAACCGTCTCGAACGCGCACGGCGCGAGCGCGCCGCGGCGGGCGCGCAGCGCCGCGAGCATTGCCTCGAGCCCCCGGCCGATGGCGCTCGTGGCGGTGAAGTGGCTGAGCGCGAGGGGTCTCATGACAGCGCTGCGCGCAGCGTCACCGGCTCAAGGCCGGCCTCCCGCACCGCCGCAAGCAACCGGGGCAACACTTCGAGCACCACCGCCGTGCCGCCCGGGGAGCGGGCGGCATGCCCGTCGTGCAGCAGCAGAATGTCTCCGGGGCCGAGGGCGCGCGTGAGCGCCCCGAGCACCCGGGCCGGGTGGTGATCGACCGTGTCGAATCCCCGCCGCGTCCAGCTCGCCAGGCGCAGTCCCAGCCGCTGCAGAAGCGGATCGAGCAGCGGGCTGCGTAGGCCGGCGGGGGCGCGGAAGAACCGCGGCGACACGCCGGTGGCCGCGGCGATGGTGTGTTGTGCCCGCTCGATCTCGGCGCGCAGACCGCGCGGGCCGAGCAGGGAGAAGTGATGCAGGTGTCGCTGGCTGTGGTTCTCCACCGCGTGGCCCGCGGCGATCAGCTCGCGGGCGAGCCCCGGGTGCGCGGCAACCCGCTCGCCGATGCAGAAGAACGTCGCCGCAACACCCGCGCGCGCCAGCAGCTCGAGCACGCGCGGGGTGATCTCGGGGTCCGGGCCGTCATCGAGGGTCAGCGCGATCCGCCGATCGCCCGGATCGCACGGCAGGCGCGTCCAGTTCGGGCCGAGCAACTGGCTGCGCGGCCAGAGTCCGGCGGCCGTCAGCAGCGCGTGATTGGCGAGCACGGCGCCGAGCGCCCAAGGCCACAGTGGGGGTCGGGCCAGCACGGCCGCGGCGGCGCCGGCATGAATGCCGGCGGAGGTGACCAGCAGGGGCGTCGGGCGCCAGCGGCCGGGAGCGGGCAGAGCGTCGGTAGACATCGGCAAATTCTAGCCTTGTGCCGGCGGGGACGGCTGATCGGGCCGCAGGAGCGCGGCGAACACCAGCGCGAGCCACGCCCCCGGCGCCACCGTCTCCCCGAGCTGGCGCAGGACCGGCACCGAGGCGAAGGCGAGCGTGCCGAAGCCGAGCACGGTGGCGCCGTTGGCCACCACCAGCGAGGCCAGGGTCAGCGCCGGCTCCCGCGAGGGGCGCTCGAGAAAGAGCGCGTAATTGGAGCCCACGGCGACGATGAGCAGCAGGCCGATCAGGTGCAGGAGGGTCAGCCGCTCCCCGAGCGCGACCAGGCCGGCGGCCACGGTCAGCACGGCGAGCAGCAGCGGCACCATCACCCGCAGCATGCGCCGCGCCGAGCGCAGCGCGATCAGCAGCAGCACCGCGATGGCGGCGAGCCCGCCGAGGGACAGGCGCTGCGCCTCGGCGAGGTAGCGCGAGTACAGCGCATCGGTTGCCTGCTTCAGGTTCAGCACCACCCCGTGAAGCGGTATGAGCGCGGCGCGCACCCGGGTCAGCTCGATCGGCCGGGCGCGGGCGGGCACCAGTGGCAGCAGCGCCTGCCACGAGTGCCGCTCTTTGATCAACAGGCCATCGACGGCCGCGGCGAAGGAGGTGCCCGCCAGAGCCCGGCGCCCGATCGGCGCGGCGGTGCGCGCAGCCGCGACGGCACGGATGAATGGCGCGAGCTGTGCGGGCGAGAGCGGCAGCCCCGCGAGCGCGCGGGCCAGACGCTGTTGCAGCAGCCGCGGCGGCGGCAGGGCCCGCTGGCGCCGCCGTTGCAGTGCCCGGCTCGGCAGATACAGCGCCGGACTCTGATAGCTGCCGATCACACCGTGTGCCACCAGGGCATCGAGCGCCGCATCGGCGCGCTGCGCGGCACGCAGGGCCGCCTGCTCGCTCGGGGCGCGCAGGATCGCCACGTCACCGACCGGCGGCGCCCCGAGCGCGGCGCGCAGCCGCGCATCGAGCCGCTGGGCCGCGAGCGGCACCGGGCTGAGGGCCGCGAGCTGTGGGTTCCACAGCCGCTCGCGGTGCGTGTAGAGCACGGCCGCCGCCGCCAGACCGAGGGCAAGCAGCGCAAAGCGGGCGCTCCGCCGGCCGCGCAGCACCTTCCCGGCCGCCGCCCCGAGCGGGCGAAGATCGCGCACCGTGAAGGCCGCGGGGAGCAGTCGCGGCAAGACGAAGCGGGTGACGGCGCCGGCGGCCAGCACGCCGACCAGCGAATACAGGCCAAGTTGAGCCAGGCCCGGAAAGGTCGAGGCGAGCAGCGCGGCAAAGCCGCACACCGAGGCCAGCATCCCGAGGCGCACCGTGGGCCAGGCCGCGCGGCGCCAGTGTTCAGTGCCCTGTGCTCCGGGGCGGTCGCTGCGCGATTGGACGAACAGGTAGACCGAGTAATCGACCGCCTCGCCGATCAGCGTCACACCGAAGCCGAGCGTCACGCCCTGTACTACGCCGAAGTGCAGCGCCACCGCCGCGATGCCGGCGAGCGCGCCCGAGACCACCGGCACCAGACCGAGCGCCAGCGCCCGCGCGGACCGGTAAGCCAGCGCGAGCAGCGTCAGGATCAGCGTGCCGCTCACGAGCGAGAGGCGCAGGACCTCGTGTTTGATTCGGGCCCGCGCCTGGACCGCGAACACCCCCGGGCCCGTCATCTGCAGCGAGGCGCGCAGGTGCGCGGCCGCGCGCGCCGCGCGAAAGCCGGCATGGATGCGGGCGATATCCCGCGCCTGGGCGTCGGTGTTCGAGCCGGGCGCGCGGGTGCGTACGAGCAGGAGCGCCGCGCCGCCGCCGCGCGATACCCACACGCCGTCGGCGCGGCGCGGGGGCGCGAGGCGGCCGAGGGCGGCGCTGATGGCGAGCATCTCGCCGGTCGGGTCGCTCGAGAGCGCCGGCGCGGCGAGGACCCCGCCCGGGGTCGCCATCAGCGCGAGGGTATTGCCGATGGCCGCGCGCAGACCTGCGACCGTGAACTGCCGGGCGGTCACCGCGGGACTGAGCAGGTAGCGGTGCGCAAACAGAAACGCGGCATCGCGCCGCTCGGTCGCGCGCGAGCCGTTCTCGACCGTGGTGAAGTCAGGGTCGCGGCGCAGCCGCGCCGCGAGCGCTTGTGAAAGGCGCGCGCGCCCGGCGCCGTCGGCGCCGCGTATGGCCACGATGATCAGCCGTGAGGCAACGCCGTTGCGCAACTGTTCGGCGAGCAATCGCTCGCTCGCGCTCGGGGCCTGCGGCAGGAACGCCGACAGACCCGCCGAGTAGCGGGCCCGTGCGGCAATGACGATCGCCAGCACCATCAGCCCCGCCCATGCCAGCACTGTGATCGAGCGGGTTTTCATGACGGCGGGGGCGGTCCGATGCGCAGCACGGTGCGCCCTCCGCCGCGCGCGCGGATCTCGATCGCGCGGATGTCGGCCCGCGAGCCGCGCAGGACGATCCGGCTCACCGGGGCGCGGCGCGCTTTGGGCCTGAGCGTCAGTTGCCACCGGGCCAGCGTGCCGGTGAACGCGATGTCGAAGTGCCTCTCGAGCCCTCGGGCGTTGCCCGAGAGCGTCTCGCGCAGCGCCGAGACATACACGGCAACCTGCGGATAGGCGCGCACGTCGAGGCGGCGCACCTGCGTGCCGCGGCGCATCGTCAGGCGCTCGCCGTGGAGAATCACCTCGCTCGGGACCGGGGTGAGCGTGTGCTGCTCGAGACGGTCCGGAGCGCTGTAGGCGAGCACGCCCGCGCTCACCAGCGGGCGCGTCAATCCCTTCACGTAGGTCCGCGCCACAAAGCTCGCGCGAGCGCTGGGGCGCGCCGCGAGCAGGCCCATCAGGCGGGTGAAGTCGGCCGGAACGGCCGCGTGCGCCGCCAGGCACGCGGCCCACAGCGCCGGCAGCGCGCCGGCACGCCTAGGCCTGCGCCCAGAAGTCATAGAAATTGAACCAGTTGTACGGTTCCTCGCGGCAATGGCGCTCGAGCGAAGCGGCGTAGCGCTCGATCGCCGCGCGCACCGCCGTGGCGCGCGCCGCGCGGGTCACGGCCGTGAAATCCGCCAGCGGCTCGAACACCACCCGATAGCGGTTGGCGCCGAGGTACAGCCCCACCATCAGGATCACGGGCCGTCCGAGGACGGCCGCCGCGCGGAACGGTCCAGTGGGAAAGCGCGCCGGGGCGCCGAGGAAGCTCACCGTCTCGCAGGCCTGCGTCCGGGGCGTCCGGTCGGCGAGCATGCCCACCGAGATGCCTTGCGCGAGCAGGCGCTCGACTTTCAGCAGCGCGAACGGATCTTCCCCGAGGGCAACGATGCCGGTGGCCGCCTCCGGGTCGATCGCCGCCAGCGCGGCGTTGATCTTGCGGGCATTGCGCGTATGGGCGGCCATCGCCAGCGGGATCGCCGAGCGCCGCCCGATCGCGCGCGTGATCTCGAAGCTGCCCAGATGAGCCCCGAAGAGCAACACGCCGCCGCAGCCGCGGGCAAGATACTCCTGCACCAGCGTCTCGCCGTGGATCTCGAGGTCGAACGGATCGAGGCGGCCGGTGAGCAGATACACCCGGTCGTGGATGGTGGTGGCGAAGACGAGGAGGTGGCGGAAGCGCTCGCCGGGGCGCGGCCGGCGGCCGAGCGCCCGGGCGAGGTAGCGCCGCGAGGCGCGCCGCGCGCGCGGGGCGAACAGGAAGTAGTACGCGGCGATGACGTAGAGCACCGGGCGGGCCGGCCCGCGCCCGACGCGCAGCGAGAAGCGCGCCATCAGGCGCAGCAACGCCAGACTGCCGCGCTCGCGGCGCTCGGCCCAGCGGGCGGCCCGGCCGATGCCTGCCGAGCGGCTCATGGCTCGCTCAGCGTGCCATCGGCGACGGCACGTCCCCGACTGTCGAGTTGGAAGCGGATCGCGCCGTTTTCCAGGCGGTGGAATTGCAGCTCGAGCGGCTCGCCCGGGCGGACCGGGCCGAGAAATTTCACCGCCGGGACGCGCCAGGGGCACCCGGTGCGCTGCTCGGCCGTCTCGATGGCGTTGATGGCCGCATCGAGAAGGACCGCACCGGGCAGCACGGGCGCGCCGGGGAAATGGCCCTCATACGCGGGGTGGTCGGCCGGCACCGTGAGGGCGATGCGGCTCATGGGGTCGGCCGCGGCGGCGGTCCAAGCAGTGCGCGCAGCGCCTCCTGCGGCAGCTTGCCGGTGCTGTTGCGCGGCAGGCGATCGAGCAACAGCAGCGGGCGCGGCAGGAACACCGGGTCGATCCGCCCGCGCAGCGCGGCGCGGATGTCCGCGGCGCTCAGTCCGGGGGCCACGGCCGCGGCGGCCACCCGTGCCGGGCCGGGCTCGGCGGCCCGCTCGCCGCCGGGAACGAAGTATGCGCCATCGCGCACGCCCGGGATGCCGAGCAGCTGATGCGTGAGATAGGCGAGGGAGCTGCGCTTGCCGGCGATGTTGACCAGATCCGCCAGCCGGCCGTGCAGCAGGAAGTGCTCGGCGTCGAGCGGCTCGATCTGGTCCCCCAGCGCCGTCGGCTGCTCGAGGTGCCCGCCGCGGGCCCAGACACGCCCGGCCTCGAGCGTGAGCGCGATGCCGGGCCACAGACGCCAGGCCGGCTCGCGCGCGCTCGCGCGCGTGGCCAGTTGGCCGGTCTCGGTCGAGCCGTAGATCTCGCGCACCGGCCCCTGGAAGCGGATCTCGGCCTGTTGAGCCAACGCCTGACTGAGGGGCGAGGTGGCCGAGACGATCAGGTCCGCCGCAGGGAGCGTGTCCGGATAGGCCATGAGGGCGCGCAGATGGATCGGCGTCGTGATCAGCACGCGCGGGCGCGGGAGCGATTGCAGCGCCTGACAGACATCGGCCGGATAGAACGGCCGCTCCGCGCACAGGGCCGAGCCGCTCGCCCACGGCAGCAGCACACTGGACTCGAACCCATACATGTGCTGCGCCGGCACGGTCGCCAGCAGCGCGGTCGCGGCGCCGACCTCGAGCCGCCGCGCACCCTCGAGCACGCACTCGATGAGCCGGCCCCAGGTCTTGGCGTGCGGCACGGGCACGCCCGTGGAGCCGGAGGTGAACACGAAGGCGACCGTCCTGCCCGCATCGATGGCCGGCACCCGCCACGGCCGCTCGATGCGCGGCAGGTGCGGATAGCGCATCTGGGGCACATCCAGGTCGCAGGGCATGTCGGTCAGGCAGAACACATCGGGGGCGAACGATTTGAGGTGGCGGATCACCTCGGGCGTGTGGCTCGGGGGTAGTAGGCTCACCGTGCCGGTGAGCAAGGCCGCGGCGAGCCCGACGGCGAACCGGTAGCGGTCGGCGCAGACATTGATGACGTGACCGCCGGGCGGCAGAACCGCGGCGAGCGCGTGGGCCTCGGCGAGGAATTCGGCGGCGCGGATCGGACGGCCGGCGCGATAGGCGAGTATCGCCTCCGGACTCGAATGTGCGATCAGCGGCTGCGTGGCCAGAGGCTACTTCGTCCGGTGTGCCGCGACGTATGCGGCCAGATGGCGCAGCGAGGCGAAGACCTGCGTGTTCTCGGCGCCGTCGGCGCGCAGCTGCACCCCATACTGCTTCGAGACCAAGAGCGCGATCTCCAGGATGTCGATCGAGTCGAGGCCGAGTCCCTCGCCGTAGAGGCGCGCCTGCGGATCGATCTGGGCGGCGGGCACATCCAGATTGAGGGCCGCGACGATCAGCTCGGCGAGCTCGCTTTCGAGCGCCTCGGCATCGAGGGCCGGCAAGGTTGAGGCAAGTTCACACATCGACTGGAATCGCTCGAGCTTGGCTACCGTTGAGGAAGAATTATACAGGGTGGCGCCGGGCCGTAAGACAATCGACGCCGAGTAGCGACGAGCGGCTCAGCCGGCCGGCCGCCGGCGCGCCATCAGCCGCGGCAGGCGGGCGAGAAATCCGCAGACGAGCCGGGTATGCATGGCCGCGAGCAGGGCGTTGTCCCGCCCGTAGCGGAAATGCGACACGCCGCCCTCGGCGGCCGTGAAGTAGCGCACGGGGGCGGGCCGGTTCACAGCCGGCACCCCGAGCCAGCTCAGGCGCACGGCCGCCGCCACGTCGAAGTCGAACCGCCGCATACCGCGCCGCCCACGCATCAGTCCCACCAGGGGTGCGATGGGATAGACCCGAAAACCGAATAGCGAGTCCTCGATGCCCGCCCCGAAGGTTTCCAGATCGGCCCACCAGTTGGAGATGCGCCGGCCGCGCACCCGCACGGCCGGTGCGCTCGCATCGAAGCGAGGCACCCCGAGCACCATGGCCTCGGGCCGTGCCAGTGAAGCGTGCATGAACTCCCGGATGCATTCGGCGGGATGTTGGCCATCGGAATCCATCGTCAACGCGTGCGTGTAGCCGTGGGCCAGCGCCGCGGTGAATCCGGTCAGCAGGGCAGCGCCCTTGCCGCAGTTGCGCGCGTGCGTGAGCACCGTGAGGTGCGGATCCTGCGCCGCGAGCGCCTGCAGCGCCGCGCCGGTGCCGTCGGTGCTGCCGTCCACCACCACCCACACCGGCGCCCATTGCGCGCGGGCGGCCCGCACGGTCTCGAAGACCTTCGCGCCGGGGTTGAAGCTCGGAATCAACACCAGGTGGGTGTGCGACAGATCGCTCACCGGCGCGGCTCCCGGGGTATCCAGGCCCGTTGCGGCGCCGCGGCGAGCTCGGTGGCGTATTCGCGCTCGAGCAGGCGCGTGCACTCGGCGACGTCCCGGGGCGGGGGGATGCGCCGTCCCAGGCGCGCGCGGTACAGGATGGGCAGGCGCGGGGCTTTCAGCGGCGGCCAGCCTTTGCCGAGGTAGGCCGAGTCGGTCTCGATGATCACCACTTGGATGGGGGCTCCGGCGTGCTTGGCGATCACCGCGGCGCTGGTGGTGAGCGGATTGACCGGCGAGCGCGCGGTGCGCGTGCCTTCGGGAAACAACAGCACGGCCGCGCCGGCGGCGAGCTCGCCGATCGCCGCGCGCACCATGTGCCGCGGCGGCTCGGTGCTGATGAACCCCGCCAGGCGCGCCCCGGCGCCGAGCAGCGGATGTCCGAGCAGCGCCGGCTTGAGGATGCAGGCGAGGTTTGGATGGCGGGTGAGCAGCAGGATCGCATCGAAGGCGCTCGGATGATTCGGGGCGAGGATCACTCCGGGCTCGTGCGCGAGCGCATCGAGCGCCGTCAGCTCGAGCCGATAGGCGCCGAGGGCGGTGAGCAGGCGGGTGAAGAGCCGAAAGCCCGCCATCATCGTGTAGCGCGCCGCGGCGCGGCGGCGTCGCGCGCGCAAGGGCGTGAGGAGCACGAGTGCGAGCACCGTCCAGGCGAGGATCATCGCCGTGAGCGTGGCGAGCAGGCCATAGGTCACCAGGTATTCCCGCAGCCGCTTCAACATGACGGCCCCTGCATGTCTCGCGCTCAGGGTTCGCCGCAGCCGCCGGTCGCCTCGATCTCGACCGCCAGATCCGCGCGGCAGACCTCGGCCTGCAGATACACCCGTCTCGGGCGCGGGCCGAGCGCGGCGTCGACCTCCCGCTGCACCCGCGGCAGGTCGGCCGCGTGGCGCACGTAGATCTTGTAGGTGAGGCTCTCGAGGGTGAACGGCGGGGCCTGCGCGAGCAGCGCCTCGATGTTGGTCAGCGTCTCGCGGGTCTGTGCCGCCGGATCCCCGGCGTGCAGGGTGCGATGGCCGACGATGCTCGAGGTGCCCGAGATGAACAGCCGCGCCCCCTCGGCGGCCTCGAGCAGCGTCGCGCGCGAGAAGATCGGCGCTTGCGGGCCGTACTGCCGGGGATAGTGATAGGCACTCACCTGGCGCGGGTTCTCGATGCAGCGCGGCGCCGCGCGCGCGGCCAGAAAATAGATCGACAGCGGGCCGTGGCCGCAGCCGAGGGCGCTCGCCGCCGGCACCGGGCCGTGGGTCAGCCGGCCGCTCAAAAGCAGCGCCCGCCGGCGCGCGCCGTTGAATTGCTGATAGCGCTCGAGCCCGCCGCTGTGGGCGTTGATGCGCGGCAGGTAGTTCCAGACCCGCACCAGATGCCGGCAGCCGCTCGCGGCAAGGGCCGCCTGGATCTGTCCGTAGGCCCACTCGGTGGCCGCCTCGAGCCCCGAGATACCCGCGGGCGGCTCGGGGGGCTCCTCGGCGCTGAGGGCGCCGAAGGCGAGCGCGCCGGCGCACGCCAGGCGCACCGCGCCGGCGCGGCTGTAGCGTGGCGGCTCGCCGGTGCGCCAGCGCTCGATCCAGCGCCCCGGACCGGCGAGCACCGGCATGTGCACGGCCAGGTGGGGGACCTCGGGCGGGATCGGCGCCCCGAGCGGATCGGCGCCGAACACGGCCGCCCCGAGCGCATCGCTCCAACCCTCGCGCGCGCGCTCGGACTCAACATACTCCAGTCGCATGTGCATCAGCGGGCGGACATGCGCAGCTCGCGCGCACGGCGCGCCAGGGCGCGCAGCGAGCGGTAAGGCATCGTCAGGGCGGTGAGGAAATACGCGCCCTGGAAGGCCCGCAGCGCCGGCCAGATGGGCGTGTCGGCGAAGATATCGCCGGACAGGAGCGACAGCAGTGCGGCACGCATCCGCAGCGCATCGCCCGGCGCCATCAATAGTGCCTGCATCGCCGGGCGGGTCATGCGGTGGATGAACCAGGCGAAGCGGCGCGGCCCGAGGCGCACCGTGTGCTCGAAGCGCCGCAGCGCCGCGCGCCGCCGGTGCGGCTCGCGCAGGCACACATCGAGCGCCTCGGCCGCCGCGATCCCCCCGACCATGGCAAACAGCACCCCGGAGGAGAACACCGGATCGACGAACGAGTAGGCATCGCCGATCATCAGGTGGCGCTCGCCGTGCGCGCGCGTGCAGCGATAGCTGTAACTGCCGGTGGCCTCGACCTCGGTGGCGAGCCGCGCGCTGGCCAAGCGCTCGCTCAACTGCGGCGCGCGCGCGATCGTGGCGAGGAAGAATGCGCGCAGGTCCTGGCGGCGACTTTTCATGTAGGAAGGCCAGACGACCGCCCCGACGCTGCTCACTCCGTCGGCCAGCGGGATCAGCCACAGCCATCCCTGATCGATCCAGAAGAGCAGGATGTCCCCGCGGCGCGCCTCGTCCGCATCGCGCGGCGCGCCGGTGAAGTGCGCAAACATCGCGCAGCTGGCGTGCCGGCGGTCGCGCCGCTTGTTGCCGAGGCGGTTGCCGAGAAAGGTGTCGCGGCCGGAGGCGTCGATCAGGTAGCGCGCCGCGAACGTGCGGGCGAGGCCGGCCTGCTCGGCGTGCACGTGGACGCGGTGCGGATCGGTGAAGTCCACTGCCTGCGCGCGGCATGTCTCGAGCACGTGTGCCCCGAGTGCGCCGGCGCGCCGGATCAGGATCTCATCGAACTGCGAGCGGCGCACCTGATAGGCCAGCGCCAACTCCTTGTTGAAACTGTCGGCGAACGCGAAGCGGCGCGCGGCCGGCGCGCGCGGCCCATGGAACTGCGCGCCGCGTTTCGGCACGCCGATGGCGCGGATCGACTCGCCGACCCCGAGCCGATCGAACAGCGGCAGGTTGGCCGGTAAGAGCGACTCGCCGATGTGGAAGCGCGGGTGGCGGGCCTTCTCCAGCAGCACGACCCGATGGCCGCGCTCGGCGAGCACCGCCGCGGCGCTTGCGCCGGCGGGCCCGCCGCCGACGATCAGCACATCGCAGTCGCGCGCCTGCGAGCCGTCCGAGCCGCCGCTCCCCATGGGTCCTAGTGCGGCGTGTGCCGGCGCAGTGCGCGCCCGGCCCGGCGAGCCGCGTGCACCACGGTATGCGCGACCCGCTTCGCCCCGTGCGCCACGGCGTGGCCGAATCGCTTGGCGGTGTGTGCGATGGTGTGTCCGGCCCGCCCCGAGTCGTGCTTGATGCGACGGCGCGCCGGGCGGGTGTCGCGCCTTACGGTGCGGGCGAGGCGGCCCGAGGCGTGGGCAACGCGGTGGCCGACGGTCTGCGCGTCGCGCGCGATGTCATGGCCGACGCGGCGCAGGTCCCGGGAGAGGTGCCCGGGGGCGGCCTGCACGGCCGGCGCGCACAGCACGGCGAGCGCCACGGCACATATGAGCACTGATCTGGGGGTTTTCATGGGCGCACGCTCGAGGAGGCGATGGCCAATGTTACCGTAGGTGCGCGCGAGCGGTGCCAATTGTCATGCCGATCGGGCACACTTGCCCCGATGAGCACCGAGCGGCTGCCGATCTCCGTTTTACGACAGCGCTTCTTTCCGGGCCGCTGGGACCTGGTGGCGTTCGTGCTGGTGTTCGGGGCGCTGGCGTTTCTGGCGCACTCCGCGCTCTCTCTGACGCACCCGCTCTCCCGCCTGACCCCCGAGAGCATCTCGCTCAGTCCCTGGGCGCTGCCGGACTACGCGGCGCAGACGGCGCTGCGCATGCTGGTGGCGATGCTTGCCTCGCTCGTTTTCACGTTCACCTATGCGACGCTCGCGGCCAAGAGCCGGCGCGCCGCCGCGGTGCTGATCCCGCTGCTCGACATCCTGCAGTCGGTGCCCATCCTCGGGTTCTCGTTCACCATCGTGTTCTTTCTCTCGCTCACCCCGGGACGCGCGGCGGGCGCGGAGATGGCGGCGGTGTTCCTGGTGTTCACCAGCCAGGCATGGAACATGGCCTTCAGCTTCTATCACTCACTGTGCAGCATTCCCGCGGAGCTCGATGAGGCCGCGCGCGCCTTCCACCTCGGGCCATGGATGCGCTTCTGGCGCCTGGAGGTGCCTTTCGCGATGCCGGCGCTCATCTGGAACATGATGATGTCGATGTCGGGCGGATGGTTCTTCGTGGTCGCCGCCGAGGCGATCAGCGTCGGCAATACGACGGTGACCCTGCCTGGCATCGGCTCGTACATCGCCCGCGCCATCGCGGCGCGCGACCTCGGGGCCATCGGCTGGGCGGTGGTGGCCATGACGGTGGTCATCCTGATCTACGACCAGGTGATCTTCCGGCCGCTGATCGCCAGCGCCGACTGGTTTCGACTCGAGCAGGAGGCGCGCCTCACACCGACCCGCTCCTGGGCGCTGACCATGATGCGCCGCTCGCGGCTGCTGTCCTTCGGGGGTCACGCGTTCTCGGGATTGGTGCGCCTGGGATTCAACCGCCGGTTCGTGCCGCAACGGCCCCGGCGCACCGGGCCGCGCGGGGGGCGGCTCGGCGATGTGCTGTGGTTCGCCGGGGTGGCTGCGCTCGCCGGCTACGGCATCTGGCGGACCGGACGATTCATCTTTGCGCACGTCACGCCGCTGCAGGTGCTGCACGTGGTGGGGCTGGGGGGACTCACGCTGCTGCGCGTGCTGGTGCTGATCGCCCTGGCGAGCGCGATCTGGGTGCCGATCGGGGTATACATCGGCCTGCGCCCACGCCTGGCCGCGGCGCTGCAGCCGGTGGCGCAGTTCCTGGCCGCCTTTCCCGCCAACCTGCTGTTCCCGGTGATGGTCTCGGTCATCGTCTCCTACAAGCTCGACCCGAACATCTGGCTGAGTCCGCTGATGATCCTCGGCACCCAGTGGTACATTCTGTTCAACGTCATCGCCGGCGCCTCCTCGCTCTCGAGTGAGCTGCGGGAGGTGGGGAGCAACTTCAGGGTGCGGGGCTGGCTGTGGTGGCGGCGGATCGCGCTGCCGGCCGTTTTCCCCTTCTACGTGACCGGGGCGATCACCGCCGCCGGCGGCGCATGGAACGCGAGCATCGTGGCGGAGGTGGCCACCTGGGGCCGTCATCATCTGGTGGCCGAGGGCCTGGGCGCGTACATTGCCCAGGCGACCGCCGCGGGAAGCTTCGCGCGTACGGTGCTCGGGATCGTGGTGATGAGCGCGATCGTGGTGACGCTCAACCGTGTGCTCTGGCGGCCGCTGTACGCGCGGGCCGAACGCAAATACCGCATTAGTTGAACCGCTCGAGAGCGCATGAACGCCAATCCGCAGATCCAGGCCGAGCCGCTGCTGCAGGTGCAGAGTGTCGGCAAGAGCTTCTGGAAGCCCGACGGGGACGAAGTGGTGGTGCTGCAGGATGTCAGCCTGACACTGCGCCGCGGCGAGATCGTCGGCCTGCTCGGGCGCTCCGGCTCGGGCAAATCGACGCTGTTGCGGCTGATCGCCGGGCTCGATGTACCCACCCAGGGCGCGGTGCGCTACCTCGGCGCGCCGGTGCGGGGACCGGCGGCCGGCATCGCGATGGTGTTCCAGGGGTTCGCGCTGTTTCCGTGGCTGACGGTGCTCGGCAACGTCCAGCTCGGCCTCGAGGCGATGCGCATGCCCGAGGCCGAGATGCGCAAGCGCTCCCTCGAGGCCATCGACCTGATCGGACTCGACGGCTACGAGTCGGCCTATCCGCGCGAGCTCTCCGGCGGCATGCGCC
>JAJZMI010000065.1 GCA_021798335.1 Pseudomonadota bacterium | reverse complement strand
ACAAGGTCGCGCCCCGTGTGCTGGCCGACCTCGGGGCCGAGATCGTGCCGATCGGCTGCTCGCCGAACGGGCGCAACATCAACGACGGCTGCGGCTCGTTGCACCCGGAGCTGCTGCAGCTGACGGTTCCCGGCGTGCGCGCGCACGTGGGCCTGGCCCTCGACGGGGACGGCGACCGGCTGGTCATGGTCGATCATCTGGGGCGCATCGTCGATGGTGATCAGCTGCTGTATGTCATCGCGCGAGCGCGCCACGAGGCCGGGCAGCTTCAGGGGCCGGTGGTCGGCACGGTCATGAGCAATCTCGGCCTCGAGGTCGCCCTGCGCGAGCTGGGGGTCGGATTCCGCCGTGCCCCGGTGGGCGACCGGCACGTGCTGTCGATGCTGCGCGACAGCGGCGGTGTCCTCGGCGGGGAGACCTCCGGGCATATCCTCTGTCTCGACAAGACCACCACCGGGGATGGCTTGGTGAGCGCCCTGCAGGTGCTCGCCGTGATGCGCCAGAGCGGCCGCTCGCTGGCCGAGCTCGCCGCGCCGATGCGAAAATTCCCGCAAGTGCTGCTCAACGTCCAGGTCGCCAAGCGTTTCGATCCGACCGGGGTACCTGCGGTGTGCGAGGCGGTCCGGCGGGTCGAGCAGCGTCTGGGAGGTCAGGGCCGGGTGGTGCTGCGCGCCTCGGGAACCGAGCCGGTCATTCGGGTCATGGTCGAGGGGCGCGACGAGGGCCCGACCCGGGCGGCGGCGGACGAGCTGGCCGAAGTCGTGCGCGGCGCGGTCCGCTAGCGCGCTCTTGCGGGGCTGCGCGTTGCGCTGCGGGGAGCGCGCCGCTATCATCGCGCCCCCGTTCGAGGTCGGGAATTGCGCATGCGCCGCCCCATCGTGGCTGGAAACTGGAAGATGCACGGGACGCGCGCGGACAACGCGCGCCTCGTAGAGGAATTGCTCGCCGGGCTGCCCGATGGCGCGGCCGCCGAGTGCCTCGTCTGTCCGCCGTTCGTCTACCTGCAGGAGGTGGGGCGGCTGCTGCGCGATACCCCCATTCGACTGGGTGCGCAGGACGTGTGCGCCGAGGCCCAGGGCGCATTCACCGGCGAAGTGTCCGCGGCGATGCTGCAGGACGTCGGCTGCGGTTACGTCATCGTGGGGCACTCGGAGCGGCGTTGGATCTATCACGAGAGCGACCAGCTGGTGGCGCGCAAATTCGCCGCGGCCCAGGCCAAGTCGTTGGTGCCGATTCTGTGCATCGGCGAGCAGCTGGCGCAGCGCGAAGCCGGGCGCACCGAGGAGGTGGTCGGCCGCCAGCTCGAGGTGGTGCTCGAACTGTGCGGAGTTGGCGCGTTGCGCGAGGCGGTCATCGCTTACGAGCCGGTCTGGGCGATCGGCACGGGCCGCAGCGCGACTCCCGAGCAAGCGCAGGAGGTCCATGCGTTCATTCGTAAGCGGATCGGGCTGCGGGATGCTAAAATAGCAGCGGCGACTCGCGTGCTCTATGGCGGCAGCGTCAAGGCGAGCAATGCGGCCGAGCTGTTCGCGCGGCCCGATGTCGACGGCGGCCTGATCGGCGGCGCGTCGCTCAATGCGGAGGAATTTCTGGCGATCCTGGCGGCATGCGGGTCGCGGTGAGCGGTTTTTACTATGCATGACATTTTGCTGATCGTTCAGCTGGTCTCGGGGGTGTGCATCGTCATCCTCGTCCTGCTGCAGCACGGTCAAGGCGCCGATGCCGGCGCCGGTTTCGGCGCGGGCGCATCGGGGACGGTGTTTGGGGCGCGCGGGGCTACCACGGCCCTCTCGCGCACCACGGCGGTGTTCGCCGCGATTTTCATGCTCAACAGCGTCGCGCTGACGTATCTCAGCACGCGCACGCGCGAGCAGCATCAGACGATTCTGAATCTGGCCGCCGAGCAGCGGGCGACCCCGGTGACTAAGGCGCCGGTGACACATCCGGCGCCGAGGGGTGTGAATGCGCCGGCCAAGCCGCCCGGCCCGCGCCAGCCGCCCACGCAGTGAGACTGACCGCAAGCGGCGGCCTTTGATTGACGTTGCCGACGTGGTGGAATTGGTAGACACACTAGCTTGAGGGGCTAGCGCCGCAAGGCGTGTCGGTTCGAATCCGACCGTCGGCACCAAATTGCCTTCGCACGCTGCTACAATGCGCGCGCTCGAAGGGGAAGACACCGGGAGGGTCTTCTATTTGCTCTTTGCTGGCCGGGCGATGGAAGCATGCTGAACAATTATCTGCCGATCCTGATTTTCCTCGTGGTCGCCACCGCGGTGGCGCTGGTGATGCTCACCCTCGGCACCATCATCGGCCGCTTCTTCTCCCGCAATCCCGCCGACCGCGCCAAGCTTTCCGCGTACGAATGCGGCTTCGAGGCTTTCGAAGACAGCCGCATGAAGTTCGACGTGCGCTATTACCTCGTTGCGATTCTGTTCATCGTCTTCGATCTGGAGGTCGTGTTTCTGTTCCCTTGGGCGGTGGCGCTCGGGAAGATCGGCATCGCGGGGCTGCTCGCCATGGTGATCTTCCTCGGCATCCTCACCGCGGGCTTCATCTACGAGTGGAAGAAGGGGGCGCTCGAGTGGGATTGACGGACGAGCAGGAAGGGTTCGCCCAGCGGGGCTTTCTCACCACCCAAGTCGATAATCTGCTGAATTGGGCGCGCACGGGCTCGTTGTGGCCGATGACATTCGGTCTGGCCTGCTGCGCGGTGGAGATGATGCACGCCGGGGCGTCCCGTTACGACCTCGATCGCTTCGGCGTCGTGTTTCGCCCGAGCCCGCGCCAGTCGGATGTGATGATCGTCGCCGGCACGCTGGTGAACAAGATGGCGCCGGCGCTGCGCAAGGTCTATGACCAGATGGCTGAGCCGCGCTGGGTCATCTCGATGGGCTCGTGCGCCAACGGCGGCGGCTATTACCACTATTCGTATGCGATCGTCCGCGGTTGCGACCGGATCGTTCCCGTGGATGTCTACGTGCCCGGCTGTCCGCCGACGGCCGAAGCGCTGGTGTACGGGATCATCCAGCTGCAGAAGAAGATCGCCCGTACCAGCACGATCGCCAGGTAGATCGTCCCCATGGAACAGACCACCGACCAACCGGCCGCAGCCGGAGCAGGCATCGAGGCGCTCGCGCAGGCCATCGAGAGGCTCGTGGACGGGGTGAGCCGCCTGCCATCGCTGGCACACGAGCTTGCCTATCGCCTCGAGCCGGCCCGGCTGCTCGAGGCGTGCCGCGTCCTGCGCGAGGCCCCGGAGCTGCGCTTCGAGATGCTGATGGACGTCTGCGGCGTCGATTACCTGCAGTTCGGCCGCGAGGAGTGGCTGACGACGGGGGCGACTCGCAGTGGCTTCAGCCGCGCCCGCGAGGTGAACGCGCCGCCGGATCCGGACATGCCCGAGCGCTTCGCCGTCGTCTACCAGTTGCTGTCGGTTACGCACAATGCGCGGGTGCGGCTGCGGGTGGTGTGCCCCGATACACGCGAGCCGATGGTCGATTCCCTGGTGCAGATCTGGCCGAGCGCCAACTGGTTCGAGCGCGAGACCTTCGACCTGTTCGGCATCCTGTTCCGCGGCCATCCGGATCTGCGCCGTATCCTCACCGATTACGGATTCATCGGCCACCCGTTCCGCAAGGATTTCCCGCTCATCGGCAATGTCGAGACGCGCTATGACCCCGAGAGGAAGCGCGTGGTGTATGAGCCGGTGAGCATCGTGCCGCGCGTGCTCGCGCCGAAGGTGATCCGGCACGACAACCGCTACGAGCCGGCGCTGTCGGCTCCGGAGTTGCCCCGCTGATGGAAGCAAACTCTCCGACAACCGCAGCCGCGAGTGCGAGCGCACCCGGCAATCTTGCGGAGATTCGCAACTACACGATGAACTTCGGCCCCCAGCATCCATCCGCCCACGGGGTGCTGCGGCTGGTGCTGGAGCTCGATGGCGAGACCATCCAGAAGGCCGATCCGCACATCGGCCTGTTGCATCGGGGGACCGAGAAGCTCGCCGAGTCGAAGCCCTTCAATCACTCGATCGGCTACATGGACCGTCTCGACTACGTGTCCATGATGTGCAATGAGCACGCCTACGTGCTCGCCATCGAGCGGCTGCTCGGCATCACTCCGCCGGAGCGCGCGCAGTACATCCGCGTGATGTTCGATGAGATCACGCGCATCCTCAATCATCTGATGTGGCTCGGCGCGCACGCGCTCGACATCGGCGCGATGACGGTGTTCCTGCTGTGCTTCAAGGAGCGCGAGGAACTGATGGATGTGTATGAGGCGGTTTCCGGCACCCGCATGCACGCCACCTACTACCGGCCAGGCGGCGTTTATCGCGACCTGCCCGAGAGCATGCCGAAGTATCAGGTGTCCAAGTGGCGCTCGGCCAAGGAGGTCGAGCGGTTGAACGAGACCCGCTCCGGCTCGATGCTCGATTTCATCGATGCGTTCGCCGCGCGCTTCCCGGCCGCGGTGGCGGACTACGAGACGCTGCTCACCGACAACCGCATCTGGAAGCAGCGCACCGTCAACATCGGCGTGGTGCCGCCGGAACGGGCCATGGCGCTCGGATTCTCCGGGCCGATGCTGCGCGGTTCGGGCGTGGCGTGGGACCTGCGCAAGAAGCAGCCCTACGAAGTCTACGACCAGATGGACTTCGACATCCCGGTCGGGACGAACGGGGATTGCTACGACCGTTACCTGGTACGCGTCGAGGAGCTGCGCCAGTCGACGCGCATCGTTCGTCAGTGTGTCGATTGGCTGCGCAAGCATCCCGGTCCGGTCATGATCGATGACCGTAAGGTGCGCCCGCCGAGCCGCGAGCACATGAAGGGCGACATGGAATCGCTCATCCACCACTTCAAGTTCTTCACCGAGGGCTACACAGTGCCGCTTGGGGAGACCTATGCCGCGGTGGAGGCGCCGAAGGGCGAGTTCGGCATCTATCTGATTTCCGATGGCGCGAACAAGCCCTATCGCCTCAAGTGCCGCGCGCCGGGTTTCGCCCATCTCGCCTCCCTCGAGGAGATGGTGCGCGGCCACATGCTGGCGGACGTGGTCGCCGTGATCGGCACACAGGACATCGTGTTCGGGGAAGTCGACCGGTGAGCAACGAACGAGACATGGCGCCGGCGAGCGGCGCGGCAGGCAGTGCGCTCCTCTCGGAGCGCACTCGGGCCCACATCGACCAATGGGTGGCGAAGTTCCCGCCCGGGCGGCACCGGTCGGCATGCATCGAGGCCCTGCGCGCGGCGCAGGAGCAGAACCACGGTCATCTCACCCGGGGCCTGATGGATGCGGTGGCCGAGTATCTGAATCTGCCGCCTATCCAGGTCTACGAGGTGGCCAGCTTCTACTCGATGTTCGAGATCCATCCCTGCGGCCGGCATCATGTCAGCATCTGCACGAACGTCTCGTGCATGCTGAACGGCGCCGAAGCGCTGCTCGAGCATG
>JAJZMI010000155.1 GCA_021798335.1 Pseudomonadota bacterium | reverse complement strand
CGCTGCGGCACATGCTGCTCACGCGCCGCTTCGATGAGCGCATGCAGCGCATGCAGCGCCAGGGGCGGATCTCTTTCTACATGAAATCGACCGGCGAGGAGGCGGTGGCGGTCGCGCAGGCCATGGCGTTGCGGCCGGGGGATATGCTCTTCCCGTCGTATCGGACCCAGGGGCTGTTCGTGGTGCGCGGCAGGAGCCTGGTCGATTTGATGTGCCAATGCCTCTCGAACACGCACGACATGTGCCGCGGCCGGCAGATGCCGATCATGTATCACTGGGCCGAGGGCAACATCTTCTCGATCTCCGGCAACCTCGCCACGCAGTTTCCGCAGGCGGTCGGCTGGGCGATGGCCGCGGCGATCAAGGGCGAGGATCATCTGGCGGCGAGCTGGATCGGCGAGGGGGCGAGCGCCGAGGCCGATTTCCACCATGCCCTGACGTTCGCCGCGGTCTATCAGGCGCCGGTGATCCTCAACGTCGTCAACAATCAGTGGGCGATCTCCACCTTCCAGGGGTTTGCCGGCGGCGAGCAGCGCACCTTCGCCCAGCGCGGTCCCGGTTACGGCATTCCGGGCGTGCGGGTCGACGGCAATGACTTTCTGGCGGTGTATGCAGTGACGCGCTGGGCCGCGGAGCGGGCTCGATCGGGAGGTGGGCCGACTCTGATCGAACACGTCACCTATCGTGCCGCGGCGCATTCGACCAGCGACGATCCCTCGCGCTACCGGCCGAAGGAGGAATGGCAGTCCTGGCCGCTCGGCGATCCGGTGCTGCGCCTGAAGGCGCATCTGATCGCGCTCGGGGAGTGGTCCGAGGAGCGCCACGCGGCCCTCGAGCAGGAGCTCGAGGCGCACGTGACCGCCTGTTGGAAGGAGGCGGTCGCCTACGGCACCCTCACCGAGGGGCCGACGCTCGATCCGCTGAGCATGTTCGAAGACGTGTTCCATGAGATGCCCGCCCACCTGAGGCGCCAGCGCGAGGAGCTGCGCCGCCTGTTGCATGGGCCGGATGCGGCCGCTGCGCGCGGCGACGGCGCGGAGGGCTGAGTCATGGCGCAGATGAACATGGTGCAGGCGATCAACTCGGCGCTCGATGTCATGTTGGGGCGCGACCCGCGGGTGGTGGTCTTCGGCGAGGACGTCGGCTATTTCGGCGGGGTGTTCCGCTGCACCGACGGGTTGCAGCGCAAGTACGGCGAGCACCGCGTACTCGATACGCCGATCGCCGAGGGCGGCATCGTCGCCGCGGCGATCGGCATGGGCGTCAATGGCCTGCGGCCGGTGGCCGAGATTCAATTCGCCGACTACATCTATCCCGCGTTCGATCAGATCGTGAGCGAGCTCGCCCGGCTGCGCTACCGCACGGCGGGGGACTTGTGCGCGCCGGTGACCATCCGCACCCCGTGCGGCGGCGGCATCCGCGGCGGCCAGACGCATTCGCAGAGCCCGGAGGGCGTATTCACCCACGTGTGCGGCCTGAAGGTCGTGATGCCCTCGAATCCGCACGACGCGAAGGGCCTGCTGATCAGCTCGATCGAGAGCGAGGATCCGGTGCTGTTCTTCGAGCCCAAGCGCATCTACAACGGCCCCTTCGACGGCGATCCGCACAAACCCGCGGTGCCGTGGAGCAGCCACCCCAAGGGCGAGGTTCCCGATGGCCACTACGCCATACCGCTCGGCAAGGCCGATATCGTCCGCCCGGGCGCCGCGGCGACCCTGCTCACCTACGGCACCATGGTGCACGTGGCCGAGGCGGCGGTGCGACTGTGCGGGATCGATGCGGAGATCATCGACCTGCGCTCTCTGGTGCCGCTGGATGTCGATATGCTGTGCACGTCGGTCCGCAAGACGGGCCGATGCGTCATCGTCCACGAGGCGACCCGCTTCAGCGGCTTCGGCGCGGAGTTGTCGGCAACCGTGCAGGAGGAGTGTTTCTGGCACCTGGAGGCGCCCATCGCGCGGGTCACCGGGTGGGACACGCCGTATCCGCACGCGTTCGAGTGGGACTATTTCCCGGGGCCCGCGCGCATCGCCGCAGCGCTGCGCGCCGTGATGGAGAGCGCCGCATGAGCCGCTACGTCTTCAAGCTCCCCGATCTTGGCGAAGGCACGGTGTCGGCCGAGGTCGTCAGCTGGCACGTCAAGCCCGGTGAGACCGTCGCCGAGGAGCAGGTGCTGGTCGAGGTGATGACCGAAAAGGCCGCCGTCGAGGTGCCCTCGCCGGTCAGCGGCACGGTGATTTCCACCCGCGGCGAGCCCGGCGAGATGGTCGCCGTCGGCTCGGAATTGATCGTGATCGAGACCGGGGATGCGAGCGGGCCGCAGGCGCCTGAGGAGCCCGCGGGCAAGCCGGCCGGGGCGCCTGGCGCCCTCGCCGAGCCGGCGCCGGCTGAGGGGCGGATCATGACGTCCCCGGCCAACCGGCGCCGCGCGCACGAGGCGGGCATCGATCTGAGGCAGGTGCAGGGCAGCGGACCGCAGGGCCGGATCCTGCGCCAGGACCTGGAGGCGCACATCGCGGGCGATGCGCAGGGCGCGCCGCGGCCGAGACGTGCGGAGGCGGGCGGCGCCGAGCCACAGCGCGAGGAGATCAAGGTCATCGGCGTGCGCCGGCTCATCGCCCAGCGAATGAGCCAGAGCAAGCGCGACATTCCGCATTTCTCCTACATCGAGGAAGTCGACGTCACCGAGCTCGAGGCATTGCGCCGGCACTTGAACAGCCGGCTCGCCGCGGGCGAGCCGGCGTTGACCTACCTGCCCCTGCTGGTCGTGGCCCTGGTGCATGTCCTGCGGGAATTTCCGCAGTGCAATGCGCACTACGACGCCGAGCGCGGCGTGATCATCCGCCATCGCGCGGTGCATGTGGGGGTGGCTACCCAGACGAGCGAAGGATTGAAGGTGCCGGTGGTGCGCGACGCCCAGGGGCGCTCCCTGTGGGAGATCGCCGCCGAGATGCGCCGCGTGACCGAAGCGGCGCGCGTCAACACAGCGACCCGCGAGGAGCTCGGCGGCTCGACCATCACGCTCACCAGCCTCGGCAAGCTCGGCGGAATCGCCAGCACGCCGATCATCAATGCGCCCGAGGTGGCCATCATCGGCGTCAACCGCGCCCTCGAGCGGCCCGTGGTCTACCAGGGCGCGGTGAGCGTACGGCGCATGATGAATCTGTCCTCCTCGTTCGATCATCGCTTCGTCGATGGTTACGACGCGGCCGCGATGATCCAGGCGCTGAAGGAGCGTCTCGAGCACCCCGCGACGATATTCATGAGCGAGCCGCGGCAGCGTTGAGTTCCCCGCGCGCCGCGGCATCGGCCTGGCGTCGATGCCGCCCGGCGCCGCGGCCGAGGGGCTGTTCCCGGGCGCGCGAGGCTCGAGCCGGGGATTGCGCGCCGGCGAGTGTGATGCCGTTATACTCGGCATGTGAGCCTCGAGCGGTTGTTTCCAACGCTGGTTTATTCGCGGCGCCTGACCGAGGCGCCGCGGCTTATTCCCCGGCTGTTGCGCGAAAGCCGCCAATTGCGGCTCGACGACCCGGCCGGCCGGCGCTGGTCGGCGCAGAACTACCCCGGTGGGTATACCTCCTACGGCTCGGCGTGCCGCATGCACAGGCGTTCCCCGACATTCGGGGCACTCGAGCGCGCGGTCGACCCGCATGTGGCCGCCTTTGCCCGCTCGCTCGATCTTGATCTGACCGGCCGCGCGCTCACCATGACGGATTGCTGGGTCAATATCATGCCGCGCGGCACGGCACACGGCCTGCACCTGCATCCGCTCGCCACGATCAGCGGTACGTTCTATGTGAAGACGCCGCGCGGCTGCGCCGCACTGAAGATCGAGGATCCGCGGCTCGAGCGCATGATGGCCGCGCCGCCCCGGCGGCGCGCCGCGCGCCGCGCCAACCGGCCGTGGGTCGTGATCGGTGCGGCGGCCGGCGCCGTGGTGCTGTTCGAGAGCTGGCTGCGCCACGAGGTACCGGCGAATCCCGGCGGCGAGCGCATCAGCGTCAGCTTCAATTACAGCTGGTTCTGATCACCCCGGCTCGAGCGCGGCTCAATGCGCATGGTGCCCATCGGGCCCGTGGACGTGCCCGTGCTCCAGTTCCGCCGCGGTGGCGGGGCGCACGTCCTCGATGCGTACCTCGAACTGCAGCTTCTTGCCGGCCAGAGGATGGTTGCCGTCGAGCGTGATCATGTCGCCGGCGACCTGGGTGACCGTCACGGCCCGCGGACCGTGCTCGGTCTGCGCCTGCAGGCGTAAACCCGTGCGGATGTCGCTGATGCCGCGCAGCGCGCGGCGCGGAACGCGCTGCACAAGACTCGCGTCGTACTCCCCGTAGCCCTCGGCGGGCTGCACCGTCACTGTCAGTGCCTCGCCGCTGCTGCGGCCGCTCAACTCCTTCTCGAGCCCCGGAATGATGTGGCCATGGCCGTGCAGATAGGCGAGGGGCTCGCCCGGATCGGAGTGCTCGAGCACCATGCCGTCCTCGTCCTTGAGGGTGTAATGAAACGTGACGACGGAATCTGTGGCGATGGCCATCGAGGTGCTCCGGGGATACGGGAAGGGAATGTCGGACGCCGCGGCGGGGCGGGGGAGCGATTCTACCGCCGGTTGCGGTGGCTCGCCACGGCTCGGGCCGGCTCTCCCGAAGGGAGTACCCGCGACGCTCCCGCACAGGTCAGGCCCGGCACCCCCGCGATGGTCATGTCCGCTGCGCGCACCGCCCCCTACACTGCCGCGCGTTCCGTGGACCTATGGACTGAAAGGAAAACATCATGGCTATTGCAATATTTCAGCTCGTGCTCACCTGGGTGCTGCTGCTCGGTTTCGCTTACGAGACCGTAGCGGGCCGCCGCGGCTGAGCCCTGCCGCGCCGCGCGCGAGCGCGGCAGTCTACGGCGGCAGACTCTTCACGATCGAAGCGTCGAGCGCCTCGTAGTCCGCGTAGCGGATCGTCTCGTAGAGTTCCTCGCGGGTCTGCATCTCCCCGATCAGACTGTGCGGTCCGCCCTCGCGCGCAATCCTCTGGTACAGCCGCTCGTGCGAGCGGGCGGCCATGCGCAGCGCGCTGACCGGCCAGATCACCATCCTGTAGCCCATGGCGCGAAACTCATCGGCCGTGAAATACGGCGTGCGCCCGAATTCAGTCATGTTGGCAAGCAGCGGCGCGTCGATGCGCCGGGCGAACTCGCGGAACATTTCGGCGCTGGTGAGCGCCTCGGGGAAGATTGCATCGGCTCCCGCATCGAGATAGCGCCGGGCGCGCGCCACGGCGCCGTCCAGTCCCTCGCTCGCGGCCGCGTCGGTGCGCGCAATGATGTACAGGTGCCGGCGGGCGCGCGCCGCCGCGGCGATTTTCGCCGCCATTTCCTCCGCCGGCAGCAGCTTCTTGTCGTTCAGATGGCCGCATTTCTTCGGCAGCATCTGATCCTCGATGTGCACCGCCGCCGCTCCGGCCTCTTCGAATG
>JAJZMI010000038.1 GCA_021798335.1 Pseudomonadota bacterium | reverse complement strand
CCGCCGGCGCCGAGCAGCAGGATGCTGCGCTGCCGCAGCGTCAGATCCAGGTTGACCACCAGGTCCTGGGTCAGCCCGACCCCGTCGGTGTTGTCACCGAGCACAGTCCCGTCGTCGCGCACCGCCAACGTGTTGACCGCGCCGGCGCGCGATGCTCGCTCCGTCAGCTCATCGGCGAGTGCCAGCGCCCGGCCCTTGTGCGGCACGGTGATGTTGACGCCGCGCCCTCCCGCGGCGAAGAACTCGCGCACCCGCACGTTGAAGTGCTCCGGCTCGACGTCCATCAGCCGATAGTTCAGCGCTTGACCGGTCTGGCGCGCGAACAGGGAATGGATGAAGGGCGACAGACTGTGTCCGACCGGATGACCCACCACCGCATACTGGTCCACTCTCCCTTCCATGCGCCGATATTGCGCCCCCGCTGCGCAGCTGTCACGTAAAGCGCACTCTTGGCGGGCGGCGCGCCGCGGCCGAATTCGCGGCGTTCCCGGACAATCCCGGTCTCCCGGCGCAACGCTGTGCACCGCAGATGACCTCTAGCGTGCCTCACGCGGCTGCACGATGATCCCGCCGCCCGGCCCGACGGCCAGCCGACCATACAGCTCGGCGAGAGACTCGGCGAGCTGGACATCGAGTTGGTAGGGCGGATTGATGATCAACATGCCGGAGCCGTTGAGCGCGACTCGCGAGTCCGCCGGATACAGCCGCAGCTCCGCGATCAGCATGGCTCGCGTGATCCGCCGCGCCATCGCGTCGAGCCAGCGCTCCGTATCCCGGGCAACCTTCACCGGGTACCACACGGCCACCACTCCCGTCGGGAAACGCTTGATCGCGTCGGCCACCGCCGCACTCGTGCGCTCGAAGTCACGCCGCGTGTCCTCGTACGGCGGATCAATGAGCGTCAGCGCGCGACCCTGCGGCGGCGGCAACGCCGATCGCAATTTCTCGAATCCGTCGCCCACCTCGGCGCGGATGCGCACCGGGCCCGCGCCGGACAACGCTCGCTCGAGCGCGCGCGCCTCCTCGGGCACGGACTCGACGAACACGGCGCGGTCCTGGGCGCGAAGCTCGCTCACCGCCAGCCACGGCGAGCCGGGATACAAGCGCGACCGGCCGCGACCGACGCGCAACTGCTCGAGCAGCATGAGATAGCGGCGCAGCGGCGCTGCGGCGCATTCGGTGCCGACGAGCCGCCCGATCCCGTGGCGCGACTCCGCCGCCGAATCGGCCAGATCGTACACGCCACGTCCGGCGTGGGTCTCGAAGTACACAAACCCTTTTTCTTTGCGCTTGAGCGCCCCGAGCGCCGCCAAGAGCGTCACGTGCTTGTGTACGTCGGCAAAGTTGCCGGCGTGGTAGAGGTGTCGATACTTCATGCGCCCAGAGTATGCGCGTTCCAATGCGGCGCGCCTGTTCCGGAGCGCTCGGGAGCACCCCTCGGCACAGTGCGCGCGGGGGAACAGGGTTGCGCGGCGCCCCTGGCCGGGCGCATCGGGTCGCTGAGTTGCCACCGGGCAGCGCAGCATTTGCGATGCAACGCGACACATTTGCGTGCCCCGGCGGACCTCGCGCCCTCCTAAGCTGCCCGTCCATGAGCCTCGCTCACCTGTGCGCCCGATTGGCCCGCGCACCGGGCCTGACTGCCGAGCACGTTCAGGCGCTGGCGCGGGAGGCAGCCGATCCGGACCGACTGTGCGCGCCGGGGGTGATCGCCCGCGTGCCCCTGCCCGAAGCCGTTCGGACCTATCTGGCGGCGCCGGAACCTCCCGCGGTACGCGCCGACGTGCACTGGTGCGAGTCGCACGGCGCACAGCCGGTGCTGTGCCTGGACGCGGCGTATCCGCCGCAATTGGCGGCCACGCGCGGCGCGCCGCCGGTGCTCTACGTCCAGGGCGATGTCGCTGCGCTGAAGCGGCCCCAGCTGGCGGTGGTCGGATCGCGCCGCCCAACGCCGGCCGGATGTCGCATCGGACGCGAGTTCGCCGCTGCGCTGGCGCGCGCCGGGCTGGTGATCACTAGCGGGATGGCGTGGGGAATCGATGCGGCCGGCCACGAGGGCGCGCTCGAGGTCGACGGCACGACGATCGCCGTGTTCGGCTGCGGGCTGGCCCACAGGTACCCGCCACAGAACGCCGGGCTGGCCGAGCGCATCCTGCGCCGAGGCACGCTAGTCTCGGAATTCCCGCCCTGGGTTGCGCCCCGGCGGCAGAATTTCCCGCGGCGCAACCGGGTCATCAGCGGATTGTCGTTGGGTACGCTGGTCATCGAGGCCGCCGCCGGGAGCGGCTCGCTGATCACCGCGCATCTGGCGGCCGATCAGGGCCGGGAGGTCTTTGCGGTTCCCGGATCGATCCGCAATCCGCTCTCGCGCGGGTGCCACCAGCTGATCCGCGAGGGGGCCCATCTGGTCGAGACTCCGGCACAGGTGCTGGCCGAGATCTCATTTTGCCGGCAAAATCAACTAATTGGGAAGATCCCGCAGGTGCCCGCATTGGACAAGGAATATGAAATGCTGTTAGATGCCTTCGGTTTCGAGCCCGTGACCTTCGATATCCTCGCGGCCCGTTCCGGCTTGTCCGGCGAATCGATCGCTTCGATGCTGCTGATTCTCGAGCTGCAGGGTCGTGTCGCACCATACCCCGGCGGCCGCTACGGCCGGATCGATTCGGACTGACGTTGAATTCAATGACAACTGGCTGCGTTCTCGACGTCCTGATCTACGTCTACGACCACTACATGATGTCGGATTCCGACGAACTGCCTGACCGGCAACAGATATTGTCTGCGCTCGAACGCAAGGGCTTCACGACCGGCGAGGTCGTGCGCGCGATGGAGTGGCTGTCGGCGCTGGCCGAGAGTTCGGAGTGGGTCTCGAGCATCAGCTCGGCCGGGCCGCGGCATGCGGTGCGGGTGTATGCCGACGGGGAGCTATGGCGGCTCTCGGACGAGTGCCGGGGGTTCCTCGCCCGCCTCGACCGGGACGGCGTGCTCTCGCCCGAGCAGCGCGAGCGGGTCATCGAGTGCACACTGGCGCTGGATGTGGAGGAGCCTTCACTGGAGCAACTGAAATGGGTGGTGCTGCTGGCACTGTCCGTGCAGCCTGGACAGTCCGACGCGTTCACCCGTTTCGAGGCGCTGATGGCCGGCGAACGCGGGGTCGCGCGGCACTGAGCGGATACAAGAAGACATGGCAGAAAACCTGGTCGTCGTCGAATCGCCAGCCAAAGCGAAAACCATCAAGAAGTACCTGGGCAAGGACTTTGACGTCCTGGCCTCCTATGGGCACGTGCGTGACCTGGTGCCCAAGGAAGGCGCGGTCGATCCGGATCACGACTATGCAATGCGCTACGAGGTGCTGACGAAGAACGAGCGCCACGTGGAAAACATCGTCCGCGGCCTGAAGAAATCCAAAGCCCTCTATCTGGCGACCGATCCGGACCGGGAAGGCGAGGCCATCGCCTGGCACCTGAAGGAAATCCTGCAGTCGCGCGGCGAGCTCGACGGCAAGGCTGTACACCGGGTGGTCTTCTACGAGATCACGCGCAATGCAATTCGCGAGGCGGTCGAGCGCCCGCGCGAGCTGTCGCTCGATCTGGTGAACGCGCAACAAGCCCGCCGCGCGCTCGATTATCTGGTCGGCTTCAACCTCTCGCCCCTGCTTTGGAAAAAGGTGCGCCGCGGCCTCTCGGCGGGACGGGTGCAGAGCCCCGCGCTGCGCATGATCTGCGAGCGAGAAGCGGAGATCGAAGCGTTCGTTGCGCGGGAATACTGGACCCTGGAAGGCGAGGCGCTGAGCACCACGCCGTTTCCGCTGAAGCTGGTCGAGTTTCGCGGCCGCAAGCTCGAGCAGTTCTCGTTGACCAACGAGGCGACCGCGCGCGAGGCCGAGCACACGGTGCAGGCCGCCGCACGCGACGCGGCCGGCGGTCGGACGCCTGGACGACTGCGCGTGCTCACGGTCGAACGTAAACAGCGGCGCCGTGCTCCCGCGCCACCGTTCACCACCTCGACGCTGCAGCAGGAGGCGGCGCGCAAACTCGGCTTCAACGCGCGCCGCACCATGCGCCTGGCGCAACAGCTGTATGAAGGCGTCGATCTCGGCGAGGGCAATATCGGCCTGATCACCTACATGCGCACCGACTCGGTGTCTCTCGCGCAGGAAGCGGTGCAGGAAATCCGCGCGGTCGCCACACGGCTGTACGGCAAGGACGAAGTCGCGGAGGAACCGCGCGTGTTCAAAACCAAGTCGAAGAACGCGCAGGAGGCACACGAGGCCATCCGACCGACCTCCGCGGCGGTCACGCCCGCGGAGGTCGAGGGCAAGATCGACCACGATCTGTACCGGCTGTACGCGCTCATCTGGAAGCGAGCCGTGGCCTCGCAGATGGCGCTGGCCGTATTCGACACCGTAGCCGCCGACATGCTGGCCGGACCCGACGGACCGGATCGACACCTGCTGCGCGCCACCGGCTCGACGCTGGTCAAGCCCGGGTACATCTCGGTCTATCAGGAGGGCACCGACGATGCCAAGGGCGAGGAGGAGAGCCACTCACTGCCGCCGCTGAACGAAGGCGATGCGGTCGATCTGCTCAGCCTCACCGCCGCTCAGCACTTCACCGAGCCGCCCCCTCGCTACAGCGAGGCGTCCCTGGTCAAGGCGCTCGAGGAACACGGTATCGGCCGCCCCTCGACCTATGCGACGATCATCTCGACGCTGCAGGACCGCGAATACGTCGAGATGGACAATCGGCGCTTCGTGCCGACCGACATCGGCAAGATCGTCAACCGCTTCCTCACCGAGCACTTTCACCGCTACGTCGAGTACGGCTTCACGGCCGCCATGGAGGACGAGCTGGACGCCGTCTCGCGCGGCGAGGAACGCTGGACCGTGCCGCTCGAGAAGTTCTGGAAGCCCTTCATCCACCAGGTCGAGCAGATCGAGAAGAACGTCACGCGCGAGCAGGTCGCACAGGCGCGCGAACTGGGAATCGATGCCGCATCCGGCAAGCCGGTCACCGTGCGCATGGGCCGCTTCGGTCCGTTCGTGCAGATCGGCACCAAGGATGACGCCGAGAAGCCCCGCTTCGCAGGTCTGCGGCCGGGTCAGAAGATGGATGCGATCACCCTCGCCGATGCGATGGAACTGTTCAAGCTGCCCCGAACGCTCGGCGAGACCGCCGACGGCGAACCCGTGCTGAGCAACATCGGGCGTTTCGGCCCCTACGTGAAGTACGGCAGCAAGTACGTCTCCCTGAAGGAAGACGATCCTTACACCGTGACGCTCGAGCGGGCGCTGGAAGTCATCCGTCTGAAGAAGGAAGCGGACGCCAACCGGATCATCCGCGATTTCGGCGTCGATAGCATTCAGGTGCTGAACGGCCGCTACGGCCCATACGTGACCGACGGCGCCAAGAACGCCAAGATCCCCAAGGACCGCGATCCGAAGTCCCTGACCCTGGAAGAGTGTCGCGCACTGCTCGCACAGGCACCGGCTCGAGGCCGGCGCGGCCGCTTTGGGCGAGCCGCGAAAGCGGCGAGCGCCCGCCCGGGATCGGGCGGGCCGGGGGCCCGGCCGCCAGGGACCGACTCACAGCAGGAACAGGGCAGCGAAGCGGCTGACGGCATCGCCGCGCCGCGAGCGGCACGTAGAGCGGCAAGCGCCCGGCCGGCCATCCGTGCAGCGGCCAAGGCGAGCCGCAACAGCAACGTGCGGCCGGCTCGAGCGGACGGTCCGGCGCCAAAGAAGGCCGGAGGCACGGCACCCGCGGTGAACAAGCGGACTAGGAGCGCCGCAAAGACTTCGAGCCGCGCGCGCCCGGTGAAGTAATACACGGCGCTGCCGGCCTGATGGGAAGCGCATGAGCGGATTCGACCTGATCGTCATCGGCGGCGGCAGCGGTGGACTCGCCACGGCCCAGCGCGCGGCAGAGTACGGCGCCAAGGTGGCACTGATCGAATCACACCGTCTGGGCGGTACCTGCGTGAACGTCGGTTGCGTGCCGAAGAAGGTCATGTGGTATGCCGCCGACCTCGCCGAGGGCGGACACGATGCTCCGGAATACGGGTTTGCGCACTCCTGCGGCGCGCACGACTGGGGCAAGTTGAAAGGCAAGCGCGACGCGTACATCCAGCGCCTAAACGCCAACTACGCGAGCAATCTCGACAGGCGCGGCGTCACGCTGGTGCGCGGCCGGGCGGCGTTCGCCGACCGAAATTCGATTACGGTCAACGCAACCCGGCTCACCGCACCGCACATCGTCATCGCCACCGGCGGGCGCGCGCTGCTGCCGCCGCTGCCGGGAGCCGAGCGCGGCATTACCTCGGACGGCTTCTTCGAGCTCACCCAGCGGCCGCGGCGCGTGGCCGTGGTGGGCAGCGGATACATCGCCCTCGAGCTGGCGGGCATCTTCGCGGCGCTCGGCTCGAGCGTGGCGCTCGTCATCCGCACCGGCGCGGTACTGCGGCAGTTCGATGCGATGCTCGGGGAATCGATGTTGAAGATTCTCGGCGCCGAGGGGGTGGCCGTGCACACGCAGGCCGTGCCCGATGCCCTTGCCGGGGAGGCGGGCGACCTGACTCTGCGCCTTCGCGACGGCCGCAGCCTCGGCCCCCTCGATTGCGTGCTGTGGGCGATCGGGCGGGCCAGCGCTGTCGCCGACTTGAATCTGGCGAGCGCCGCAGTGGCCTGCGATGCCGAAGGGTTCATCGAGACCGACAAGTATCAGACCACCAGCACCGCCGGCATCTACGCGATCGGTGATGTCACCGGGCGGGCGCAACTGACGCCGGTGGCGATCGCCGCGGGGCGGCGGCTCGCCGACCGTCTGTTCGGCGGTCGGGGCGACCGCCACCTCGACTATCAAAACATTCCGACGGTGGTGTTCGGCCATCCGCCGATCGGCACGGTCGGGCTGACCGAAGCGGCGGCCCGCGAGCGCTATGGCGATGCCGACGTCACCGTGTTCAAGTCCAGCTTCGTGCCCATGTACCACGCGCTCACCGAGCGCAAGCCGCGCTGCGATATGAAGCTGGTGACCGTGGGCCCGCAGCAACGCGTCGTGGGGGTGCACGTCATCGGCGCCGGCGCCGACGAGATGATGCAGGGGTTCGCGGTAGCCGTGCGCATGGGGGCAACCAAGGCGGATCTCGACGATACGGTGGCCATCCACCCGACGAGCGCCGAGGAGCTGGTCACGATGCGGTGAGCGGGCGCGACCGCCGGCTCGTGCGGACATGTCTTGTTCGGGCTTAACTGGCAGAATCTCCGGTCATGCACAATCCACTCCTGGCGCAAGAGCCCCTGCCGCCCTTTGACCGCATCGAGGCGAGCGACGTCGAACCGGGGATCAGCGCGCTGCTCGCGCAGGCCCGCGGCAGGATCGAGCAGATCGCCAACCACGAGCCGCCGACCTTCGCGACGGTGGTCGAGCCGCTGGAGGTGCTCCGTCACAGCGTGGCGCGTGCCTGGTCGCCGGTCAGCCATCTGAACGCGGTAGTGAATTCCGAGGCGCTGCGCGGCGCCTACAACGCCTGCCTGCCGCTGCTTTCGGCGTACGAGACGGACCTCGCTCAGAACGAGCGGCTGTACAAGGCCTACAGCACCATCGCATCGCACGAGGGCCCGACGCTCGATCCGGTGCGCCGGCGCGTGCTCGAGCTCGCGCTGCGGGATTTCGAGCTGGCTGGAGTCGGCCTGCCGGGCGGGACCAAGCAGCGCTTCAAGGCGCTCATGCTCGAACTGACCCAGCTGCAAGCGAAGTTCGAGGAAAACGTGCTGGATGCAACCGGCGCCTGGAGCCACCACGAGACGGACCCGGCGCAGCTGCGGGGCTTGAACGAGACCATCGTGGAACGGGCGCGGCAGCGGGCGCACGAGCAGCGCATGGCGGGTTGGATCCTGACTCTGGACCAGCCCACCTATGTCGCCGTGGTGACGAATGCGCAGTCCGCGCAGCTGCGGCGTGTGTTCTATGAAGCCTGGTCCACCCGCGCATCGGACCGCGGACCGCACGCCGGACGCTGGGACAACGCGCCGATCATCGAGCAGATCCTCGCCCGGCGGCACGAGGCGGCCGGCATCCTCGGTTTCGGCAACTTCGCCGAATACGCGCTCCAGAAGCGCATGGTGCGCAACCCGGGCGAGGTTCTGGCGTTTCTCGAGCAGCTCGCGCGCGCCTCGCGTTCCGCTGCTCTGCAGGAGTTCGCCGAGCTGCGGGACTTCGCCGGCCACGAACTCGAGGCCTGGGACATAGGGTACTACTCCGAGCAGCTCCAGCAGCAGCATGCGGTCTCGCAGGAGGCGCTGCGGCCCTACTTCCCGCTGCCGCGGGTGCTCACCGGGCTGTTCGAGGTCGCCGAACGGCTGTTCGGCGTGCGCATCCTGGAGCGCTCCGCAGCGCCCGTCTGGCACCCTGACGTGCGTTACTTCGAGATCGAGAGCGACGGCGGGCCGGTCGGAAGCTTCTACCTCGATCCTTACGCGCGGCCCCACAAGCGCAGCGGCGCCTGGATGGACGAGTGCATCGGCCGGATGCATCTGACCGGCGGTGCTGCGCTGCCGGTGGCGCACCTGGTCCTGAACCTGCTGCCCCCGGGTGCGGATGGGCCCGCACTGCTGACGCACGATGACGTGTTGACGCTGTTTCACGAGTTCGGGCATGGACTGCACCACTTGCTCACCCGGGTCGACTTTCCGAGTCTCGCTGGAATCAACGGGGTCGCCTGGGATGCGGTCGAGCTGCCCAGCCAGTTCATGGAGAACTACGCCTGGAACCGACAGGTGCTGCAACGGATCTCGGGCCACTATCGCAGCGGCGAGCCGCTGCCGGCCGACCTCCAGGAGCGCTTGCTCGCGACCCGCAGCTTCCAGGCCGGACTGCACATGGCCCGACAGCTTGAGTTCGCCCTGTTCGATTTCCGGGTGCACGCCGAGTACGACCCCGGGCGCGGCGGGCGCGTCCTGGAACTGCTGCGCGAGGTGCACCGGCAGGTCGCTGTCGTGCCCATGCCGCACTGGAATCGCTTCCCGATGAGCTTCGGCCACATATTCGCCGGCGGCTACTGCGCCGGCTATTACAGCTACAAATGGGCGGAGGTGCTTGCCGCCGACGTGTTCGCGGCATTCGAGGCGCATGGCGTATTCGACCGCGCCACGGCGCGACGTTATGTCGACACGATCCTCGCGCAGGGTGGCAGCCGGGATCCGCTCGAGGCGTTCATCGCGTTTCGCGGCCGGCCGCCACGGATCGAGGCGCTGCTGAAGCAGCATGGCATCGCCGCGCCCGCACCGGTGAGGTGAACCGGATCGCGGCTCAGCGAGCGCGACAAATGATTCTGAGCAGTGGCTCTCGGTATCCGGGTCGAATTTAACCCACAGTGCGGCGAGCATCAATCTGGCCGGCGGTCGACCACGCGGGCTCACAAAGTAAAATGACCAGCGCCCGGCGCAGCGATTTCGACGTCACCGACACCGTGCAAGTCAGCTCCACGACCGCGGTGGAGGCGGCCGTGGAGGCGCTGTTCGCCCCCACCTGGCCGAGCGTGTCTCTCGAGCCGCTCCGACGCGCGTTCGCTCACTTCGAGCGGCTGTTCGCCGGCGAGGTCCCGGGCTATCACGGTGTCGACACCGTTTATCACGACCGCCAGCACACGCTCGACATCACGCTCGCTCTGGCGCGCCTGCTGGTCGGCTACGAGCGTCAGGCCGAGCCGGCCGCGCGGCTCGGCGGCGAGCGCGCGATCGCCGGCCTCATCACCGGTTTGTTTCACGACGTCGGATATCTGCGGCGCACCGATGAGCACGACTCGCGCAACGGCGCGGAGTTCACCCGGGTGCACGTCTCGCGCGGCGCGCGCTTTCTCGAGGACTATCTGCCGCGGATCGGGCTCGCGCACTGGGTGCCGTTTGCCCGGGAAGTGATCCACTTCACCGGTTACGAGTTTCCCGCCGCGCAGATCGAGGCTCGCCTGAGCGACCGCCGCGACATCGTCGCGGGGCATCTGCTCGGCACGGCGGACATGATCGCCCAGATGGCCGACCGCTGTTACCTGGAGAAGTGCCGTGACCGGCTGTACGTCGAGTTCGTGCTCGGCGGCGTGGCGCTGCCGGTCTCGCCGAGCGGTCAGACCGAGGTCAAATACGCCTCCGGCCTCGATCTGCTGCGCCAGACGCCCCAGTTCGTGGACGAAGTGCGCGCCAAGCGGCTCGATGGTCAGTTCGGCGGAGTCTACCGCCACATCGAGATCCTCTATGACGGACGCAATCCGTACATCGAGGCCATCGACCGCAACGTCGAGTTTTTGCGCCGGGTGCTGCGCAGCGAGAATTGGCGGCTGCTGCGGCGCAGACCGCCGATCTTCGCCGCCACCGCGGACCCGATGTCCACCATGCGCGGCCTGATGGTGAGCTACCTCAAGCGGATCTGGTCCGGCGCCGGGGGCTAGCGCGAAGGGCCACCCCGCACGGTGGGGTATCGGCCACGGTCCGGGGCGGCGGCAGTCCGTGCGGGCCGCACCGGACTCTGATATTCTGTTGTGCATGACGAGCTGTGCCTGGGCACCTGGGCACGGCAGAGCGGCTCGAGCCGCCGGGTAAGCGCCGGCCCCAGGTTGCCGGGACCCTCCGCCGATCTGCGCGCGCCGATTCGATCCGTATCGGGAAGCAGTTCGGGTGCGCCGTGGGACGGCGGACACCGTCGGATTTCCTTGGTGCACTGATGAGTATTCTCGCTTGAGCCGCGCATTGAAGAACTTCCGCTCCGCGCTCTGGGCGTTCGCCGCCACATTCTCCGTCGCGGTGCTGAGCGCCGCGGCGGCCCTATGGGGCCATTGGCCGGGCGTTCTGCCGGTGGCACTCGCCGGGGCGGTGGCCGCGGGCGGCGGCCTCATCGCGGCGGTGCGCGCCTGGCGCGCCGGCCGGAGGGTGCACCAGGCCGCCGAGGCGCTCACGCGCAGCGCCCAGCGCATCGGGCAGGGGGATTACGCGCGCCCGGTCGAAGCCTACAGCCAGGATGGCCTGGGCGAGCTCGAGCAGGCCATGGAGCGAATGCGCGCACGGCTGCGCCACTCGACCATCAACAAGGATTACCTGCGCAGCGTTCTGAACAGCATGACCGACGCGGTGTTCCTCACCTCCCCCGACGGGGTGATCAAGACCGCCAATGCCGCGGCCTGCAAGATGCTCGGCTTCAGCGAGGAGGAGCTGCTCGGCCGCGGCGTCGCATCGCTGCTCGAGGAGCACGCCCGCGCCGACTTCGACCTGCTGCAGGCCGCGCAGGATACGCGCGAGACCGTGGTACACACTCGCGACCACCAGACCATCCCGGTGTCCCTCGCCGGATCGCGTATCGAGACCGACGACCCGCAGTTCCAGGGCAACATCTTCGTCGCCCGCAACATCACCGACCGCAAGCGCGCCGAGCGGCGCATCCGCTACCTGGCCCGATACGATACGCTCACCAAAGTCGCCAATCGCATGCAGTTCCAACACGTGCTCCAGCAGACGTTGTCTCGCGGACTGCGCAGCGGGCGGGCGGTGGCGCTGCTGTATCTGGACATGGACCGGTTCAAGGAGGTGAACGACACGTTCGGACATGACACCGGCGACCGCGTGCTCGAAGTGCTGGCCGAGCGGCTGACCCGGGCCCTGCCGCCGAATGCGATGCTCGGCCGGCTGGCCGGCGACGAGTTTGCGCTGTGCCTGCACGGGCTGCCCGCCGAGACCGACAATCGTGTGCCGATCGGGCAATTGGCGCGCACGGTCCTCAACGAAGTGGCGCGCGCCTTTCAGCTGAACCAGCAGGAAGTGTTTCTTACCGCAAGCGTGGGCATAGCCTTCTGCCCGCGCGATGCGGAAAACGTCATCGACCTGATCCGCAACGCCGATGCGGCCATGTATCACGCCAAGCAGAACGGCGGCAATACCTTCACGTTCTACGCCCCCGAGATGAACGCGGCGGCGGTCGAGCGGCTGATCCTCAAGAGCAAGCTGCGCCGCGCGCTCGAGCGCGACGAGCTCGTCATCCGCTATCAGCCGAAAGTGGAGCTCACCACCGGCCGGGTGGTGGGCGCCGAGGCGCTGTTGCGCTGGCGCCTGCCGGGACACGGCGACATTCCGCCGTCGCGCTTCATCCCCCTCGCCGAGGAGACCAACCTCATCCTGGACATCGGCGAGTGGGTGCTGAACCGGGTATGCATGGATTACCGGCAGCTGAAGGGCGCCGGCGGCGAGCCCGGGCGCATCTCGCTGAATCTCTCGCTGCGCCAGCTGCGTCAGGCCAGCTTCATCCTGCGCTGCCGCTCGGTGTTCCGCCGCCACGGCGTCTCGCCCACTGCGCTCGAGCTCGAAATCACCGAGACGACGCTCATGGCCGACACCAAGAACACCTTGCGGCTGCTCGAGGAGCTCTATGCCATGGGGCTGCACCTGTCGATCGACGACTTCGGCACCGGCTACTCCTCGCTCTCGGCACTGCAGCAGTTCCCGATCGGCACGCTGAAGATCGATCAGTCGTTCGTGCGCGACGTGGGCACGAACAGCGGTAATGCCACTCTGGTGCGCACCATCATCGAGATGGGCCGCAGCCTCGACATGGTGGTGGTTGCCGAGGGAGTGGAGTCGCAGGATCAGCTGGATTTCCTGCGGCGCAACGGCTGCAACCAGGTACAGGGGAGGCTGTTCGGCGAGCCTTGCGCCGTGGAGGATCTGCTCGTGCTGCTGCAGCGGCAAGCCAGCTCCGGCGCCCCGTTCGGGCGGCTGCTGCGCCCTGCGGGCGCGCTCGACCAGTCGGCCTGAGGGGCCCGCCCGCAGGGTCCCGGCACGGCCCCTCGAACGGAACGTGTCGAGGCGGCGCCGGGAGTCTGCGACTCGATTCGGGGCGGCGATTCGAGGTGGGATGATAAACGGCAGCCCTCGGCGCTAGAATCACACGCTTTCCTCGCAGGACTCGACTCACCATGAAACCCGCATTGAATGTCGCGATCACCGGCGGCGCCGGCCAGATCGGCTATGCCCTCGCATTCCGCGTCGCCTCCGGGCAGCTGCTGGGACCCGATCAGCCCATCAATCTGCATCTGCTGGAGATCACCCCGTCGCTGCCGGCGCTCAACGGGGTCGTGATGGAACTCGCCGATTGCGCTTTCGCGGGACTGAACAAGATCATCGCCACGGACGATGCCAAGGTCGCGTTTCACGACTGCCACGTGGCGCTGCTGGTCGGGGCGCGCCCGCGCGGACCGGGCATGGAGCGCAAGGACCTGCTGCTCGCCAACGCACAGATCTTTTCTGCGCAAGGGAAAGCCCTCAACGAGGTCGCCGATCGCAACGTCAAGGTCCTGGTGGTGGGCAACCCGGCCAACACCAATGCGCTGATCGCGCGCGCCAACGCCAAGGATCTGAATCCGCGCAATTTCACCGCGATGACCCGGCTCGACCACAATCGCGCCCTCTCACAGCTCGCCGAGAAGACCGGCACGCACACGCGCGACATCCGGCGCATGACGGTCTGGGGCAATCATTCCTCGACACAATACCCGGACATCAACCACGCCCTGGTCGGCGGGAAACCCGCCCGTTCGCTGGTGGATGACGCTTGGGTAGAGCAGACCTTCATCCCGGTGGTTCAACAGCGCGGCGCGGCCGTCATCAAGGCCCGGGGCGCCTCCTCGGCCGCCTCGGCCGCCTCGGCTGCGATCGACCACGTCCATACATGGGTGAACGGCACGCGGGAGGGGGACTGGGTGAGCATGTCGGTTCCATCCGACGGCAGCTACGGCATCCCGGAAGGCGTGATCTACTCCTATCCGGTCACCACTCACAACGGCGAGTACCGTATCGTGACCGGCTTGCAGATCGATGCCGCCAGCCGCAAGCGCATGGACGCGACGCTCGCCGAGCTGCACGAGGAACGCGAGGGCGTGAAGGCGCTGCTCGGCTGAACCTCCCCGAAGATCGAACACCGTGAAGCGCGCTGGCCGGCACGGTGTCTGCCGTGGTATTGCGCGAAACGTACTCTTTCGCGATCGAAGGGGTCCGGGCAGACTGCAGACGCTCATGAACACGACGGATTGAAGGAGCTTCCATGCTGGGTGCACTCCTCGCGTTGATTGCGGTCGCGGCCATCGCGTATGCCGTGACCCAGGCGGGGGGCATCATCACCCTCCTGTTCATCGCCGCCGTGCTCTATCTGGCCTACCGGCGACTTTCGCTGCTCGCCTTCACCGCGACGTTCACCGTGCTGCTTATCGCGTACAGCTACTTCGGCGCGAGCAGCACGGCGGGCGCCACATGGAAGGGGTTTCTGTGGCTGTCGCTGGGGGCATTGTGGCTGCTGAACGTGCGCTGGCTGCGCAAGGCGCTGATCACGCGCCCCTTCATGCGGACCTACCGCAGGCTGCTGCCGCCGATGTCGCAAACCGAGCGCGAGGCGCTCGAAGCGGGCACGGTCTGGTGGGATGGGGAGCTGTTCACCGGCGCGCCCAACTGGTCGAAGCTGCTCACCGCCCGACCGCCGCGCCTGAGCGCCGAGGAGCAGGCGTTCCTCGACGGACCCTGCGAGCAGCTCTGTGAGATGCTCGATGACTGGGCGATCACCCATGAAATCGGCGACCTGCCCGCGCCGGTGTGGGATTTCATCAAGTCGCGCGGGTTCTTCGCGATGATCATTCCAAAGCGCTACGGCGGACTGGAGTTCTCCGCCTACGCGCATTCGTGCGTGCTCACCAAGGTCGCCAGCCGCAGCACGACCGCATCCTCCACCATCGCGGTGCCGAATTCGCTCGGCCCCGCCGAGTTGCTCAACCACTACGGCACCGACGAGCAGAAGAACTACTATCTGCCGCGCCTCGCGCGCGGCGAGGAAGTGCCCTGCTTCGCTCTCACGGGACCGCGCGCCGGCTCCGACGCCGCCTCCATCCCGGACACCGGCGTCGTCTGCCGCGGCACGTGGCAAGGCCAGGACGTGCTCGGGATGCGGCTCAACTTCTCCAAGCGCTACATCACTCTGGCGCCGGTTGCCACGGTCATCGGACTGGCTTTCCGGCTGTTCGATCCGCAACAGCTCCTCGGCGGACCGGTTGATGTGGGCATCACCTGCGCGTTGATCCCGCGCGATATACCCGGCATCAGCATCGGCCGGCGGCACTTTCCCGTCAACATCCCGTTCCAGAACGGCCCGATCCAGGGACACGACGTATTCGTGCCGCTCGATTTCATTATCGGCGGCCCGAAGATGGCCGGCATGGGCTGGCGCATGCTGGTGGAGCAACTTTCGGTGGGGCGGTGTATCTCGCTGCCGTCGAACGCCACGGGCGGCGCCAAGGCCGGGGTATGGGCGAGCGGCGCATACACCCGCATCCGCCGGCAATTCAACATGCCGGTGGGGCGGTTCGAGGGCGTCGAGGCGGTGCTCGCGCGCATGGCCGGGCTCACGTACACGATGGATGCGGCGCGCTCGGTCACCGCCGGCGCGATCGACGGGGGCGAGAAGCCCTCGGTGCCCTCGGCCATGCTCAAGTACCACGTCACCGAGATGGGGCGACAGGTCGCCAATGACGCCATGGACGTGCACGGCGGCAAAGGCATCTGCCTCGGTCCGAAGAACTATCTGGCGCGCGGCCACCAGTGTGTGCCGGTGGCGATCACGGTCGAAGGCGCCAACCTGCTGACCCGCAATCTGATCATATTCGGGCAGGGCGCGGTCCGCTGTCATCCGTTCGTGCTGCGCGAGATGAACGCGGCCCGCAATCCGGACCACGCACGCGGCATCGAGGAGTTCGACCGCGCCCTGTTCGGCCACATCGGCTTCACGATCTCGAACGCGGTGCGATCGCTCGTCATGGCGCTGACCCACGCGCGTTTCACCCGCTCGCCGGTCCGCGGCCCGACCGCGCGCTACTACCAGCACATCGTGCGCTTCAGCGCCTCGTTCGCCTTCACGGTGGATGTGGCGATGCTGACCCTCGGCGGGTACTTGAAGAAGAAGGAGAATCTCTCGGCGCGGCTCGGCGATGTGCTCTCGGCAATGTACCTGGCCTCGATGGTGCTGAAGCATCACGAGAATCAGGGCCGGCCGGCCGAGGACCTGCCCATCGTCGAGTGGGCCTGCCGCAATCTGTTGTATCACGCCCAGGAGCAGCTGCACGGCTTCCTGCGCAACTTCCCGAACCGCCTGCTCGCGGGGCTGATGTGGGTGGTGGTCTTTCCGCGCGGCCGACATTATTCATCGCCATCCGACCGGCTCGGCCGGCAAGTCGCCGAGCTGCTCACGCAGCCGAGCGAAGCGCGCAAGCGGCTCGGGCAGTTCATCTACACGACCGTCCAGCCGGACAATCCCCTGGGCCTGCTCGGCGAGGCCCTGGCGCTCGCCATCCAGATGGAGCCCATCGAGAAGCGCATTCGTGTCGAGGGCATCAAGACCGGGCGGATCACCGCACTGGAGCTGCCCGGGCAAATCGACCAGGCGCTCGCGGCCGGAATCCTCACCTCGGCCGAGGCGCAGGCCCTGCACGAGTATGACCGCAAGGTCATGAATCTCATTCATGTCGATGACTTCGCTCCGCACGAGCTCGGCAGGCAGGCGAGCCCGCAGCCACCGTGTGCCGCCGCGCCGGCCCAGCCCGCGTGAACGGCACGTGCGGACACGCCGCTGCAGCCGCGGCCACGGGCGGAGCACAGATCCCGCCGGGCTGCGCCTGCGCCAATTGCGGAACGATTCTCGCCGGTCCCTTCTGCAGCGCGTGCGGGCAGCGCTATCACGCGCACCCGGTGCACTCCTTGCGGCATTTCATTCAGGAAGCCACCGAGGACCTGACGCATGCCGATTCACGTACACGCTGATTTACTTCTACTTGGCGATGCGGCGTGTGTATCGGGACAGCCGGTGGCGCACCCTCGCGAAGCTCGTGGTGATCTCGCTGGGCTACCTGACCGCCTTTGCATTGCTGTTCGCGGTTGTCGCAACCTACGGTTTCCTCAGGCTCTGAGCGCCGCTCGCGCGACCTGACCGCCATGATCCGCGCCATTTTGCATGTTGACATGGACGCGTTTTTCGCGTCCGTCGAGCAGCATGACCGGCCGGAGCTTGCCGGCAAGCCCGTGGTGGTCGGACATGCCGGCCCGCGCGGCGTCGTGGCGGCGGCCAGCTACGAGGTCCGCCGGTTCGGCGTGCGCTCGGCCATGCCGATGAGCACGGCGCTACGGCTGTGTCCGGCGGCGATATGCATTCCCCCGCGCATGACGCGCTACCGGGACGTCTCGCGACAGGTGTTCGCGGTGTTCCATGAGATCACGCCGCTGGTGCAGGGCTTGTCGCTCGACGAGGCATTCCTCGATGTGACCGGCAGCATCGAGTTGCTCGGGACGCCGCCGGCCATCGCCCGGCGCATCAAGGACGAGATTCGCTCACGTACCGGATTGACCGCCTCGGTTGGCGTAGCGACCAACAAGCTGGTCGCGAAGATCGCCTCCGATCTGGAAAAGCCCGATGGACTGACCGTCGTGCCGGCCGAACGGGTCCGCGAGGTGCTCGATCCGCTGTCGGTGCGGCGGCTGCCCGGCCTCGGGCGCAAGCTCGGCGAGAAAGTCGAGGCGGCGGGACTGCGCACCCTCGGGCAATTGCGCGGCGCACCGGATGCGCTGCTGTGGCAGCTGTTCGGGCGGAACGCCTCTCGGATGCGCGAGCGAGCCGCCGGTGTGGATGAGCGACCGGTACTGACGGATCTGGAAGAAAAGTCGCTCAGCGCCGAGGATACCTTCGCCCGCGACCTTCAGGATCCGCGGGCGCTCGATACGCACCTGTGCCGCCTGGCGCAAACTGCCTGCCAGCGGCTGCACCACAAAGGATTGATGGCGGCCCGGATCGGCGTGAAGATCCGCTGCCACGACTTCACCACGTTCACGCGGCAGCAGGCAATAGCCCCGCCGACGCAGGCGGAGCGCGCGATCCGCGACGTGGCCCGGGATCTGTTGCGGCGCTGGCTGACCGAGCACCGTGGTGCCAAACTGCGCCTGCTGGGGGTGGTGCTCGGGGGGCTCTCGCCAGCCCGGCAGATGGGCCTGTTCGAGACGGCCGAGCACGGCGGGGATGAGGCGCGCCTCGATTCGGCGCTCGAGCAGGTCCGCGCACGCTTCGGCGACGCGGCGCTGCGCCGGGGCAACATGCTGAAATAGTCGACTTACGATGTACCTTTCCTTTTTTGGTCTGAACGAGAAGCCGTTCTCGATCACGCCGGACCCCCGCTATCTCTTTCTGAGCGAGCGGCACGCCGAGGCGTTGGCGCACCTGTTGTACGGCATCAAGGAGGCCGGCGGCTTCATCCAGCTCACCGGCGAGGTGGGCACGGGCAAGACCACGATCGTACGCTCGCTGCTGGCGCAGGCTCCGGAGAATGCCGAGCTCGCGCTCATCCTCAATCCGCGCATGACCGCGCCGGAGTTCCTGTTGACCCTGTGCGAAGAGCTCGGCATTGGAGTACCCGATCCCGCCGCCGGCTCCCTGAAGGACCTGGTCGACATCCTGAACACCTACCTGCTGCGTGCGCACGCGGCGGGACGGCGTGTCGTGCTGGTGGTTGACGAGGCGCAAAACCTCGAGCCGGAGGTGCTCGAGCAGGTGCGACTGCTCACCAACCTGGAGACCAACACCCAGAAGCTGCTGCAAATCATCCTGATCGGGCAGCCGGAGCTGCGCGAGCTGCTCGAGCGCAGCGAGTTGCGCCAGCTCGCCCAGCGCGTCACCGGCCGCTATCATCTCGATCCGCTCTCGGCGCCCGAGACCGTGGCCTACGTCCGGCATCGGCTGCGCGTGGCGGGCGCGACCACCGAGATGTTCAGCCGCGGCGCCCTGCGGAACATCCACCGCCTCTCTGGCGGAGTGCCTCGGGTCATCAACATCCTGTGCGACCGCGCACTGCTCGGGGGCTATTCGCTCGATCGTCACCACATCACCCCCGCCCTGGTGCGCCAGGCCGCCACCGAAGTGTTCGGACGGCGCGCGAGGCGCGGCTGGGCAACATGGACCGCGGCTGCCTCGCTCATTCTGCTGGCCGCCACAACCGTCACGCTGTGGCGGCTCGAGCCGGCGATGTGGCGATCGACACCGGCCCCCGCACCCACCGGCAGGCCGGTCGTGCCGCCCGACGCGCCCGCACCTCAACCTGTCAAGATAAAGCCGACGTTGGCGGGACTGCTCGATCGGTACAAGAGCGAGACGACCCGGCAGGCGGCCTACACCAAACTATTCAACCTGTGGAATCTGCGTTATACCCACGGCGACCCGGCCTCGGGCCCCGGCCCCTGTGTCCAGGCCGCGCAGCACGGGCTATCCTGCCTCAAGGCGCACGGTTCGCTCGGGCAACTGCGCCTGTACAATCGCCCGGCCATCCTGCGGCTGACCGACTCGAGGGGCCACAGGTACGAGGTGCTCATGACCGGCCTGGATCACGCACATGCGCTGCTCGCGCTCGGACCCACTCCTCAGCGGGTGAGTATTGCCGCGCTCTCGCGCGACTGGATGGGCCATTACGTCCTGCTGTGGCGACCGATCGGCGGACAGGTGCGCACCCTCCTGCAAGGCATGAGCGGGGCGCGCGTGCGCTGGCTGCGCGAGAGCCTGGAGCGCGTGGAAGGCATCCGCGACAAACAGCCCCCGAGCGACGTGTACGATGCGCGTCTGACTCGCCTGGTACGCCGCTTCCAGCACGCACACGGGTTGACGGTCGACGGCATCGCCGGTATCGAGACGCAGTTGGCGCTGTCCGGCGCGCTTGCCCGGCCGGGGACACCGATGCTCAGTCGGCGCGGCCAAGGCGGCTGACATGTCATTCATCCTCGATGCGCTGAAGAAATCCGAGAGCGCCCGCCAACGTCAGGATGGACCGGGCCTGTTCGAGGTCAAAATCGTCCCGCCGCGCCGTGGGCTGCCGGCGTGGGCCCTGATCATCGGCGCCCTGCTGCTGATCAATGTGGTTGTCCTGACCTGGCTGATGCTACGCCACCCGGCACCCTCGCCCGCCCCAGCGGCGGCCCGAGCGGCCGTGGCACCAAATCCGGCGCCCGTGATGCCCTCTCTTGCATCGCCGCAGTCAGGTGCCGGGCCGGCTTCCTGGACGGCGACGCCGCCAACGTCCACGGCCGCAGCCGAGGCGGCGCTCACCCGCACATCAGGCGAACCATCACTTGCGACTGCGGAACCGCCGGCGCCATTCTCGGCAGGAGGGCATTCCGTGGCGACCGCCCCGACCGGCGGTGTGGCGCTTCCCGAGGCTCCCAATCCGGCGGATCTCGCCCCGGCGATCCAGCCACCCGCGTCCGGGGGTTCCGCAGGCCTGGCAGCCGGCGCACAGGGCCCCCTGCCGCTGTATGCCGAGATCGCCGCGCAGCCCGGCAGCGACCTGCCGCGCCTGCATCTGGACCTGCACGTCTACGATCCGGACCCGAGCAAGCGCTACGTGATGATCAACATGCACATCCTGCATACCGGCGACTCTTTGCCGGACGGCGTCACGGTGGTGGCGATCCGGCCGGACGGCGTAGCGCTGAGCTATCGGGGGCGGGAGTTCCTGCTGCCGCGGTGATTGCCGGCCCCGATCCGCCGGCATCACATAACGCAATCAGGGGAATGACCGGTTTCACAGAATGACGCCGCAAACCGCGACAAGGAAGCGGCCCTGGTTCATGGTTTGAAGTCGGCGCATGAGTTCCGCAGCACAACGCATACTGATCGTCGAACGCGATACGAAATATCGCGAATGGCTGCGGCTGCACCTTGCAATCCTCTATCCGCAGGCGGCGATCGGCACCGTGGATCCCGAGGACAGGCATGCCATGAGCGGCCTGGCAACGGGGCGGGCCTGCGAAGGGCTCATCCTGTCGGCGGACTTCGGCGCAGACGATGAGCCGGGCGAATCCGAGGGCGTGAAGCTCGTGCGCACCCTGCGCTCGAGCGACACCGCGCCCGTGCTGGTGGCGCTGGCGGAGCGCGGGAATGAGCTCACCGCAATCCAGGCACTGCGCGCTGGCGCGGCGGACTATCTGCCCAAGCGCCTGCTGACGCCGAGCCGGCTAAAGAGCGCGCTCGACCGGGCGTTCGGGGCGCTGGAGCGCAAGCCGGCTTCGCTCCCGATGCAAACCAAGCGGCGCGCCACGGGGGTGCTCGCGACGGGCCAGCCCGCCATCAGCGGCTACGAGATCATCCGCACGCTCAGCGAATCGGAGAAGGCCGTCGTGTACTTGGCCGAGAGCCGCACGCTCGGGGCCGAAGTGGCGCTGAAGGTGAGCAAGGTCCCATGCGAAGACCGGACCAAGCAGGCGCTGGCGCGCGAGTATCAGGCCATCCTCGCCGTCCATGACCCGGCCGTGGTACGCATATTCGATCACGGCATGGAGGACGGTTATGAATATCTCGCGATGGAATACTTCCCGCACGGCGATCTAAAGGCGCGCATGCAGGTGGGCGTGACCGAGTCGGAGGCATTGCGGTTTCTGGAAAAGATCGGGGCAGCCCTGGCCGTGGTCCATCGGGCGGGACTGCTGCACCGGGACCTGAAGCCCCCCAACGTCATGCTGCGCGAGAACGACAACGTGGTGCTGATCGACTTCGGTCTGGCCCGCCTCCTCGACGTCAGCCACCGCAGCACCTACACCGGAGTGCTGCGCGGCTCACCCTATTACATGAGCCCCGAGCAGGCGCTCGGCGAGAAGTTGGATCCGCGCTCGGATCTGTACAGCCTCGGGGTGATCTTCCACGAGATGCTCACCGGCCGCAAACCATTCATGGGTAACAGTGCGATGGAAGTGCTGCAGCAGCACGTCAATGCCTCGCCACCGCGCCTGCCGCCATCGCTGTCCGGCTATACCGAGCTGCTCGCCCGGCTGCTCGCCAAGCGGCGCGAGGAACGCTTCGTAAGCGCCGAGGAGCTGATCGCCGCCTGTGTCGCGCTGCGTCACGGCAGCCGGGACCGCGCACAAACGGCGGCATGACGGGCCGGCCCGCGGCGGCGGGCGCCATCTTGACACTGCGCGGCGGGGGGCGTGCAATGATCCGCCGGGGAGACGGGCCCCGAGGATCTGGATCGACCCATGAACCGGCGCCATCTCGTCGACACCACCGTGTTCTACTCGCCGACGAGCGGGGGAGTGCGCCGGTACCTGATCGCCAAACATACGTGGCTGGCGACTCAGCCGGGATGGCAGCACACCGTGCTCGTGCCGGGCACCGCCCAGCGGATCGAGCGCGGCGGGATCAGCACCCTCGCCGGCGTGCCGATCCCGGGCACGTTCAACTATCGCCTGCCGCTCAATCCCCGCCTGTGGGCACGGCAGCTCGAGGCATTGGCTCCGGACATCATCGAAGCGGGTGACGCGTTCCATCCGGCCTGGGCGGCATGGCGGGTGGCGCACCGCCGCGGGATCCCGTGCGCGGCATTCTGCCACTCCAATCTGCCGCGCATCGCCGGCCGGCGATTCGGCAGCCTCATCGAGCGGCTCTCGGGCAGCTACCTGCGCGAGCTGTATGGACGGTTCGACGTGGTGTTCGCTCCCGGCCGTTTGATGCGGGAGTTTCTCGACGACCTGGGCGTCAAGCACGTCGTACGTCAGCCCCTGGGCGTCGATCCCCAGCTGTTTCATCCCTCCCGGCGCGGCGCGTGGCTGCGCCGCCGCCTCGGACTCGACAGCGCGGCACGCGTGCTGGTGTATGCCGGCCGCTTCACCGGCGAGAAGAACATGCCCGTGCTGCTGCGCGCGTTCGCCGGTCTCGGCCGGCCCTATCATCTGATACTGATCGGCGGTGGGCGCGCCGCGCGCCTGGCCCCCAACGTGACGCGGATCCCGTACCGCCGCGACGCCATTGATCTGGCGTGCTGGCTGGCCTCGGCCGACGCCCTGGTGCACGCCGGCACGCTCGAGACCTTCGGTCTGGTCGTGCTCGAAGCCATGGCGTGCGGCCGCCCGGTGGTCGCGGCGCGCGCGGGCGCCATACCGGAGCTGGTCGATGAGCGCTGCGGAATACTCAGCGAGCCGGGCGACCCGGACAGTCTCGCCGATGCGATCGCGGCTCTTTACGAGCGTGATATCGAGGCTCTCGGCGCACATGCGCGCGCACATGTGATGCGGTATTTCACCTGGCCGCGCGTGCTCGAGGGGCAGCTGTCGGTCTACCGGACGCTGCTCGCCGGCGCACGTACGACGGCCCTCGAACGACAGCTCGCCCAGGCCGGCTGAACGCCCCCCTCAACGGCGCCGCAACGCGCGCAGTACCCACAATCCGGCGCGGCTGCGCGCCATTGCGAGGACGACCGTCCAGAACAACCGCTTGTGCGGCGGCACCGCCCGCGGCGGAACGGCGCGAAAAAACCCGGCGCCGACGTCCCGGTGCACGTGCAACGCGCGCGCCCGGATCAGCCACTGACCTGGCGGACTGTCGATACGGTAGCACTGGGCATCCATCGCCTGGACGCTCGGCGCGGCGAGTCGCTCGGGCAGATCCTGCGGAACATCGCCGAGGAATGTGACGATCAAGCGCTCCTGAACATTCGCCGCCGAGACACCCCGCAGCGTAAGCCCGGGGGAAACGCCCGTCTCGCGCACACAGATCACCGTACCGCGGAATACAGCGATCAGGCGGTCCGCTTGTGTATCGGGCACTGCGCACTCCCGTCGTTCAACCGGTCGATTCCAGTTCCCACAGTGTCAGCGGCGCGCCGCGGCGCAGCCAGAAGCCGGCCCCCACCTCGCGAAACGCGCGCCGCAACCTCATGCGGTACCACTCCCCCTGACGCAGGTGCACGTTCGGATCCGTACGGCTGCGATCGCAGTTGTTGCGCCAATCGGCACGCGTGAGCGCACTGAAGTACAAGACCCCGCGGCACAGTCTGGCCAGGTTGGCGAGCGCCCGCGTCGCCTCGCGCGGGCCCAGGTACTGCAGCACGTCATAACAGATCACCAGATCGAACGGCTCCTGCGCCCGGAATTCCTGCACGTGTCCGGACAGCCAGCCGTAGCGGCGGCACAGGTACTCGCTCGCCTCCAGGCCGACGTAGGCCGCCTTGGGCAGTACCCGCCGTAGCGGCTCGCGCAGCAGTCCGGTGCCACAGCCCGCGTCGAGCATGCGCCGCACGGGCAAGCCCACGTGCGCGATGAACGCGCCGATCAACCGCGCGCGGGCTCGCATCTCGGCGCGCGACGTCACGGCTGTGCGCGGGTCGAAGTAGTAGCGATCGTAATACGCGTGATCGAATTCCATCATGACTCGGGCGCTTCGGGCGCCGCCGCCCGGGGCACGGCCGGCGCGCACGTGCTCATCGTCGCGAGACGCCGTCGTGCCTGCCGATCATAGGCTCGAGCGTTGGCACGCGCGGGACGCAGCCCCTCGAGGCACTCGCCGCTCGTCCCGGCGAGTTCCGCGGCACAGGCCATTAGAGTCCTGCCCCGACACGTCTTCATGCCGTTCCAGACAGCACTTGCCGTATCTCGGTCCTTGCAAGCCTTGGGGCTTGCCAGGACCTTTGGGCCGGTTCGCGGTTCTTCGTGGGGCGGCGCTGAGGCGGGTGAACGGTGACCCGTTCGCTGCCTGCGCCGCGCAGGCCACTCCCCGCGCGTCACTTCCCGCCCTCTCGGCGGTAGGCACGTCGTTCGTGCGGCTGAAATTATATCCAGGTCCGCGAACCGGCGCAAGGGATAGGACGACTCTCACATGTGCCGCCGGACGCTGCTCCACTGCGCACGCAACGCCGCCGTGGCTGGCGTGCGCGGACGTTGCGCAAATGGCTCATACCGGCCGGGTCACTCGCCTCCGTGCTCGTTCCGCGGCACCGGGCTCAACCGGTCGGTCGAGGGAGCGACGAGGGCGGTCTTTACGGCGTTCATCTGCGCTAGTTTGCCGGATGGTCCGCTTCACTGCACACTGTGCCGGGCCACCTGTGCCGGCCCTGCCCGGAGCCCCCCATGTATCGACGATTCCTGGTCTGTTCGAGCCGCCCGATAGCCGTGCTGACCGCACTGCTCTGGACTGTCCTGCCGCTCGCGGCGCAGGGCTCTGCTCGAGCTGCGCCCGCCAGAGGCTTCAGACTCAGCAGTCCTGACCTGACCCCTGGAGCCACCTTCCCGAGGGCACAGATCTACGCCGACGACGGCTGCCGCGGCGAGAACGTCTCCCCTGCGCTCGCCTGGCGGAATCCACCGGCCGGCACACGCAGCTTCGCATTGCTGATGTTCGACCCGGATGTCCCCGGTGGACTCTGGTGGCACTGGGTCGTCTTCGACGTGCCGGCCGGCGTCCGCGCCCTGCCGGCGGGGGCCGGCGGCCCGGACGGGTCGCTACCCGCCGGGGCGATCGAGGCGCGCAATGATTACGGCTACCGCGGCTACGGCGGCCCCTGCCCCCCGCCGGGTCCGGCCCATCATTACCGCATCGTGCTCTACGCGCTGCGAGTCCCACGGCTGGCTCTGAACCGGGGCGCTGCGGCGCAAGCCGTCGCCGCCGCGGTGCGCGCCGAGGCGCTCGGCAAGGCCGAGATCATCGTGCCCTATGGGCGGTAGAGCATTGCGCGCAGCCAAGAGTCGTGGGCGCAGCCCACGCCACCCCCGAATCGGCTTCGCCAGTCTCGGCTGCCCGAAGGCACTGGTCGACTCCGAGCGCATTCTGACCACCCTCAGGGCAGAGGGGTACGAGATCAGCCCAAGCTACGAGCAGGCCGACCTGGTGATCGTCAATACCTGCGGGTTCATCGATGCGGCCATCGACGAGTCTCTCGAGACGATCCAGGAAGCACTCGACCACAACGGCCGGGTGATCGTCACAGGCTGTCTCGGAGCACGCCCCGAGCGCATTCGCGCCCGGCATCCGCGGGTGCTCGCGGTCACCGGCCCGCACGATTACGCCGCGGTGCTGCAGGCCGTGCACACGCATTTACCGCCGCGGCACGATCCGTTCCTCGACCTGGTTCCGCCCCAGGGCATCCGTCTCACGCCCCGTCACTATGCCTATCTGAAAATCTCCGAAGGCTGCAACAACTCGTGCAGCTTCTGCATCATTCCGGCGATGCGCGGCCGGTTGGCCAGCCGCCGCATCGATCAGGTGCTCCTCGAAGCCGAGCGGCTGGTCGCCGCAGGCGTGAAGGAGCTGCTGGTCATCTCCCAGGACACGAGCGCCTACGGCGTCGATCTGCGCTACGCGGGCGCCACGTGGCACGGAGTCGAGTATCGAACCGGCTTGACCGATCTCGCTCGGGCGCTGGGCTCGCTCGGCGCGTGGGTACGGCTGCATTACGTCTATCCGTATCCTCATGTCGATGAGCTGATCCCGCTGATGGCCGAGCGGCGCGTGCTTCCCTACCTCGACATCCCGTTCCAACACGGCAGTCCCGCCGTGCTGAAGCAAATGCGCCGGCCGGCGCACGCCGAGAACACTCTCGAGCGCATCCGGTCCTGGCGGCGGCTTTGTCCCGACTTGACGTTGCGCAGTACGTTCATCGTGGGCTTTCCGGGCGAGACCGAGGCGCAGTTCACGGAGTTGCTGCAATGGTTGCGCGAGGCACAGCTCGACCGCGTCGGCTGCTTCAAGTACTCGCCGGTGGAGGGAGCGGCCGCCAACGACCTCGGCGCGCACGTTGCGCCGCAGATCCAGTCAGAGCGTTATGACCGCTTCATGGAATGCGCGGCCGAAATCAGCGCGGCGCGGCTGCGCCGCCGCGTCGGCCGGCGTTTGCGGGTGCTGGTCGATGCGGTGGACGGCGATGGCGCCGTTGCCCGCAGCGAGGCCGAGGCCCCCGAAATAGACGGTGTGGTGCGCATCGCGGCGGCGACGGGGCTGAAGCCTGGGGATTGGGCGGACGTCGAGGTTGTCGAAGCCGATGTCTACGATCTGCATGCCCGGCAGATCGCACCAGCCTCGTGAGCTGCCCGGCGGGAACGCAGCCGCGCTCGCGCCGTATACTTCGGTGCGATGCATGAGGAATCTTCGGTGGCGGGCCGCGGTGCACGGCAGGGCGTGACCTACGCGGTGCTCGCCGCCGTGCTGTTCGGCGCGAGCACACCGTTCGCGAAACTGCTGCTGCGCCACAGCGCCCCCGTGGTGCTGGCCGGCCTGCTCTATGCCGGCAGCGGCCTCGGTCTTACGATCTGGATCGCGCTGCGCGCCGCAGTGCGCTCCCGAGCGGCCGCCTCGTCGTGGCGAGGGAGCGATCTGTCCTGGCTCGCGGCGTCCATTGTCACCGGCGGGGTGCTCGGACCGGTGCTGATGATGACCGGACTGCGCGTCATTCCAGCCGCCAATGCCTCCCTGCTGTTGAACCTGGAGGGCGTGCTCACCGCCGTGCTGGCATGGTGCGTATTTCGGGAGAATTTCGACCGGCGCGTGCTTGCGGGCCTGCTCGCCATCATTGCCGGGGGCGTGGTGCTTGCCTGGCCGGCGCGGCTCGCGCCCGCCGACGCACTCGGGACCGCCTGCATCGCGGGCGCGTGTGTCTGCTGGGCGATCGACAACAATCTCACGCGCAAGGTCTCGATCCAGGACCCGTTCGTGATCGCGGCGCTGAAGGGGGTCAGCGCCGGCGCGGTGAACCTCGGCATCGGGGCGTACCTCGGCCTGCTGCCGCCGGGAGTCGCGGCGATCTCGGCCGCCGCGCTGCTCGGCTTCGCCGGCTACGGCTTGAGCCTCACGCTGTTCGTGCTTGCCCTGCGGCATCTCGGTGCGGCGCGCACGGGCGCGTACTTCTCCACGGCGCCGTTCATCGGCGCCGTGGCCTCGCTGGTGGTGTTTCGACACCTGCCCGGGCCGGCCCTGGCGGCCGCGGCCCTCTTGATGGGCATGGGTGTCTGGCTACACCTGACCGAGAAGCACGTGCATCATCACACACATGCGCCGCTGCTGCACACGCACAGCCACCGGCATGACGCGCACCACCAGCACGCGCATGACTTCGAGTGGGACGGCCGCGAGCCACACGAGCATGAGCACCAGCACGAGCCGCTGGCGCACACCCATGCGCACTTTCCGGACATTCATCACCGCCACCCGCACTAGCGGGCCCAGGCTCGACGTCCACGCGCTGTGCCCGGGTCGTCGCTGGACTGCGCGGCGGGAGCGCGCGAGGCAGCGCGCCCGGGTCAGTCGGCGTGCGCGGCGCTCGCTGCCGAGCGGCGTACCGGCCGCTCGATCCGGTAGACCGCGGCCGGAGGAATGTTGCTCACCACCCAGCCCATGCGCTGCGCGCGCAACCCGAGTCGCTTGAGGATGCGGCGCGGCACCGGACAGCGCAGCCCGTAGGTGAACTGATAGAAGGCGCCGCCGTAACGCAGGCGGCGGAACGCGCCGCTGAGGATACTCATGATCTCGCGGTCGCGCAGGGACAGCAACGGCAGGCCGCTGACCACCGAGCCGGCGGCGCAGCCATCGAACGGATCCACGCGGCGCAGCCGGCCGGCATCGATGGCGAGCACGCGTGCCGCCGGAAAGCGGCTGCGCAACATCACCGCCAGCTGCGGATCGAGCTCGATCAGGGCTAGATGCCGCTCGGGAACCCCGCGGTCGAGCAGCGCGCGGGTGATCGCACCCGTGCCCGGGCCGAGCTCGATGACCGGGCCGTTGCCCGCGACGATCTCGGAGGTCATCAGGCGAGCGAGCGCCCGCCCAGAGGGCGCAACCGCGCTGACGCGCCGCGGATCGCGCAGCCCGGCGCGCAGGAAGGCCAGGGCATCGGCGGGAAATTTGAGGGCCGAAATGCGGTTGACGCCGTTACCGTGCGCAAGATCCATGGGCTGCTCCAGATAATTGTCGGTGATTTACGACGCAGCCCCCCTGCTTCCGCCGCGCTCGTCCGAGGATGGGACTGTAACGGTCCGTTTCCATCCGATCAACCGCTGTCGCGGGCGGGAGCGCGCGTGCCCGACCCATCACGGACCGCCGGACGGCCGGGCGTACCGACCGTTCTGCGCGGATTGCGGGCTTCGCGATAAGACCGGTCACACACCGGGCGCATGGAGATCCGGACGCGCCGAGGCGTCGCGCTCAGCCAAGGAGAGCGCGCGCTCCGGCACACCGAGACGGTGGATCGGCTGGGCTCGCAAGCCCGCCAAACAGTGCCGCCGCACTCGATCCGCTTGCTCGCGATGCGCGTCCACGGCATCCGGGATCGCGGCCGAGGGCAGGCCGGATCGCCTGGCGCTCCGATCAAGACCGCCGCGCGGTGTGAGCGGCCCAGCCTTCCCCGGCCAACAGGCCCGCGGACAGCCCGACGAACGCGCCGGCGACAAGATCACTGAGGAAATGCCAGTCGCCGACCAGCAGCAGCGCCGCGGCGGCGAGCAGCAGCCCCGCGAGCGGCCAGATGCTGGCGCGATACAGCCGCATGAATACCCCGGCGAACGAGCCGGCGAGCACCATGTGGCCGGATGGAAAGCTGCTTTGCCCCGAGCCGCGCATGATGTTGAAGGCATGCCGCGCGCCGTGGATCACCGCCGTCGGGTTCGGAACTCCGAAGAACACCTTCAACACCTGGCTGTCGATGCCGTAGGCGCATATCGAGGTGAGACAGGCAATGGCGAGGACCTCCCCGAACCGTGAGATGTGCCCGCGCAGCAGGCGCGCGAGCAGCAGCAGCAGGATGACGGCCGATTCGACACCCAGGATCACCGAGCCGCCCAGGGGTTTGCTCAGCGGATGCAGGAAGTGTCCGATCTTCCAGAAGTACAGCGCGATCGGCAGGTCCCAGTGCCCGAACGAAAACGCCACGAACGCCGTGCAGCCGAGCAGCACCAGCAGCCATATCCTCAACATGAAAACGAACTGATTCACGATCGGCAAGCCGGTCGCAGCATGGGGTGTCTCCTCGTCGCGCAGTGCCTGAAGCGGCGCCGCGGCGTCGTGATGCAATCGATGGACGCGCGGCTGCGCGGCACCGGACGGTGTCGAGGATGATACCGGAATGGCACCGCGCGTTGGCAAGGCTCGTGCCCGGGTCGAGCGAGTTTCCAGCGGCCGACTCAGGCGTGAGCGCCCGAAATCGGGCATTCCGTGCACGCCATCGTGCCGAGTCGCGGGGATTTACCCGATCTCAGGCCGCCGGTTTCGCGCTCAGATACTTTGCGAACCAGCGCAGGGCGCGCTCGAGCACGTTGCGCAGATCCTTGGTCTTGTGGAACCCGTGACCCTCTCCGGCATACACCACCAGTTCCGTCGGAACGTGCATGGCGCGCAGCGCGTGCCAGAACTCGAACGACTGCGGCGCCGGACACTCGCCGTCATACTGGCCCACCACGACCAACGTCGGGGTCTTGTCGT
>JAJZMI010000039.1 GCA_021798335.1 Pseudomonadota bacterium | reverse complement strand
TCGCGGCGTTGCCGCTGATGCTCGGCACCGGTACGGGCTCGGAGCTGCGCCGGCCGCTCGGCCTGGCCATCGTCGGGGGGTTGCTGCTCAGTCAGCTGCTGACGCTGTTCACGACCCCGGTGGTCTACCTCTTCTTCGACCGGCTGGCGCGGCGGGCCAAGGCCTGGGCCGGGGTGCCGCCGCGTCACTCCGGACCCCTGTCGCTCGATTCGCCATGAACGTCTCGCGGCTGTTCATCACGCGGCCGGTGGCGACGACGCTGCTGTCGTGCGGCCTGGCGCTCGCCGGACTGATCGCCTATTTCCTGCTGCCGGTCTCGGCAATGCCGCAGGTGGATTTCCCCGCCATCGTGGTGATCGCGCAGCTCCCGGGGGCAAGTCCCCAGACGGTCGCCACCAGCGTGACCACGCCGCTCGAGCGGCATCTGAGCGCCATCGCCGGGGTGGACCAGATGACCTCGCAAAGCACCGAGGGGCGCGCGCAGATCGTGCTGATCTTCAGCCTCAGGCGCAACATTCACGGGGCCGAGAGCGATGTGGAGGCGGCCATCCAGGCGGCCCGGCAGGACATGCCGGCCTCGCTGCGCAGCAATCCCCGGTACTTCGCCTACAATCCCTCCGAGGCCCCGATCCTGATCCTGGCGTTGACCTCCAACACGCTGCCGATCGGTCAGGTCTACAATGTGGCCTCGACCGTCATCTATCAGAAGCTCCTGCAGGTGCCGGGGGTGGGCGAGATCGACATCGGCGGCAGCTCGCTGCCGGCGATCCGCATCAACCTCGATCCGCGCCAGCTGTTCGCCTACGGCATCGGGCTCGAGGACGTGCGCGCGGCGATCGCGGCGGCCAACGCCAACAGCCCGAAGGGCGCGCTGTCCTTCGGCGGCCGGCGCTATCAGATCTACGTCAATGATGCGGCCACCCGCGTGCGCCAGTACCGCAAGCTCATCATCGCCTACCGCAACGGCGCGGCGGTGCGCCTCGGGAGCGTGGCGAAGATCACCCGCGGCGTCGAGAACGTGCAGACGCTCGGTCTGCTCGATGGCCGCCGCGCGGTGGCCATGATCATCCGCAAACAGCCCGATGCCAACGTGATCGCCACGGTCGATCGCATCAAGGCGCTGCTGCCGGATATTCGCGCCAGCATTCCGCGCGGCATCAATCTGGTGGTGACCCACGACCAGACCGGCCCGATCCGCACCTCGCTGCACGATGTGGAGATCACGCTGCTGCTGGCGGTGCTGCTGGTGGTCACCGTGGTGCTGGTGATGCTGCGCAATCCGCGCGCCGCGCTGGTGCCGGCGGTCGCGGTGCCGCTTGCGCTGATCGGCACTCTGGCGGTGATCTATCTGCTCGGCTTCAGCCTGAACAACTTCTCGATGATGGCCCTGACCGTGTCCACGGGTTTCGTGGTCGACGATGCGATCGTGGTGATCGAGAACATCACCCGGCACATCGAGGCCGGCGAGCCGCGCCTGCGGGCCGCGCTCGAGGGGGCGCGCGAGGTCGGCTTCACCGTGCTCGCCATGAGTTCCGCGCTGATCGCGGTGTTCGTGCCCATCCTGCTGATGGGCGGGCTCGTCGGCCGGGTGTTTCGCCAGTTCGCCATGACGCTCGCGATCACCGTGGCGCTCTCGCTGGTGATTTCGCTCACCACCACACCGATGCTGTGCGGGCGGGTGCTGCGTGCGCACCCGCGTCAGGGCTGGTTCTTCCGCGCCGTCGAGCGCGGCTTCGGCCACCTGCGCGACTTCTACGACCATACCCTCGGGATCGCGATCCGCCACCCGCGCCTGGTGATGCTGGCGCTGCTCGGCGTGGTGGTGCTCAACTTCTACCTGTTCGCCATCGTGCCGAAGACTTTCTTCCCGCAGCAGAACTCCGGCAACCTCACCGGGTTCATGGTTGCCGATCAGAGCAGCTCGTTCGAGGCGATGCAGAAGAAGCTGCGCTACGTGGTCAACATCGTCAAGCGCAACCCGGCGGTCGAGCACGTGGTGGGGTTCACGGGCGGTGGGTTCTTCGGGGGCAGCAACACCGCGCACATGTTCATCTCCTTGAAGCCGCTCGCCGAGCGTAAGCTCTCCGATGCGGCGGTGATTGCCCAGCTGACGTACCAGCTGAGGGGGTTCGCCGGCGCACGGCTGTACCTGCAGTCCGCGCAAAGCATTCATTCCGGCGGCCGCCAGGGCTACGGGCAGTATCAGTACACGCTGCTCTCGAGCAGCCTGCAGGCGCTGAACACGTGGGCGCCGCGCATCGAGCGGGCGCTGAAGAAGGTCCCGCAACTGCGCCAGGTGAAATCCGACAGCCAGGCAGGCGGCCTCGATGTGCGGCTGCACATCAACCGCCTGCGCGCCGCGAGCCTGGGTCTGAATCTCTCGCAGATCGACAACACGCTCTATGATGCCTTCGGGCAGCGCCTCGTCTCGACCCTCTACGAGGACATGAACCAGTATCACGTGGTGATGGAGGTCGACCCGAAGTTCTGGAACAATCCCTCGACGCTGAAGGATCTGTATGTCAGCACTTCCGGCGGGGCGCTGTCGGGCACCGAGGCGAGCATGGGCGCGGCGGCGGACTTCCAGTTTCCGGGCGTGACCCAGAGCAGCGCTGCGCAGAACTACGCCGAGAACCAGATCGCCACCCCCACCGGCGGGGCTTCCACCGCCAGCGCCGTCAGCACTCATCCCGCGACCATGATTCCGCTGGCGGATTTTGCCCGCTACGGGCCGGGACTCACCCCGATCGCGATCAATCACCAGGGACCGTTCGTCGCCACCACGTTCTCGTTCAATCTGCCGGTGGGCGAGCCGCTCGGGGTCGCCACTGCCGCCATCGAGCGCACCATGGCGGATCTGCACGTACCGACCTCCATCCACGGGCAGTTCGCGGGCAACGCCCGGGTCTTTCGCCAGACCGTCGAGGAGGAGCCGCTGCTGATCCTCGCCGCGCTCGCGGCGGTCTACATCGTGCTCGGGGTGCTCTATGAGAGCCTTACACAGCCGCTCACCATCCTCTCGACGCTGCCCTCGAGCGGCGTCGGGGCGGTGCTCGCGCTGCTGCTGTTCAACGAGCCGTTCAGCCTGATCGCGCTCATCGGCGTCATCCTGCTGATCGGCGTGGTGCTGAAGAACGCCATCATGATGGTGGATGTGGCGCTGGTCGCGCAGCGCACCGAGCGCACCGATGCGGCGCGGGCCATCCACGAGGCCTGCCTGCTGCGCTTCCGCCCGATCATGATGACCACCCTCGCGGCGATGCTCGGCGCGCTGCCGCTGGCACTGATGACCGGGCAGGGCTCGGAGATGCGCCGGCCGCTCGGCATCGCGGTGGTCGGGGGGCTTGCGATCAGCCAGATCCTCACGCTCTATACCACGCCCGTCGTCTACATCTACCTGGATCGGTTTCGCCTATGGTTCATCCGAACGTTCACGCGCCGCGGCGCGGCGAGCCTGCCGGCCGGGAGCGCGGCCACATGATCCGCCTGCGGCTGCTGCTCTCGGCAGGGGTCTGCGGAGTGCTGAGCGCCTGCGCGGTCGGTCCGAATTACCGCCGCCCGGCGGCCCCGCCCGCCTCGACGTTCAAGGAAGAGCGGGGTTGGGTGCCGGCAACCCCGGCGAAGATCGTTCCGAGCGCCTGGTGGGCGATCTATCGCGACCCGGTGCTCGCGCGCCTGGAGAGCCGTGTCGACGTGTCGAACCAGACGCTCAAGGCGGCCGTGGCCGCGTATTACGCGGCGCGCGCGGCCGCCGGCGTGACCCGCGGAACGTTGTTCCCGTCGATCAACCTCGGGGCCGCCCAGACCCGCAGCGGCGGTGGGGCGGCCTCACAGTTCACCTTCGGCGGGGGTCGCACGGCGAACCAGGTCGGCGCGAGCGGCAGCTGGGATATCGATCTGTGGGGTGAGCTGCGCCGCGAGCTTCAGAGCGCCAATGCCCAGGCACAGGCGAGCGCGGCGGATGTCGCGGCCGCCCAGCTCTCGGCGCAGACCACCCTGGCGGGGGATTACTTCCAGCTGCGCGCCGCCGAGCAGCAGCTGCGGCTGTTGAAGATTGCCGTGAAGGACGATCAGCTGTCGCTGCGCGTCTCGGTGAATCAGGAGCGTGCCGGCGTGACCACGCTCGCCGCAGTTTACTCGGCGCGCACCACGCTCGAGAGCACCCAGTCCCAGGAGCAGAGCGCCGAGCTGACCCGCGCCAATCTGGAGCACGCCATCGCGGTGCTGATCGGCGAGGCGCCAGGGCGGCTCACGCTCGCCTACGGCCATCTGACCGCGCGCGTGCCGGTGGTGCCGGCCGGTGTGCCTTCGCGGCTGCTGCTGCGCAATCCCGCGGTGGCGGCTGCCGAGCGCGCGATGGCCAGCGCCAATGCCGATATCGGGGTGGCCGAGGCGGCCTGGTTCCCGAGCCTGACGCTGTCGGCCTCGTATGATTTCGATTCCGCCGCGCTCTCGAGCCTGATTCGCGCCAGCAATGCCGTGTGGTCGTTCGGCCCCTCGTTTGCCGAGAATCTGTTCAACGGCGGGGCGACGCTCTCGCGGATACGCGAGGCGCGGGCCACGTATGACGAGGCCGTGGCCGATTATCGCCAGACGGTGCTCAATACGTTCGAGCAGGTCGAGAACGATCTGGCGACGCTGCGTTACCTGCAGGTGGAATACGGCGAGGAGCTGCAGGCGGTGCGGGACGCCAAGCGCGCGGCGGTCCTCACCTTCAATCAGTACAAGGCGGGCACCGCCGACTACGCGACGCTGCTCAGCGCCCAGACCGCCGAGCTCACCGACGAAGTCACGCTGGTCGGCCTGCAGAGTCAGCGTCTCGTGGCGAGTGTCGATCTGATCGATGCCCTGGGTGGGGGCTGGAACAGCGCCGCACTGGATCAGGCCAATGACGGAGTTCGTGCGAGCCTGACCAGCACGGTCGAGCTGCCGGCTTCGAGATGATGCGGACATCCCGGCGCTCTCTGCGGCACGGCGGGGGTCCTCGCGGCGAGCCGCTGAGGACGACCCCGCCGTGGCGCGTGCTCGTCTCCACGGTCTTGATGCTCGCGCTCATGTGCGCCGCGGCGCCGGGTGCGCAAGTGTCCCCGCATCTTCTGCCGCGCTGAGGACGGGATACCCTGGCGGGATTCGAGGCGCTCGCGCTCGCGGCCGTCCATCCCCTATGATCGAAGCGCCGTAAGATGATTCGGTAGCGCCATGGATCCGACGACGCCCTCCACCGGCCGCAACGTGCGGTCCGAGACCGCCCCCGCGCACGAGCGGCGCGTCCGCTGCGGCGCACGTGCGTGCGGCGCGGGCCCGGCCGGTCGCTCGAGCCGCACAGGCGCGGCCCGCTGAGATGGCCGAGGCGAGCGCCAAGGATGTCTCCTCGGGCAGCTGGACGCCGGCGCGCTCGGCGGCCGGGCGACACAGCCCCTGGCTGATCGCGGTCATCATCTCCATCTCGGCCTTCATGGAGGTGCTCGACACCGCGATCGCCAACGTCTCGTTGCGCCACATC
>JAJZMI010000121.1 GCA_021798335.1 Pseudomonadota bacterium | reverse complement strand
GCTCGCGTCGTCGCGCCGAGCGCACGGCTCATCGCAACTGCCGCGGGCGGCGCGCGCCGGCCGGTCGTACCGGTCGCATAGTAGCGTTTTTCCCACCGCCGGCCGGTGCCGGCGGGCGAACCGCAACGCAGAAGGGGGATATCGTGAAGGTCAAGTCCATTTGCTCGCTGCTGGCGATCGCCTCGCTCGGGCTGTGCGCGCTGGCGAGCGCCACTGGCATCATTCCCGAACCCAACGCCAACGCCATGCCGTATGCCACCAAGGCCGATCCGGAGACCCTGGTGTTGGATGCGCGCATGGCCGGGCGCGGTATCGCGATCTCGACCATGCACATTCCCGTCAAGCCCGGTCCGTTCACGTTCGTGTATCCGCAGTGGATCCCGGGCTACCACTCCCCGGCCGGTCCGCTCGCCGACATCTCGCAACTGACGGTGAGCGCCGCCGGCCGCCCGCTCGCCTGGCATCGCGACAAGGTGGACATGTATGCCTTCCACGTGGTGGTGCCCCAGGGCGTGCATTCGATCAAGGTGCGGTTCACCATGCTGTTGAACGGCGGGACCAGTACCCGTGCGACACCCAATCTTGCGGTGATCACCTGGACACGGGCCTTCTTCTATCAGAACGACATCAACTACCACCATTACTACCTCAAGGCGAGCATCATCCTGCCGAAGGGCTGGGGTTACGGCACCGCGCTCACCACGGTGAGCCGGGTGGGGCAGCGCGTCAACTTCGCCGAGGAACCGCTGACCTATGTCGGGGACTCGCCGCTGTTCACGGGCCGCTTCTACAAGAAGGTGCTGCTGTGGCACGCGGGCAATGCCCATATGTGGCTCGACATGTTCGCCGATGCGCCGCAGGACCTGGACGTGCCGGCCAAGCTGCTCGACGCGTACAAGAACCTGCCGCGCGAGGCGTTCGCGCTGTACGGCACGCGCCACTGGTACAACTATCACGCGCTGCTGTCGTTGTCGAACAAGATCAGCTTCGAGGGGATCGAGCATCATCAGTCGAGCGACAACCGGGCGCCGGCCGACTTCATGACGAACCCGGCGCAGCAGCTCCTCGGTGGGGATCTGATCCCGCACGAGTTCTCGCACTCCTGGAACGGCAAGTACCGCCGGCCGTGGGATCTGCAGACCGACAACTACCAGATCCCGCAGCGCACCGACCTGCTGTGGGTGTACGAGGGCATGAATCAGTACCTGGGGGATCTGCTGTCCTTCCGCAGCGGCATCCGTAAGCCGAGCGAGTACCCGCAGTACCTGGCCACGCTCTACAGCCAGATGGCGACCGAGCCGGGCCGCAATACCGAGCCGCTGATCGATCTGACCACCGGCGCGCCGTATTTCTACATGACGGGGTTCGGGGAGTATCCCTCGCTGCGCCGCTCGGCCGGGGATTTCTACACCGAGGGCGAGCTGCTGTGGCTCGATGTCGATACCATCATCCGCGAGAAGACGCACGGCAAGAAGTCGCTCGACAACTTCCTGCACCTGTACTCGCTGCCGAAGCTCACCGGGCCGATCACCAAGCCCTACACCCGGGCGGACATCGAGCACCTGCTCTACGAGGTGTGCCCGTACGACTGGCACGCGTTCTTCCAGCGCCACGTGTATGAGGTGGCGAAGCTGCCGCCGACCGGGGAGCTGCGGCGCTCGGGCTGGCGCCTGGTGTATACCGCCAAGCCCAATCCTTTCATCACCGCGGCGGAACAGATCTACCACACCGACTTTCAGTGGCTGACGTACGGCTTCAACAGCAAGGCGGGAGTGCTCTCGGACGTGCGCGAGGGGTCGCCGGCGTGGCAGGCCGGCATGGCGCCGGGGATGAAGCTCGTGGCGGTCAACGGCCAGAGCTACACGCCGAAGGTGCTGCAGTACTATCTGGTCCAGGCCGAGCACGATCATGAGCCGACCACCTTCACCGTCGCGCAGGACGGCTGGGTGCGCGCGATCAAGGTCGGCTATTTCGGCGGTCCGCGCTATCCGCACCTGGTGCGCATCCCGGGCACGGTGAACATGCTGGCGAAGATCATGGCGCCGCACGCCAAGCACTGAGGGTTGGCGGCGCGCCGCACGGCCCGGGCCGAGGGAGCCGGGCCGTGCCTCGATCTTCGCGCCCGGCGCGCGCGGCGGCGCTTGCGGGCCGCCTGCCGTGCTCCGTGGCGCGCCCGCTGCGGCGCGTGCGCCGCGGCGGGCGGGTGCCTCAGGAATCTTCGCCGACCGCCGGTGGATCGGCCGAGTCCGGATTGATCACGCCGAAGTGCGCCGGGGTGTAGGCGTAGAACAGCCGCACCTGCTCGCGGTGCGGCAGGTCGAGCAGCTGGCGCGCCTCCGCCTCGGTGGCGATGAATTGCACTTCCACGGTGAGCGAGCCGGCGAGCTCGAAGAAACGCGCTTCGTGCAGGGTGTGGTGCCGGCCGAAACCGGCCATGGCCTTGAACGCCGAGCCGCCCCGGATGCCGAGGCGATTGCCCTGCTCGAGCAGCCACTCCCAGACGAGCTTGCCGTGGTGGCGATGTCCCTCGTGCACGTAGAAGCGGAACAAAGAGCCCTGCATGCTCTCGGTCCAGGAGCGGCAAAGAGTTTGATGCACGAGAGTCTATGCGTGCGGGCAGAGCGGTTCAAATGCCGTGTGCTGACAGTCGCGGGCGCCGTATCCGGGTGGCATACCCGCGCCGGCGGCAGTAAACTCACAAATCCACCCAGCGCCGAGCACTCACCGGAGTCACCGCACCCAGATGCCCAAGCACGAACTGCGCGCCGCCAGCGCGCTTGCCGCGGTTTTCTCGCTGCGCATGCTGGGTCTGTTCATGATCTATCCGGTTTTCGCGCTGTTCGCGCGCGGCCTCACCGGCGCGACGGCCTCGAGCATCGGTTTTGCGCTCGGCATCTACGGTCTCACGCAGGGCCTGCTGCAGATGCCCTTTGGGCTGCTTTCCGACCGCATCGGGCGCAAGGTGATGGTGGTTGCGGGATTGGTGCTCTTCGGCGCGGGCAGCGCCTGGGCGGCGAGGGCGCATTCGATCGAGGCGATGATCGCCGCGCGCGCGCTGCAGGGGGCCGGAGCGGTCGGCGCGGTGATCCTGGCGCTGGTGGCTGATCTCACTGCGGAGGAAAATCGCACCAAGGCCATGGCGCTGGTCGGCATGAGCATCGGCCTCTCGTTCTTCGTGGCGATCGTCCTCGGGCCGGTGCTCGCCGGTTGGATCGGCGTGGCGGGGATTTTCTGGCTGATGAGCGTGTTGGCGGCCGTTGGCATCCTCGTCACGCTGTTCGCGGTGCCCACGCCGCGGCGGCGCCGGGTGCATCGCGAGGCCGAACCGGTTCCCGCGATGCTCGGTGCGGCGTTGCGCAACTCGCAGCTGTTGCGCCTGGATTTCGGGATCTTCACCCTGCACGCGATGCTCACGGCGAGCTTTCTCGTCGTTCCGGGGCTGTTCGCCCGCACCCTCGGGCTCGGCAGCCGCAGCGACTGGTGGGTGTACCTGCCGATTCTGCTGATATCGGTGGTCATCATGCTGCCCGCCATCGTCATCGGGGAACGCCGCCGGCGCATGAAGGGGGTGCTGGTGATGGCGGTCGCGGCGCTCCTGGTCAGTCAGATCATGTTGGCCGCAGCCGCGCAGGAGCGGATGATGCTGCTCGCGGCGCTCACGCTGTTCTTTACCGCCTTCAACGTGATGGAGGCGAGCCTGCCCTCGTTGGTGACCCGGATCGCGCCGACCGGTGTCACGGGCACGGCCACCGGCGTCTATTCCAGTTCACAGTTCCTCGGCATCTTCGCCGGCGGGGCCGTGGGTGGCTGGATGCATCAGCACCTCGGCACGGGCGCGGTGTTCGAATCGACCGCGGCGCTCGCGGCGGTGTGGCTGGTACTCGCGGCCACGATGCGCCAGCCGACCTACCTTGCCTCGCGCGTGTTGCGCTTGGGCGAGGGGAGCGGCGAGGCGCGGCAGTTGGCCGCGGCGTTGCGCGAGGTTGCGGGCGTGGCCGAAGCGGTGGTGGTCCCCGAGGAGGGCGTGGCGTACCTGAAGGTCGACGCCAAGATCTATGACGGGCGGCGTGCAGCGCAAGTGGCCGGTACGCCGCCGGGAACCCCATCCGAGTGAGGGCCGCGGCGGGGATTCGGACCTCCTCAGCGCCGAGATACTCGCGCGGATGCGCCCGCGGAACCGGGATCTGCAGGCGCTGACGGTTGGCGAGCGGCGCCACGCCCCGTTGCTGGATGAGCCGGGGGTCGCTCGGAGGCTTGCTTCTCGTGCCGTTGGTGCCGGACAGAGGGTTGCCGTGATAGGCTTGCTCGGGCGTCCCAGTGCGCATCGGGACGCCAGGGGGCGAGTATGAGGATCCGGCTGTGGCGTGTGGTGTTGGCTGCCGCGCTGGCGTTGGCGGGCGGGGCGGTCCATGCGGGGCAGTGCGATGGCGTGTCGTTTCCCGATCACGTGACTGTGGGCGGTCAGGTGCTGGCGCTGAACGGCCTCGGCATCCGCAAGGCCACGTTCTTTCGAATCAAAGTCTATGTTGCCGCGCTCTATCTGGCGCACCGCTCGAGCGATGCCGCCGCGATTTTGAGCCATGACGAGTCGAGTGAGATCGCGCTGCACTTTCTTTGGCACGTGACCACCGATGAGCTGCGCGGTGCGTGGCGGGACGGGTTCGCCCGCAGCGCGAAGGGGCGGCTCGCGCCGCTGCGCTCCCGGATCGCGACCCTCGATGGCTGGATGCACGGGGTCGACTCCGGGCAGACCATGACCTTCGTTCACGTCAGCGGCCAGGGCATCGAATACCTGCTCGATGGGGTGAAGCAGGGCACGATCCCCGGCGCGGATTTCGCGCGGGCGTTCCTCGGGATCTGGCTGGGGACCCGCCCGCCCGGCAAGGCTTTGAAGGCGGGGTTGCTCGGTGGGAGATGTCAGTGAGGCGCCATGCGCACGCCATCCCGGCGCCGAGGCGCGCGTCGTTGCGGGCTCACCCGCGATATTCGCAGCCGCTGGTGCAGGTCTCGCGGACCGTGATGCGGCAGAGGGCGGGCAGCGCCGGTTTCAGCCGCGCCCAGATCCAGATCGCCAGATGTTCGCTGGTCGGGTTCTCCAGGCCCGGCACGTCGTTGAGGTAATGGTGGTCGAGTGCTTCGTGCACGGGAGCAAAGGCACTTTTCAGAGCCGCGAAATCGCACACCCAGCCCGAAACCGGATCGAGGGGCCCGTCCACGTGCACGCCGATGCGGAACGAGTGTCCATGGAGGCGGGCACATTTGTGTCCCGGCGGGACATTGGGCAGGCGATGCGCGGCCTCGAGGCGGAATTCCTTGAATATCTCCATGACCGGGACTGTACCGGAGAGCGGTGCGGCAGTCATGATGGGCTGTCGGCGGCGTGCAATACACCGTGCGGCGGTGAAGAGGTAGCATTATCCGATGAGTTCGCGATCCCGGCCGCTTCTGCTGATCGTCACGGTGTTCTGGATTTACGTGGCGCTCTCGGACGTGCTTTACGCGAACCAGATGCAGTCGAGCCTCACGGCGATGCACGTGGACCTGTTCGCGCCCT
>JAJZMI010000006.1 GCA_021798335.1 Pseudomonadota bacterium | reverse complement strand
ACCCGTAGGGTTCCCACGCGAGCACGCCCAGATCCTTACCTTACGAGGCGATCGATGCGTGTCGCCGGCGACGAAGGTCACGATCGACCTCAGGGGCCTTGGTCATCACTCGCGCACACAGCGTGCGATGCGGCCGGAGACGCTTGCCGTTGCGGGAGCGAGCGCAATCGCGCATCAGCTCGAGCAAGTGGGCGGTCTGCGGCGATCCGCGGCGGTCCCGTTCCTGATGTCAGGAATAACCAACACGTCCGAGCTCAAAGAGCCGAGCCTCCTGCGGATGTCAGGCCGGCTTGCGCGCCGCGAGTCGTTAGCGAAGCGCTCACATGAATCGCCGTGCATCGAGGTCATGGGGAATCTCGTAGGCGCGTCGCGTGACGGCAGGGTACTGCGCAACGTGGATTCCCACCGCGATCGGCTCCGCGGCTAGGGCTGCGCCGGCGATTGCGCCGCGAGCGGCGAACCTCATCGAGCCGGCTGTCTTGGGATCAAACGCGGCAACATTAGAGTCCTGCCCCGACACGTCTTCATGCCGTTCCAGACAGCACTTGCCGTGTCTCGGTCCTTGCGGGCCTTGCGGCCTGCGCGGACCTTTGAGCCGGTTCGCGGTTCATCGTGGGGCGGCGCTGAAGCGGGTGAACGGTTGCCCGCTCTGCCGCCTCCGCCGCGCAGGCCACTCCCCGCGCGTCACTTCCCGCCCTCTCGGCGGTAGGCACGTCGTTCGTGCGGCTGACATTATATCCAGGTCCGCGAACCGGCGCAAGGGACAGGACGACTCTCACATGTGCCGCCCGACGCCCTGCTTCACTGCGCACGCAACGCCGCCGTGGCTGGCGTGCGCGGACGTTGCGCAAATGGCTCATACCGGCGGGGTCACTCGCCTCCGTGCTCGTTCCGTTGTCGCCGAACTCGACCGGGACCGGCCTGAGCCCCCAGGCCGTCGCTCGAGACTGGCGCTGGCTGGGAGAATTGCGCCCTCAAGTGACCCGGCGCAGCCGATGGGCACCCGACATTGTCGGCGTGGCCGGCACGACGGCCTGCGGCATCCGCATGGGGCCACGCCCAATCCGCGGGCGCGGCCGGCGTCCTGAAGAACATTTTCCCCTATGTGCGCTGGCGCGCCTAAGAACGCGGGATTTATGTTATGATATGTGTCAAGGGGAAATCATTCACGGACTGCCGCGGGGTGTCGAAACCCGGACGAGCGTCGGTTTATCAAGGCTGCAACTTCTCATGCCCGGTACTCAACGGTATTCTGAAAATCATCTCCTGGCCGCGCTGTCGCCGGACGAGCGCACGCGAATCCATCCGTTCCTGGAACTGATTCCGATGCCGCTCGGGAAGGTTCTGTACGAGTCCGGGGATGTGCTGCGCCACGTCTACTTTCCGCTCGACTCCATCATTTCTTTGCTGTACGTGATGGAGGACGGTGCCTCGGCGGAAATCTCGGTGGTGGGCAACGAGGGCCTGATCGGGGTGGCACTGTTCATGGGCGGCGAGACGACTCCGAGCCGGGCCATCGTGCAAAGCGCCGGGTACGCGTATCGGTTGGTTGGGCAGCGGCTCAAGGATGAATTCCACCGCAACGGCGAGCTGCAGCAGCTGCTGCTGCGCTACACGCAGGCGTTGCTGACCCAGATGGCTCAGACTGCGGTCTGCAACCGGCACCATTCCGTCGATCAGCAGCTGTGCCGTTGGCTGCTGCTGTCTCTCGACCGGCTGCCCAGTAATCAGTTGGCCATGACCCAGGAGCTGATCGCGAACATGCTGGGCGTTCGCCGCGAGGGCGTCACGGAGGCGGCCGGCAAACTGCAGAAGCTCAACGTCATCCAGTACGCCCGCGGCCTCGTCACGGTGCTGGACCGGCCGCAACTGGAGCAACTGAGCTGCGAGTGCTACGCAGTGGTCAAGAAGGAAACCGATCGCCTGCTTCCCGATCTGCGCGCCCAGGCGCGGACCGGCGGGGGGACCTAGCCGACCCAGGGTGCACGGCGCGCCTGGTGATCGGTACGGCATCGCGCGCGCGGCCCGGTGGCGCGCAGGCAGGTCCGCTCAGGGCGCCATCGCGGCTATCAGCGTAGCGATCTCGATGGTCGCGAAATTCGAGAATGTGTCGCAAATCGCGTAAGGCAGGATGATGCGCGCTCCCTGGCGCATGGCGCCGCAGGTATACACGACGTTCGGGACGTAGCCCTCGCGGGCCGAGCGCTCGGGTCGCAGCAGCGGCTCGGGCAGGCGGGCAAGCACCTTCGCGGGATCCTGTTTGTCCAGTAGCACCGCGCCGATGGAATACCGCCTCATCGGCCCGACACCGTGAGTCAGCAGCAGCCAGCCCTCTTCGAGCTCGATCGGCGATCCGCAGTTGCCGATCTGGACGAATTCCCAGGGGAATCGCGGCGCGAGCAGCACGGCGCCCTCGTCCCAGGAGTACAAGTCATCCGAGTAGATGAGGTAGAGGTTTTCGTTGTCCTGCCGCCCGATCATGGCGTACCGGCCGTCGATCTTCCTCGGGAACAGGGCCATGCCCTTGTTGCGCGCAGCCGCACCCCTGAGGGCCGTCATACTGAAGCGCTGAAAATCGCCGGTTTCCAGTAGCTCGGAGCGGATCGATCTGCCGTTGTAGGCGGTGTAGGTCGCATAGAAGGTCTTCCGGTCGCCGTGGTCGAACTCCACGAAGCGCGCATCCTCGATACCATTCGACTGGGCCTCGGTCACCGGGAAGATGACGCGCTCGCTGATGTCGCCGTCGGGCTGGAATACCACCTCGATGCAGTCGCTGCGCATGCCGGGGACTACCCGCTGCAGGTGCGGAATCGATGCCAGCCGCGCGGCGGGCTCTACGGTGACGGTGCCATCGGCTGCAAGTGTTCCCGATCGAAAGGTCAGTGAGGAAACATGACCTTCTCCAACGGCCCGCAGACTGAGGATGAAGCGGCACGCGCCGCGCGCCACCGCGGACTGATCCGGATGCGCGACGATGCTTGGATTGAAAAGCGCTGCCGCCTCGAAGGAGTACTCGTGCAGGAAGTAGGCGCCCACGAGTTGGCGCTGCACCTGCGTGAGAGGACTGTGCACGGAGTGAACGACTTCCACGGCGTCGGCACGCGTCTCGAAGGTCGCGAGCAACCGGCGGTGGCGACCCTCGAAGGTCTCGAGCAGCTCCGTCAGTTGCCGGGACGCGGTATCGGGATCGAGAGCGAGGACCCGATCGACGATGTGGGTCACTCGCTTCGTGTCCGTCGGGGTGAGATTGCGGGGCTCGGCGCTCGGCTTGAAGTGCCGCATCACCACTCTGGTAGGGTCCGGACTGAGGCGCAGGATCTGACGTTTCACTAGCGTGGGGGATGACAAGGTCTCTCCATATCGCTCGACCGTCGAGCGAAGTCGTCCGCGTCGACAGTGAACTCGGGCAGGTGGATCGGGCGGGCGGTGCTCGAACGCTCGAACTGGCGCATATCGGCAAGGCCGAGAAGATACGAGACAGCCGATTCGGCTCCCCGGTTCTCGTTGGGGCGATCCGGATGCAGCCCGTCGCGGCAGCTGCCGGTGTCCAGATCGATCAGCGGCAAAGACAGATCGTTTGCGCCGAAGAACCACGCGAGCGCCCGTTCCGCGTGCGCCCGCCAGCCCTCATCGCCGTCGGCACGCCACGCAGCGAGGCACGCCGAGATCGAGGCTGCGGCGTCCAAGGGCTGCTGGTCGAAGGCGACCGGGACCGATCGCTTGGCGCCGAAGCTCATCGAGCCAACGGGCCTGAAGCGCCCCGCTGCTGTCGTCTGCAGGCTCATCAGCCAGCGCAGTGAGCGCAGCCCGGCGCGCAGGTGGCGCGGCGACTCGAGTGCGCAGCCCGTCACGATCAGGGCCTGCGGCAGGCGCGCATTGTCATAAGCGAGCCCTTCCTCGAACCAGCGCCAATCGGCGCTCTCGACCGCTTCCATGAGCCGCACCAGGCGATCAGCGAGCAGCTCGCGCATGCCCCAGGTATCGGCGTGGCGTGCGGTGGCGCAGTAGCCATCCAGGCCGAGCAGCGCGAAGCTCCAGGCGCGAGGCGACAGAAAGCCCGCCACGCTCGGCAGCGCCTCGGCGAACAGCGCCGCGGCCCAACGCCGCCGCGGCTCCCCGCGCCCGGCTCGGGCGCACTCGCCGAGGGCCCACAGCGCACGCCCGTGACTGTCCTCGGACCCCGGCCCGTCGAGCCAGCGCCGATCGAACCCCATGAAATTACGAAAGCGCTTGGTGCCGGGGTTCCAGGCATGTTGCACGAACGCGGCAAACCGGCCCGTCAGGGTTTCCGGCAGAGGCGACTCTCCGGCCCGCTCGAGCGCGCAGGCGAGCAGCAATGCGCGCGCATTGTCGTCGGTGCAATAGCCATGCGAGCGATCCGCAACGGCATGCGTCGCGTGCTGAAGCAGACCCGTATCGTCGCACAGAGACAGTAAATGGCCGATCGGCGCCACCCGAACACCCTCAGCGGCGCGGCGATCCGTGCCCGCACGCTGGTTCTTGCGCGGAGCGTGGCGGCACCCAGCGCCGCCCGCCGTACTCGCGAACAGCGCACAGTAACGCTCCGCGATTCTCGGCCAGATCGTCGAGCGGCCTTGCGCGTAGGCGCGCTGGCGCATCGCGAGGCGCCTCGGCCCATCGCTCAGCAATGCCGCGGTCTCGCGGCCGAGCGCCGCGACATCACCGAATGGAACCAGCACGCCGCGCCCGTCTCGCAACAGCTCGCGCGCGTGCCAATAGGGGGTCGAGACGACCGCCTTGCCCAGGCCGAAGCTGTAGGCCAGGGTTCCGGATGTCATCTGCGCCTCGTTGAGATACGGAGTCGCGTAGACATCGCACATTGAGATGAACGTCAGCAACGTCGCTTGATCGACGAATCGATCGAGAAACACGACATGGCTGTCGATGCCAAGCGCGCGCACCCGCGCCATGAGGCTGTTCCGATACGCCTCGCCTTGATCACGGACCAGATTCGGGTGGGTCGCGCCGAGCACGACGTATACCGCCTCGGCGCAGCTCTTCAAGACTTCCGGCATCGCGTCGATCATCACTTCCACACCCTTGCTGGGCGCGAGCAGACCGAAAGTCAGAATGACCGGACGGCCTGCGAAGCCGAGGACGCGCTTCGCCTCATCGGGCTCGACGAACGCGCCATCCGGAGTCCCGTGCGGAATGACCTCGATCTTCCCGGCCGCGACTTCGTATACGGCGCGCAGCAATTCCCGACCCTTCTCGGCCATGACGACGACCCGGGCGGAGGCCTCGACAATCTCCCCGAGGACGCGCCGCTGCGCCGCCGTCGGCCGCTCGAGCACCGTATGGAATGTGGTGATGAGCGGCATGGTCAGCCGCGCGGTCAGTGCCGTGATGTGGCCGCCCGCCTCACCGCCGAAGATGCCGAACTCGTGCTGCAGCGACACGATTTCGCACCGCGCGCGGTTCAGAATATCGGCTGCCTCCTTGTAGTCCTCGAGCCGCCGATCATTGATCTGAAGGCACACCGCGGCCGGGTAGTCGTAGGCATGCCCGTCGTCCGTCATGGCCACGATGCTGCAGCGCTCGTGCGGCGGCAGGTTCTCGATGGACTGCTGCAAGTCGGTCGTGAAGGTTGCGATCCCACAGCGTCGCG
>JAJZMI010000174.1 GCA_021798335.1 Pseudomonadota bacterium | reverse complement strand
TGGTCATCGTCTGCGACGGCACGGCGGCGGCGGCGCGGCGCATCGCCCGGGTGCTCTGGAACGATCCGGCCAGCGGCGTGATGCGCCATGCCGATGCCGGCTATCCCGAGGCCCTCGCCTGCGCGCGGGCGCAAGGGCTCGACTTGCCCGGGATCCTCGGCGTGCGATCCGAGCGTGCGGCCGCGGAATGACATATCGCGCCGCGATTGCGACATAAAGAGCGACCGCCGCCGCGCTCAAGCTGCGTTATGTACGCATGCGGCCGTGGTCTATACGTCCTGAGAATTGCGCCGCGAAACAGTGCTTGACTCGCAGCGGTCCTGCCTCGAAACTCCGCCGTGTGATAAGGGCAAACCCGTCGAAAGACGGGGACGCAAAGCCACCGGTCTTCGGGACGATCCCATGACGGCGGGGCTGCCACGATCGCGCGACAGGCGCATCGCTCGCTCCTCCCGCATGTCCTGAATCACCGTCGTGCCGGGGCGTTCAACCGAGCGTCCAAGAGACATGACACCAGCGGAAAATCTGGCGCCGCTTCCGACGGACGGCGCCGCATCATCGGTGGAGTCCGCCGCCGAGGCGGGTCCGTTCGTGATCAATCTGTGCTCCTCCAGCACGCCCATGGCGCTGCCGCGCGCGGACATGCCCGAACTCAGCCGGTTCAACTTCTTCGTGAGCCGCCGCTTCGAGGAAGGGCGTGAGCGCTTCCGGCTGCACATGGGGTTTTTCGCGACGCAGGCCGAGGCGGAAAGCTGGCTGGGCCTGGTGCGCGAGGTCTACCCCGGCGCCTGGGCGGGGGAAGCGCCGGGGAAGAAGCTGCGGGCCCGGGCCGTAGCCGCCGCCGAGGCACAGGCTGCGCAGGCGGAAGGCCCGCGACCGCCGGCGCCCGAGGTGGAGCCTGCGATGGAAATCGAGCTGGCGGCGGAAGTCGCGCCGGCTCCGCCGCCGCAGACGCGTGCCGCGGTGCCGGGAGCCGACGCGACTGCGGTCGTGCCGACGTTGCGAGCCGCGGCGGGTTCCCCTGCCGCGCCGCCGGGTGCGGCGAAACAGGCCGACGTCATGGCGCCGAAGGCAGGCTTCAAACCGCGCGCGAGCGCCGAGGCCGAGCGGTCGGGAATCGCCGCCCTCGCGCCGCCGATCCGGACGAAGACCCCAGAGGGCCGAGCCGCGAAGACAGCGGCGGCGTTGGCCGGCTCGAACATCAAGGAAGTTCTCGCCGCGCTCGATCAGCCGACCGTCACGACGGGCGCGCCGCGCCCGCTGCCCGTGTCCTCGCCCGGCGCGTCCCTGACCGATGCGCAGGCGCTGCAGTGTCTGGAGGGCCGCACGTCGGGGTCGGCCAAGCCTGCGGCGTTCGCGGTGCAGCTGCAATGGTCGGTCCAGCCGATCAGCGTCGATAAGCTGCCGCCGCTCGCCATATTCAGCGCGTACAGTCTCTACTGCGTCGAAGGGAGCCGCGAGGGTCGTAAGTGGTTCGGGCTGCGGCTCGGATTCTTCAACGATCCGATCTCGGCCAAGCAGGTGGCCGCATACGTTCGATCCGAGTTCGTCTCGGCCGCCGTGGTGCCGGTCAGCGCACAGGAGCGCCTGCGCGTGAGTGGCGACTCGAGCACGATTCCGTTGCGCGCGGCCGAAACGAAGCGCCAGCGCGCTGACCACGAATTCAAGCTGTTCGACGCCGATGCGCCGGTGCCGAGTGCGACTGAGCCGGCGGCCGAATCGCAAAGACCCAAGGCCCCGGTGCGCGAGCTGCGTCCGATACCGTCGCAGAAGCGATCTGCGGGTAGTTCCCAAGTGCATGCGCGCGAGCCGCGCGGTCCGAAGACGCTGGAAGAGACGCTCGAGATCCTCGGTGCGAACGAGCTGACGATCGACGAGGGACGAGACGGCGCGATCGACGGCCGCGCCGGCACACTGGCGCGCAAGTCGGAGAAAAGCACGCCGTTCACCCGGCTGCTCGAGCGGCTCGGCGAGCGAGTCAGAAAGAACTGACGGTCCGCTGCGGCACGCTCGTTCGCGCCGCGGCGCTGCGCGAACGCACGGGTTCGCGCGGCTTGCCCCTTGGGGCGGCATCGCTCGTGCGCCAGCCGTCGCGGCATTCCCACCCGCAGCTCACTGGAACAGCTTCTCGAGCGCCGCGCGCGCGTGTTCCACGGCCGCCGTGTTGGGCGCGGTATATGCGCCGGGCCGCGGCTTGAAGAAATCGCAGAAGTTGGCCCGTTCCTTTTCCCGCACTTCCTCGGCCGTGGGCTCCCGGCAATGCTTGGCGACGGACGTGTCGTACTCGACACACATCCGGCATACGTGCAGCTCCGCCCGGCAGCTCGGGCATTCCTCCAGACGGCGCAGCGGCAGCGTCAGCGCCGCGAGCGATGCCCCGCATTTCCAGCAGACCAGATCGTGGGCCATGGCGCCACTTTACCTCAGGCGCGCGTGCAACGCTGGGCGAGGAATGCCGCGAGCACGCGGCCGGTGTGCGAGCGCCCGGCGCTGCGCGCCACCGCCGCCGGCGCGCCCTCGGCGACGACCCGACCGCCGCTCTCGCCGGCCTCCGGTCCCATGTCGATGATCCAATCCGCCTCGGCCATGATGTCCAGGTTGTGCTCCACGACCACCGCGGTGTTGCCGGCCTCGACGAGGCGGTGCAAGACCTGGATCAGTTTCTCGACGTCCGCCATGTGCAGACCGACCGTCGGCTCATCGAGAACGTAGAGGGTGTGCCGCGCCGTCGGCCGCAGTCCCGCGGCGGCCGGATCGCGGACCTTGGCCAGCTCGGTCACGAGCTTGATGCGTTGTGCCTCGCCGCCGGAGAGCGTCGGACTCTGCTGGCCGAGGGTGAGATAGCCCAGACCGACGTCCTGCAGCAGCTTCAGCGCATGATGAATGCGCGCATGGGCCGAGAAAAAGGGTACCGCCTCATCGACGTTCATCGCCAGCACGTCGCCGATGCTCCGGCCGCGCCAGAGCACCGCAAGCGTCTCGGGGTTGAACCGCCGCCCGCCGCACACATCGCAAAGCACCTTCACGTCGGGCAGGAAGCTCATCTCGATGGTCTTGATTCCCTGGCCCTCGCACGCATCGCAGCGCCCGCCGGCGGTGTTGAAGGAAAAGCGACTGGCCGTGTAGCCGCGCAGCCGTGCCTCGCTGGTGGTCGCGAAGATCCGCCGGATGTCGTCCCAGAACCCGATATACGTCGCCGGGCATGACCGTGGTGTCTTGCCGATGGGTGTCTGGTCCACCTCGAGGACCCGGTCGAGGTGCTCCAGGCCGCGCAGGGCGCGGCAGCCGATGAGCTCGGCTGCGCTGCGCCGGCCCTTGCGCTGCATGCCCTGGGCTGCCCCGAGCAGCCGGCGCAGATTCGTGTACAGAACATCGCGGGCGACGGTCGATTTGCCGGAGCCCGATACGCCCGTGATGACCACCAGCCGCCCGAGCGGAATGCGCACATTGGCGCGCACGTTGTGCAGCGCGATCTTCTCCAGGGTCAGATGCGGGGAGCCGCGCCGAGTGCTGCGGCGGGGCTCGGCCGGGTGGTGCAAGGGATGGCGCAGGAAACGTCCGGTGATGGAGCGCGGATTGCGCATCAGGTCCCGCACCGTTCCCTCGCCCACGATCTGCCCGCCGAGCACGCCGGCGCCCGGGCCGAGATCGAGGACGTGATCGGCGCGGCGAATCGTGTCTTCGTCGTGCTCGACCACCACCAGCGTGTTGTGATGGCTCGACAGCTCGGTGAGCGAGTCGAGCAGGACGGCGTTGTCGCGCGGATGCAGGCCGATGGTCGGCTCGTCCAATACGTAACACACGCCCTGCAGGTTCGAGCCGAGTTGCGCGGCGAGGCGGATACGCTGTGCCTCGCCTCCCGAGAGCGTGGGGGCGGAGCGCTCGAGCTGCAGGTAGCCGAGACCGACCCGCTCGAGAAAGGCGAGCCGGGAGCGGATCTCGGCAAGCAGGTCGCGCCCGATCTGCCGCTCGCGCCCCGAGAGCTTCAACCGCGCGAAGAACTCGGCGGCGCGCCGCACCGGCTCGGCGGTGAGAGCGGCGATGGAGCGGTCGCGAAAGCGCACGTTGAGCGCGACGGGATTGAGCCGCCGGCCCTGACAGGCCGGACAGACCGGCGGCTCGGCCGCGAGCCACTCGTTCCATCCGTGCTCTTCGCCGGTCTGCTCCGCGTCGAATCCCGGCAATGCGACGCCGGTGCCGTAGCAGCTCTCGCACCAGCCGTGTTTGGAGTTGAACGAGAACAGGCGGGGATCCGGCTCGGCGAAGCTGCGCCCGCAGCTCGGACAGGCGCGCCGGGTCGAGAAAACCGTTACGCGCGCCGCGCCCGGCGCCAGCACGTGCACCACACCCTTGCCGAAATCGAGGGCGCGCGCGAGCGCCTCATGCAGTTGTGCGTCGGTGCGTGCGCTGACGTCGATGTCGGCCACGGGCAGCTCGATGGTGTGCTCCTTGAAGCGTGACAGCCGCGGCCAGTGCGCTGTCGGCAGGGTGATGCCGTCGACGCGCAGGGCTTTGAAACCCTTCTTGTGAGCCCATTTGGCGAGGTCGGTGTAGTAGCCCTTGCGTGCCAGGACCAGCGGTGCGAGCAGCCCGATGCGCTTGCCGCGATAGGTGCGCAGCAGGCGCGCGGCGATCGAGGCGAGGCTCTGCGGCTCAATCGGCAGGTCGCAGTCGGGGCAATACTGGCTGCCGAGCTTCACGTACAGAAGGCGCAGAAAATGATAGATCTCCGTCAGCGTCGCCACCGTGCTCTTGCGTCCGCCGCGGCTGGTGCGCTGCTCGATCGCCACGGTGGGCGGTATGCCGAAGATCGCATCCACATCGGGCCGCGCCGCCGGCTGGACGAACTGGCGCGCGTAAGCGTTGAGAGACTCCAGGTAGCGCCGTTGTCCTTCGTTGAACAGGATGTCGAAGGCAAGCGTCGATTTTCCCGATCCTGACACACCGGTAATGACCGTGAACCGGTCGCGCGGGATGCGCGCGTCGATGCTCTTGAGATTGTGCTCGCGGGCGTTGTGAATGACGATGTCATGGCGGGTGTCGCCCACGATCGCGCCGTAGCTCGGGGCCGGCTCGGCGACCGCCGCGCGGGCGGCGGCCGGCTCCCCGGTGAGGACCCGCTCGTAGTCGATGAGTGCCCGTCCAGTGTGCGATTGCGCGTTGCGGCGCACGTCGGCCGGCGTTCCGGCGCACACCACGTGGCCGCCCGCCTCGCCCCCTTCGGGCCCGAGATCGATGATCCAGTCGCAGGCGCGGATCACGTCGAGGTTGTGCTCGATGACCAGCAGCGAGTGGCCGGCGGCGAGCAGTTTGCGAAATGCGCCGAGTAGCCGGCCGACGTCCTGGAAGTGCAGCCCCGTGGTCGGCTCGTCGAACAGAAACAGCTTGCCCTTGTGCGTGATGCTCGAGAGCACGGAGCCGGCCTGCGCGAGGTGCCCCGCGAGCTTCAGCCGCTGCGCTTCGCCCCCGGAGAGGGTCGGTACCGGCTGCCCCAACGTGACGTATTCCAGGCCGACGTCGGCCAGCGGCGCGAGACGCTGGCACACCTCGCGGGAGTCGCCGAAGAAGGTCAGCGCCCCGGTAATGGTCATCGCCAGCACCTCGGCGATGTTCGCGCGACGTCCGTCGGCGCCTTCGCGGCGAATGTCCAGCACCTCGTCGCGATAGCGAGTGCCGTTGCAGTCCGGACATCGCAGATACACATCCGAGAGGAACTGCATCTCGACGTGCTCGAAGCCGTTGCCGTTGCAGGTCGGGCAGCGCCCGGTGCCCGAGTTGAAGCTGAACGTGCCGGCGGT
>JAJZMI010000175.1 GCA_021798335.1 Pseudomonadota bacterium | reverse complement strand
GCGGCAGGGGATGGCTCGCACAGCAATTCCAGCAACGCGGCGTGAGCACCCGCATCGCGCCGGCGCAGGGCTCGTTCAATGTCCGCTATCTCGCACGGCTGCTGCGCCTCGCCCGGGAGCACCGCAGCGACGTGATCGTTGCGCACCTGTATGGTTCGGCAGTGTATGCCAGCCTCGCGGGAATGCTTCTGTCCATCCCCGTCATTTCGGTCCTGCACGGCCACACGGATGTGGCCGGCGTCGGACGGCTCTCATCGCTCAAGGCCACCGTCCTGCGCAGCGGGTCCTGCAAGGTCGTCTTCGTCTCGCGGCGCCTCGAAGAGCACGTGAAGCCCCAGCTACGTCTTGCGGATTCGCAATGCGCCGTCATTCCCAACGGTGTCGATACCGAAGCCTTCCGGCCGAGCCGGGATCGCTCGCTGCGCGCCGAGCTCGGCCTTACCGATGACATTGCCCTGATCGGAGCGATCGGCAACGTCCGCCAGCCCAAAGCCTACGACGTGCTCCTGCGGGCGGCGCACGCGCTGATCGAGCGTTCTCGGCGCGTCCATCTGATCATCGCCGGCGATTGCGCGAATGCGCTCGGCGCGCAGCTCGCGCAGCTCGCCCGTGACCTCGGCATCGAAAAGCATGTAACGTTCCTCGGGCTCAGGTCGGACGTGGCCCGGATCCTCAATACCCTGGACGCGTTCGTGCTGAGCTCGCACACCGAGGGCTTCTCGATCGCCTGCATCGAAGCAATGGCCTGCGGCGTCCCGGTCATCGCCTCCCGCAGCGGTGGCCCGGAAGAGATCCTCGAGGGCGAGGCCGGACTGCTCGTGCCGACCGGCGATCCCGAAGCCCTTGCGCTTGCCATCGAGCGGGTCATCGCATCGAAGGATCTTGCGGCTGCATTGACCGCCCGAGCGATGCAGCGCGTGCACGAGCGGTATTCGTTGAGCACCATGCTGTCTCGCTACGAGGCGCTGCTGGAACGTGTGGCGGCGCAGTCGCGGCGCGGCGCCCGCCTCGAGACGATCTGAGCCTACCGCCAGCCGCTGAGGCGGGCCAGGAAAGGATCTCGGCCGTTGCTCACGTCCTCGTGCACGCCGATGCGGCGGATCAGATGCGGATCTGCGCTCGGGTCATGCCACCCCTTGCCGGTGGTGACCGCCCCGAGATAATGCCGGCGAACGAGCTCGATCGCCTCCGGCGAGGTCTCACCGTTCGGGTAGCAGAAGAGCTCGATCGATTGGCCGGTGAGATCCTGCAGCGACGTGCGCGAGCCGACGATCTCCCCCGCCAACGCCTGGGCGGATAGCCGCCCGCCCAGGCGCAGGTGCGTCGCCGTGTGCGAGCCGAATCGGATCAGCCCGGTCGCGGCCATCGCCACGACCTCGTCGCGATTGACGATCTCCCGCGCCTGCAACGTGTCGCCGCGGCTCTGCTCGGCCGTTTCCACCAGGGCACGGATCTGCGCCTCCTCGAGCCCCTTGGCGTGCTGCACGACTCGGTCCGTGTCCTCCACGCCGAGCGCACCTCGGCCTCGGGCTTCCGCCAGCACGGGCGCCACGATGTGCTCCAGGGGGTGCGGGAAGACCACCGAGCCGGGCTCGGCGAATGCGTGCTGCACGAGGCTCATGAGCCGGTTCGGCCAGAACCGGTAGGCCGTGCCAATGTAGCTCGAGACCAGAAAAATGGTTGCCGGCGCCGCGTGCTTGCGCAGCACCGGCAGTGCGAACTCGTAATTGTCCCGCCAGCCGTCATCGAACGTGATGGCGCAGGCGAGCCTCGGCAGTGACAGGCCTTGCCGTGCCCGGCGCAACCAGTCCTCCAGATGCACCAGCTCGAAGACATGCTTCAGCTCACTCAGATGCAGATCGAGCGTCTCGGGGGACACATACATCCCGGGCTGCTCGGTCGCGCGCACCGGGGAATCCCGCGGCAGCACCCGGTGATACATCAGGACGACGAGGGCGCCGGGCCGGCGCCATCGCCAGGTGAGGGGCGCGGTGCGGGCGATCGCGTGTACCACGGCGCGCTGGGCCATTCGCTTCAGGCCGCTCACCAGGGCAATGCTCCGCTAATGAACGGACCGAACGTATTTGCGAGGGATAAGGGCAGGCGCTGCCAGACCGATGTTGCAAGCTGCAGGGCCCTGCCCTTCTCCTCGCCCTGGGGCTCTGCCGCGCCGCGCGGGTGCCGTTCCCAGCGATACCAGTACAGGGGCAGAGGCTCGGCGCCCCATTGCCGCTTGAAGCGATAGGTTCCGCTGTCGATGCTCGAGCGCCCGAAATCGAACCGCGCGCAGCCGCGCTCGATGGACCGGGCAAGGAGCTCCCAATAGAGCTTCATGTTCAGCCCCATGGGCTTGGCTTGGGCCCGGCAGGAGGCCCAGGGGACCTCGGCGCGGTCCCGCCAGAAGGCGAGGAAGGCCGCCGCTGCCGCCGCCCCCCGCCAATCGATGATCATCAGCTCGCAGCAGGATGGGAAGCGCTCGAGGATGGCCCGGAAAAAGCGCTTCGGATAGACGGGAGTGCCCAGATCGCGCATGTTCTCGGCGAACACGGCATAGAAATCATCCAGCAGCTCGGCGCCCCCCCGGCGGCACTGCACCGCCTCCCGTTCGGCCCGCTTGACCTGGGAGCGCAGCTTCGCCCCGAGGCGCTTCGCGAGGGCCTCGAAGGTGTCCGGCAACTCGAGCTGTAGCGTAATCTTGTCTGTTCGCAGGGACCAATTGCCGCGCCGGGGCTGAACGTCGCGGAATTCCAGGTAGCGACACCCCAGCGCCTCGGCCGCCTCCGCGGCGCGGCACATCATCCGCTCGGCCACGAGCGCATCGTCGGTCACCGCGCCCCCGTAGTTGAAGAACGCCACCGAGGTCGCGAAATTCCCGAGCAGCCAGCTGCGCTGCTGGATCACGGGCAGGATGCCCCGGAGCGCTCCGGTCGGGTCACGGGCTTCCACGAACAGGGTCCGGTGTCCGAACACCTCCCGCGCCAGCTCCGACCAGCCGCTCAGGTGATAGAGGCTGGCCTGCGGATGCTGCTCGGCGAATGCATCCCAGTCCGGGGGCGCCGTCTCCCGGACGGCAAGCTCGGCGGCGGATACCATCAGAGCCGCCGGCCCGGCCGTTGATTCAATGGCCTCCCTGAGGCGCTGTAGCCTCTGCTGCGCCGATGTTCAGCGTCCCCGGACCGTTTCAGCGGTCCACTCGTCCTTAGGCCCATAATTCATTTCCACCGAAGTAAAGGTAATATGCATCGCTGTCGAGCATCTGCACCCGCAGCGGCACGCGCGGCATTGCCCGCCCCTCGCCCGCTCGCAAGTAGATCGGCAGAGACAACCGCGCATGGAACCCACAGTCTTGCAGCACCTGGGCAAGATCGGGGTCGCTCGACCACGCCGCGAGCTCCGCGATCCCGCCCCGCGCCCGGGCCCGATCGACGGCGGCATGAACGGCGGCGCGCCAATCGGCCGGGTCCTCCGATGCCATCCCCAAATCAACCAGGCGCGCCTGCCCCGGCGCGTAGCTCAGGAGAATGTACCCGCCGATGCGCCCGCCCCGCTCGAGGGCATAGAGCTCCAGCGGAACGATGGGGCAGGCGAGCGCAAAGCGCAGGTGCGCGGCGCTGCGCCCGAAAACGGCCCGTCCCGCACGCCCGGCCGGCAGCGCGGCGGACATGCCCTCGAGCTGATCGGCGCCGATGCGCCGCACCTGCCAGCCCTTCAGGTCGATGCGCGGTGCCGATATCGTCCACATCAGGCTGCGCGCAATGCGCGGCGGACGCTTCCAGCCTGGGCCTGGGCGCCGCAGGATCCCGAGCGGGGCGATCGTGCGCACGTATCCGGTCACCGCGCCCCACGGCCGATAGCCGAGGAGGGGCATGATCTTGAGCGTATCCCGGCTGCCGCCGACGCCGAGCAGGAAATCCACCGTCGCGGCGAGGTGTCTCATCACGCGCACCCCCGCGCCGACAGCCTCGCGGCGCGCGGCCCAGTCGATCGGGTGCGCGATGTGCGCCGTGCCGCCCTCCGAGTGCAGCGTTCCCGGGACGAGGGCCACGTGAGCGAGCAGATCGCGACCCTCGGTGAGCACGAAGGAGCGCGGCCCCGGCCAGTCGGGCCGCTCGCGCCAATACTTCCAGTGCAGGTGCTCGGGTGCAACGTGCGGCTGCAGTCCGGCGCCTCTCATCAGCGCGATGATCGCCGGCCCATCCTCGGGCACCGACGGGCGCACCCCGCGCTCAGGGTGCGCGCGCTGAGCGGAGTCGGGCTGCGTGAACGACACTGAAATGACTTCTCCCGTGCGCACCACATCATTTCACACTCGGCCCGCACCTTGGCCGCCGGACATCGTTATGATACAAAATATGCCCGCAAAATGTTGGATCGCCCGGGCATCGGACCGGCGGCTGTCAACCTGAGGGACCTACCGAGATGTCCGATGTCACACCGTCCGGGAACGCGAGTTCATCGCCCGCATCGCCCTCGTTGCGGGAGCGCCTCCGCCTCGAGCTCATGAGGCCATCGACGCGCCGGGTTGCCCTGGTGCTCGGGCTATGGGCGATCTGTGCGGTGATGTACTGGCCGAGCGTGCGAGCGCTGAATGCCCTGTGGACCAGCCCGGCGCAGGAGGAAGCCTACACGCACGGCTATCTCATTCTCCTGATCAGCCTGTGGCTGACCGTGCGCGACCGCAAGCGCCTGGCGGCCGAACCCCGCACGCCGCTCACGCCCGCGGCGCTCGGCGCGCTGCTGCTGCTGAGCGCGCTGTGGCTGTGGGCCTGGCGCGCGGCGATCCAAGTGCTGCACATGATGCTCCTGCCGCTGATCCTGTTCACGGCGATCGCCGCGGCCCTGGGGTGGCGCGCCGCGCGCACCCAGGCGTTCCCGATCGGCTATCTGTATTTCGCGCTGCCGTTCTGGAGCGGCATCAATTTCATCTTCCAGGCGATGAGCGCCAAGGTGACCGGAGCGCTGATGTGGCTGACCGGCATCGCCGGGTACATGCGGGGCGATCTGATCCATCTGGCCGGCGGCACCGTGCGCATCGCCGGGGACTGCAGCGGCCTGCACGAGTTCATCGTGGGCCTGGCGCTCGCGGCGCTCTACTGCAAGCTGTTCGAGCTGCCCCGCCGCCAGAGCCTGTTCGCGATCGGTCTGATGGGCGTGTTGGCCACCGTGGTCAATTGGATCCGCATCTTCGCGGTGGTGGTGGCTGCCTATACCACCGACATGCACAGCTCCCTCGTGCGCAATCACTACTGGCTCGGCTGGTGGTTGTTCGCGATCGTCTTCGCCGGATATCTCTGGTGGATGGGGCGGATGCCCGCGCCGGCGGCAAGGACTGCGGCGCCCGCGGCAGCCGAGCCGGCCAGCGCCGCGCCCCGGGCCGACCGCCCGGGGCTCTCCTTGACCACAGTCCTGGCGCTCTCCGCCTGGGCGGCCTTCATCATCATCTTCTGGCTGTGGGTCCGCAGCTCGCTCGCGAACCGGGAGTACTGGGTCAGTTGGGCGCTGTCCGCGGGAGGATTGGCGGCGCTCCTCGGGTGGATCGTGCACCGCGCGGCGCGGCGCTCGCTGCGCCCGCGGCCGCCGGCACAATCGCCCGATGAGGCGGTGAGGACCTCCGGCGATGCCCTCGCGTCGGTCCTGGTAACCGTGCTCGTGCTCGCGCTCCTGCCGGCCAGCGCCTACGCGATGGACTGGGCGGCCGCGCGGGCCCCCGCCGGCCTCGCCATCGACTGGCCGAGCGCGCCGGCCGGCTGGGAAGGCCCGCAGCGCGCCTATGCCACTGAATGGCACCCGTACTTCCGCCGCGCCACTGCTCAATCGCTGCGGCAGTACA
>JAJZMI010000031.1 GCA_021798335.1 Pseudomonadota bacterium | reverse complement strand
CCGCGGTGGCCAAGCATTTCGTGGCGGTCTCGACCAACGCGGAGAAGGTTGCCGCGTTCGGCATCGACACCGCCAACATGTTCGGCTTCTGGGACTGGGTGGGCGGGCGCTACTCGATGGACTCGGCGATCGGCCTGTCGACCATGCTCGCCGTCGGGCCGGAGAACTTCCGGGCCATGCTCGCGGGCTTTCGGCAGATGGACGAGCACTTCCGCACCGCACCGTTCGAGCGCAACCTGCCGGTGCTGCTCGGACTGCTGGGGGTGTGGTATACGGACTTCTTCGGGGCACAGACCGTCGCCGTGCTGCCCTACGAGCAGTACCTCAAGCGCTTCCCGGCGTATCTGCAGCAGCTGACGATGGAGAGCAACGGCAAGCACGTCACGCTCGCCGGCGATCCCGTCGGGGTCGATACCGGGCCGATCTACTGGGGCGAGCCGGGGACCAACGGACAGCATTCCTTTTATCAGCTGATTCATCAGGGCACGCGGCTCATTCCCTGCGACTTCATCGCGTTCGCGCATGCGCTGAGGCCGCTCGGACGCCATCACGACATGCTGCTTGCCAACGTCATCGCCCAGGGCGAGGCGCTCGCGTTCGGTAAGACCCTCGAGCAGGTGCGTGCCGAGGGCATTGCCGAGTGGCTGGCGCCGCATCGGGTGTTCGAGGGCAACCGTCCCTCCAATACGATTCTCGCCGAGCGGCTCACCCCAGAAGCGCTCGGCAAGCTGGTCGCGCTCTACGAGCACAGCGTGTTCACCCAGGGCGTGATCTGGAACATCAACTCCTTCGACCAGTGGGGCGTCGAGCTGGGCAAGGCGCTGGCGCAGGCGATCATTCCCGAGCTGGAAGGTCCGGCCGCCCCGGCGCTGCGCCACGACAGCTCGACCAACAACCTGATTCGCCGCTATCGCAAGATGAAAGGCTCGCAATGAGCCTGCCGGGCGGTCCGGCGGCAACCGCGGCGGCGTGCGCGGCGCCGCTCATCCGTCGCTATGCAATTATGAGGAGCGATTCATGCAACTCGGAATGATCGGCCTTGGGCGCATGGGCGCAAACATGGTGCGGCGGCTCTTGCAGGGCGGCCACGAGTGCGTGGTGTTCGATCGCTCGGCGGCCGCGGTCGCCGAGCTGGTCAAGGAGAAAGCCTCGGGCGCCGCTTCGCTGGCCGAGCTGGTGCGCAAGCTCGCCGCGCCGCGGGCGGTGTGGCTGATGGTGCCGGCCGCGGCGGTCGACGCCACGCTCGCGGATCTGGTGCCGCTGCTCGGCAAGGGCGATATCGTCATCGACGGCGGCAATTCCTACTATATCGACGACATCCGCCGCGCCCGGGCGCTGGCGGACCAGGGCATCGAGTACGTGGACGTCGGTACCAGCGGCGGGGTCTGGGGCCTCGAGCGCGGTTACTGCATGATGATCGGTGGGAGCAACGCCGCGGTGAAACGCCTCGACCCGGTGCTGGCGCGGCTCGCGCCCGGCGTCGGCACGATCGCGCGGACCGCAGGGCGCTCGGGCCCGCCGGGACCGGCCGAACAGGGCTACCTGCACTGCGGACCGAACGGCGCCGGCCATTTCGTCAAGATGGTCCACAACGGCATCGAGTACGGCATCATGGCCGCGTATGCCGAGGGCCTCGGCATCCTGCGTGCAGCCAATGTCGGGCGGCGCCCCGAGGAGGTGGATGCCGAGACCACCCCGCTGCGGGATCCGCAGAACTACCAGTATGAGTTGAATCTGGCGGACATCACCGAGGTGTGGCGCCGCGGCAGCGTCATCGCCTCCTGGCTGCTCGATCTGACGGCCGACGCGCTGCAGCGCGACCCGACGCTGGCGAAGTTCGCCGGCCACGTGTCCGATTCGGGCGAGGGGCGCTGGACGATCAAGGCGGCGATCGACGAAGGGCAGCCGGCGCCGGTGCTCACCACGGCGCTGTACGAGCGTTTCAGCTCGCGCGGCGAGGCGGACTTCCAGGCGAAGATTCTCTCGGCCATGCGCTACGAGTTTGGTGGCCACCTCGAGAAACCGGCGAAATAGGCGCAGCAGCGGAGGCTCACATGAACGAAACCCACAGCGACGCGCTGGTATTCTTCGGGGCCACCGGCGACCTGGCTTTCAAGAAGGTCTTTCCGGCGCTGCAGGCGATGATCAAACGCGGCACGCTCACCGTCCCGGTGATCGCAGTGGCCAAGGCCGGATGGGGCATCGAGCAGCTGCGGGAACGCGCGCGCGCGAGTCTGCAGCAGCACGGTGGCGGCGTCGATCCGCAGGCATTCGCGAAACTAACCGCGCTCCTCTCGTACGTGGACGGGGACTATGCCGACGCGGCGACGTTTGGCACGCTGCGCAAGCTGCTCGGGAAGGCGAGCCGGCCGGCGCACTACCTGGCGATTCCGCCGTCGCTGTTCGGCAAGGTTGTCGAGCAGCTCGCGCAGGCGGGTTGCACCCAGCCGGGTACGCGCGTGGTGGTGGAGAAGCCCTTCGGACACGATCTGCAGTCCGCGCGTGCGCTCAATCAGATCCTGCTCGGCTCGTTCGACGAGCAGCACATCTTCCGCATCGATCACTATCTCGGCAAGCGGCCGGTGCACAACATGGTGTTTTTCCGCTTCACCAACGCGCTGCTGGAGGCATTCTGGAGCCGCGAGTACGTCAAGAGCGTGCAGATCACCATGGCCGAGAACTTCGGCATCCAGGGACGCGGATCCTTCTACGATCCGGTCGGCGCGGTCCGCGACGTCGTGCAGAATCACCTGTTCCAGGTGCTCGCCAATCTTGCGATGGAGCCGCCGGTACGCACCGACAGCGAGTCGGTCCGCGACGAGAAGGTGAAGGTGCTCAAGGCGATCCCGTCCCTGACTCCCGCGGATCTGGTTCGCGGCCAGTTCAGCGGTTATCTTCAGGAGAAGGGCGTGGCGCCGAACTCACAGACCGAGACCTTCGCAGCGCTGCGCTTGCAGCTGGACAACTGGCGCTGGCAGGGCGTGCCGTTCTACATCCGCACGGGCAAATCCCTGCCGGTGACCTGCACCGAAGTCGTCGCCCACCTGCGCCGTCCGCCGCCGCTGTATCCCGGCTGCACTCCGCAGCCCAACTACTTCCGGTTCCGTATCAGTCCGCAGAACGAGATGGCGATCGGCCTGAACGTGATGGACGAGGCCGAGCTCGGTGTCGGCCAGACCAACGAGCTGCTGGCGAGCCGGCACGCCGGCGCGAACGAGATGGAGGCCTACGAGCGGGTGCTCACGGACGCGATGTCCGGAGACAGCACGTTGTTTGCCCGCGAGGATTACGTCGAGGAAGCCTGGCGCATCGTCGATCCGGCGCTCAAGGCCGGCACGCCGGTACACGCATACCAGCCCGGAACCTGGGGTCCCTCCGAGGCGGCCCGGCTCGCCCCGCCCGACGGCTGGTACGATCCGATCCTCGAGCAGTGAGGGCGGATCCGCCGCCCGCTCGTGTCCGCGAGGGCACCGCGTGCGCGGGGACTCAATGACCCACGGCGCGCAATAAATCGCGCAGCCGCAGTTGCGCGACGCCGACGGCCTGGTCCGCCGCGCCGCAATAGATCAGCACCGTCTCCTCGCGCGGTACGATGCCGGTTGGAAATATCACATCCGGCACGAATCCCTGGCGCTCATAAGGGGTTTCCGGGGCGAGAACCCGGGTACAACGGCCGATGATCGTGCCCGGCCGGTCGAGATCGGTCAGGATGGCACCCGCGCCATAGGTTCCCACGCCCGCCCCCGCGGCATTGCCGTGATAGATCGCGAGCCACCCCGCCGCGGTTCGAATCGGCGGGGGGCCGGCCCCGATGCGCCCGGCTTCGTGCGCGTCCGCGCCGCGCAGCAGCGGCGCGTGAGCCCCCCAATGAGTCAGATCCGGCGAGGAGGCGAGCCAGATCTCCGGGCGCGTGAAATGCTGTGCGGGGTTCGGCCGGTGCAGTGCGAGAAATGCGCCGTGGATACGCTCGGGAAACAGTACCACGTCCTTGTTCTCGGGCGGAAAGATCACGCCGAGGCGGTCGAAGTCACGGAAGTCGCCGGTCGAGGCGAGCGCCGTCGCCGCGCCGTGGCGCGACACGGCAACATAGGTGAAGTAGTATCGGCCGTTCAGTGCCGTGATGCGCGGGTCCTCCATACCGAACTCTTCCAACTCGCCCGCGGGCCAGATCCGCATCGGCCCGACAGCATCGATGTTCCAGCCGTCGCGGCTGCGCGCGACGAGCAGATGCGAAAAGAACGTCAGGCGCGTCAGGCCCGTGGACCGTATGATGATCACGCGCGGGTCAGCGGCAATCACCTCGTCCTCGGCGAGCCAATCGATGTCGATGCGCGCTCCTACCGGATCCCAACGAGGCAGCGCAACGAATCCGGTGCGCTTTTCCCGCGCCGTTTCCGCGACACGCACCAGCAGGGTGATGCCATCGCCGGTGTCGATGACTCCGGGATTGAAGGCGCCGACGACCCGCAGATCATCCTGCGACGGCGGGATGTCCTCGGGGCCCAAAAGGCGCCGGCTGCGCAGCCGGGGGATCATTTCATCAGACACTCCGACCCGATGTCCGCGCGGCTCACGCGGGGCGCAGGCGCCGCGCCCTCGCCCGGTCCGGCCGGCCCGTTCAATACCGCCAGCGAGTCTTCCGCCAGCCGCATCTCCTGCAGGGCCAGCAGGAACGCCAGGGTCGATTCCGCGCCCTGATTCAAATTGACGCGGTCGACGTGCAGCGCATCGAAGCAGCCTCCGGTGCCCGCATCATACAGCGATCGGCCGAGGTCATTGCGCCCGAGGAACCATTCGAAGGCCTTGCGCGCCTCGTGCATCCAGAGCTCATCGCGCGTCGCGAACCAGGCCTCCAGGCACGCCGACATCGTGGTGTAGGCTTCGATCGGCTGCTGATCGAACTGCGCGCGCGGACCGCCGCGCGGATAGAAGCCGTTGGAGCCGATCGGGCGGAAGTGCCCGGCTTGCGCGGTTTGAACGTCTACCAGCCATCGCAGGGTGCGCAGGCCGACCTCGAGAGCCTCGCCCACACCGCCCCACCGGCCGCCGAGGATGAGCGCGTGCGGCAGTTTGGCATTGACGTAGGTAAGGGCGTCTTCGAACCACGGCCAATCCGGGCTGCTGGCCTGATGAAATCTCCCCAGCAGACGCCGCACGAGCGCCTCGCGCATCTGACTGACGAAGCGGTCACCGCTCAATCTGCGCAAATACTCGTGAATTCCGAGCAGTGCAAATGCCCAGGCCCGTGGCGCCTCGGATCGGTCCATACCCGTCAGCGCCGGCTCGAACCACTGCATCGCCCAGCGCTGCAGATCCGGGCGGCGCGAGCGGCCGACGCAGGTCCCGAGCGCCCACAACACCCGGCCCCAGCAGTCCTCGGAACCGCACTCATCCAACCAGCGCCGCTCGAAGCTCATGAAGTTGTGAAAGCGCCGCGACTCGGGAATGAACGCATAGTCGATCAGCGCCGCGTACCGATAGGCGGCCAGGCGGATCTCCGGTGTGTCGTCGCCGGTCTCCTCCAGCAGCACCGCGAGCAACAGCGCGCGTGAATTGTCGTCTGTGCAATAGCCTTCGCGGAAGTTCGGCACGGAATACACCGCGTGCTGCATCAGGCCGACGGCGTCCGAAAGCCGCCGCAGGTGCGCCAGCTGCAGAGGCGGCAGCTCGAAGAGCTCCTGTTCCCGGGTCTTCAGCAGCGCCCGAGGGTGGCGCCGCCCGGATTGCGCTTCGCGCGCCTTGCGGAAGGATTCCAGGTATTCGTGCCCGAGGTGATCCCAGGTCATCTCGCGACCGAGCAGATACGCCTGCTTGCGCATGGCATGCCGCCGCACCTCGTCCTCGAACAGGGCGATGACCTCGCGCGCGATGGCCGGACTGTCGCGAAACGGCACCAGCACCCCGCGGCCATTGGCAAGCAGCTCCTCGGCATGCCAGTAGGGAGTCGAGACGACGGCCTTGCCGCAGCCGAACGCATAGGCGAGGGTGCCGGAGGTGATCTGCGCGGGATTCAGATACGGCGTGATGTAGATGTCGGCGGCGCCGAGGAACTCTTTCAGTTCCCCGATCTCGACGAAGCGATTGTAGAAGATGACGTTCCGCTTGATCCCGAGGTCGGAAACCAGCCGTTCCAGGCCGAGCCGATAGCTCTCGCCGTCTTGCCGCAGCAGATTCGGGTGGGTCGCCCCGAGAACGATGTAGACCAGATCGGGGACCGCGGCCAGAATCCGCGGCAGCGCATGCAGCACGTACTCGATGCCCTTGCCGGGGGAGAGCAGTCCGAAGGTCAACAGGGTCTTCTTGCCCTCGACGCCAAACTGATCCTTGTAGAACGCCGGGTCGACGAACGGCATGTCCGGGATACCATGTGGAATCACGTCGATCCGCTCGGCGCCGATGTTGAAGACCTCGGTGAGCATGCTGCGACCGCGCTCACTCATGACGATGAAGCGCGCGACCAGGCGGCTCATTTCCTCGATGACGCGGCGCTGCTCGCGAGTGGGCTCGGCCAGCACCGTGTGCAGCTGCGCGACCACCGGGAGGCGCAGCTGCCTCAGCAGTGCCAGTATGTGGCTGCCTGCCGGTCCTCCGTAGATGCCGAACTCGTGCTGCAGGCAAACGACTTCGGCGTCGCTGAAGTTGAGGAAGTCCGCTGCGCGCTGATAGGACTTCAGGTCCTGTTCGTTGATCTCGAAGCGGACCTCCGGAGGATAATCGTAGCCCTCCGGCACGTCATTCACCGGCACGACGATGCACTCGGCGGACTTGGCGTGTCCAACCAGCATCTGCCACAGATCGTGCGAGAACGTCGCGATGCCGCAGCGCCGCGGCACGTAGTCGCACACCAGCGCGAAGCGGCTGCTCGACTTCAGGGAGCTCATTGTGCCTCGGCTCGGTGGGCCGTGAGCTCGCCGAGCAGCTCGGCAAGGGAAACCGTCGCGAAGCTCGCGCACTGGTCGCTCATCGCGTAGGGTAGAATGAGACGGTCCGCGTGGACCAGAGCGCCGCAGCTGTATACGACATTGGGGACGTAGCCTTCACGCTCGCTCTCAGTCGGCAGCAGCAAGGGCTCGCGCAGACGTCCGATCACGCGTGTCGGATCCTCACGGGCGAGCAGCACCGCGCCGATGGCATAGCGGCGCATGGGGCCGACGCCATGGGTGAGCACCAGCCAGCCCGCGTCGGTCTCGATGGGCGAGCCGCAATTGCCGATCTGCACGAATTCCCACGGGTACGTGGGCCGCAGCAGCAGCCGCTTCTCGTACCAGAAGTGCAGCATGTCCGAGTACATCAGGTAGATGTTTTCGTTGTCCTGGCGCGAGAGCATGGCGTAACACCCGTTGATCCGCCGCGGGAACAGCGCCATTCCCTTGTTGCGCACCTCCGGTCCGTTCAGCGTGCTGATGTCGAACCGGACGAAATCGTCCGTCTCGAGCAGCTGCGGCAGCGCCACATGACCGTCGAACGCGGTGAAGGTCGCATAATACCGGCGGCTGCCATCCTCATCCCTGAACAGCACGAAGCGCGCATCCTCGATGCCGCGGCTTTCGGTCGGCGAACTCGGAAAGATCACCCGCTCGGACAGGCGGGTCGTGTCGGTGAAGCTCACCGCATAGTTGGCGCGCGCCAGGGCGAGAACGCCGCGGGCGACGTCCTCCCCGTCGAGCCGATGCTGCCGATCCCGGCGCAAGCTCCGGGACACTGTGCCGTGCAGCTGCTCCCAGGTGAATACCTCGCCAAGCTGCGCCAGAACATCCACGGCGAAGCCGTTGAGCAGACCGAGTTCCCAGAGCTTCTGCTCGAACAGCTTCTTCTCGTAGGACATGTTGGGCAGAACCTCGGCGGCGGTCACGAACCGTGTCGGCTCGATCACGCTGATGGTTCCCTCGCTGTCGATGATGCCGGTTCGAAAGACGATGGAGGACACGTGACCTTCGCCCGTTGCGCGCAGACTCAGGACGAACCGCAGGCTGCCGGTGGGCAGGTCGGACTGATCGGGATGCTCGACGATGGACGGGTTGAAGAGGGCGGCCGCCTCCAGGGAGTATTCCTGGGTCAGATAAGCGCCGATCAACAGCCTGCGCGCCGGGCTGACGGGAACGTCGGTCGGCAGCTCCGCCTGCACCTCGGCGAATCGCCGCAGCAGGAACTCGCTGAGCCGCTGGTGGCGCGCCACGAAATCGGCAAGTATGGACTGCGCTTCGGATTCAGCCTGTCGTTCCGTCAACGACATGACCCGGGCCAGCGTGCGTGTGAGCTGTTCCGGGCTGCGCAGCTCGAAAGGACGGAAGAAAACCCGCGAACAATCGGGTCTGAGAATCAACGTGGTGCGCTGTACTTTCATGCCGAAATCAAGGTGATTCCCTCGATGGAGCAAAAAAAATGATATCACTCGCGACTCGAGATGCAATTCGAGCGGCTGCGCGCGGTGCCGCGGCGCGGGGCGATATTCGCTTCGAGGCGGGCGCAGAGCGGATCCCGCCGCAACGACCGGCAGTCCGGTCCGGACAGCCGGCAGTCTGTCGAGGGTGGCGCGCACGCTTGGGCGCAGCGCGCGCCTAGTCGCGCAGGAACAGCTCCGGCAGCCGGTGCGGCTCGGCGCGCAGGTATTGATGCGGCGCGCGGACCTGGGCGCCGAGCGCGGCAGCGGCATGCCAGGGCCAGCGCGGGTCGTACAGGGCGGCGCGGGCAAGGGCCACCAGGTCGGCGTCCCCGGTGGCGACGATTGCCTCGGCCTGCTCGAATCCGGTGATCAGCCCGACGGCTACGACCGGAATGCGCACGTTCGATTTGATGGTGCGCGCGAGGGGTACCTGATAGCCGGGGCCGACGGGGATCTGCTGCGATGGATGCAAGCCGCCGCTGGAGACGTGAATGGCGGCGCAGCCGCGCTCCTGCAGCGCCTGCGCGAATGCCACCGTTTGCTCCAGATCCCAACCGCCGCTCGTCCAGTCGGTCGCGGATACCCGCACCGATACCGGGCGGTCGGGCGCGAACGCGTCCCTGACCGCGGAAAATACCTCGAGTGGAAACCGCATCCGGTTGCGCAGACTGCCGCCGTACTCGTCGTCGCGGTGATTGGAGAGAGGGGAGAGAAACTGATGCAACAGATAGCCGTGCGCGGCGTGTATCTGCACGGCGTCGAGGCCCATGCGCGCGGCGCGCGTCGCGGCCGCCGCGAACGCAGCGCGCACCGCGTGCAGGTCGTGACGGTCGAGCGCCGCCGGCGGATGCTGCTCGGGCGTGAAGGGAATCGGCGAAGGTGCGACCGTCTGCCAGCCATGAGGATCGTCGACCGCGAGCTGGTGCCCTCCGAGCCATGGTACTTCCGTCGAGGCTTTGCGCCCGGCGTGCGCCAGTTGAACCGCGATGGGGATCGGCGACCAGCGCCGAATGCTCTCGAGCGTCTGTTGCATGGCCGACTCGGTGCTTTCATTCCACAGTCCGACGTCGGCGTAGGTGATGCGGCCCTCGGGCAGGACGGCTGTTGCCTCGATCGTCAGCAGTGCCGCGCCCGAGAGCGCCAGATGGCCGAGGTGAATCAGGTGCCAGTCGCTCATGCAGCCGTCCTGCGCCGAGTACTGGCACATCGGCGCGATGACGATGCGATTGACCAGATCGAGCTGGCCGACACGCAGTGGTGTGAACAGAGTTGGCGGGGGCATGATGGCATCATTGTGCTTGGCCGCCGCCGCCGATGCAATCTCCGGCAGGCGCGCGCACGCTGCCAGGCCGGTGCGGCCGCGATGAGGGATGAAGCGCGCGGGCGCGCGCGGCCGCAGGTCACGCCTTGGCGGGATGGGCGTGCAGCCGACCGATCGGCAACGATCGAATGCGCGTGCCGGTGGCGGCGAACAGGGCATTGCACAGAGCCGGCAGGACCGGCGGCAGCGCCGGCTCGCCGAGGCCGGTCGGGTCGTTGTCGCTGAGCAGGAAATGCACTTCGACCGGCGGTGCCTCGTCGATGCGCAGCAGATGATACGTGTCGAAATTGCGCTGCACGACGCGGCCGTTCTCCACGGTGATCAACAGGTGCAGGGCCTGTCCGAGCCCGTCGAGGATCGCGCCCTGCACCTGGTTGTAGGCACCGGCGGGATTGATGATCTGTCGGCCGATGTCGACCGCTGCCCAGATCTTGTGCACCTTGGGCGTACCATCCGGTTTCAGGCTCGCCTTGACCACCTCGGCGACATAGCCGAAGTGGCTGTAATAGAAAGCGAGTCCCAGGCCCGTGCCCGCGGGCAACGCACCGCGCCGCTCCCAACCGGATTTGCGCGCCACCAGCTCGAGCACGCCGCGAACCCGACCGGTGTCGAAGGGCGGTATGCGCAGGCCGCCCTGTGGCGGCGGGGCGCTGAGCACGCGCGGCGGTCCGTACAGATCGAGCCGCAGCGCGAGCGGGTCGAGGCCGCCGGCGTGGGCGAGTTCGTCGATGAAGGATTCGAAGGCAAAAGCGAGCGCATTCCCTCCGGGATTACGCATCGGTCCGGTGGGCACGTCGAGCTGGATCAGCGACTGGCCGTACTCGAGGCTCGGGACATAACCGGCGGGGAAGTGATCGCGCGGCAGATTGGCCGAGGAGGCGACCTGTCCGTCCTGGCCGAAGGTGACGAAGTGATCCCGGAACGCGACCGGCTTGCCCGATGCGGCCAGTCCCGCCGTGAAGGCATGGAATCCCGCCGGCCGATAGGCATCGTGGTGGAAGTCCTGCGTTCTGTCCCAGAGCACCTTCACCGCGCGCCCGGCGCGCTTGGCGATCATGGCCGCCTCTACCATGTAATCATTGTTCAGCCGCCGGCCGAAGCCGCCGCCGCAGCGCGTCATGTGCACCTTGACCTTGCCCGGGTCGATGCCAAGGGTTTGGGCGACCAGGTGCGCGCCTGCGCCGGGGTTCTGCGTGGGGGCCCAGATTTCCACACTGCCGTCGGGCCTGACGTGCGCCGTGCAGTTCTGTGGCTCGAGGGTTGCGTGCGCGAGGAATGGGTACGAGTACGTTGCTTTCAGCACCGTGGCCGCGCGCGCCAGCGCGGCGTCCACGTCCCCGTCGCGGCGAATGATCGAGTGCGCACCGGACTGCATGAGCCGCGCCGCTTCCTGCGCGAAGGCCTGTGTGCTCTGGCGCGGACGGGCCTGAGGAGTCCACTCGACACGCAGCTTCCGGCGCGCCTTTTCCGCATCCCACCATCGGTCGGCGACGATCGCGACGCCATCGACCAGCCCCATCTTGATGGCCGCCTCGGGCACGGCTCCGCGCACGATGAACGCCGCGCGAACCCCGGGCAGCGCGCGGATCTCCTCGATGTTGGCGCGCACGATACGGCCGCCGAATACCGGCGACTTCTCGTACACGGCATAACTCATGTGCGGCACGATCACGTCGATGCCGAACAGCCGGTCACCGTCGAGGACCCGCGGGCTGTCGACGCCGCCGGTGAACTTGCCGATGATGGTGTAGTCCTTCGGGCTCTTCAGCGTGACGCTGTCGAGCTCCGGTGGGCTCAACGTGGCGGCCTCGCGCGCGAGCGCGCCGTACGGCAACGCCCGCCCGGTCGGCCGGTGGTGCACCATGCCCTTGGCGGCGGTGCACTCGCCCGGCGGGACGTGCCAGATCCGCGCCGCGGCCTCGATCAGCATCTGGCGGCCGGCGGCGCCGACCTGCTGCATCGGAATCCAGTTGAGCGGCGTGCCCATGCTGCCACCGGCGAACTGCGGCCCGTAGATCGGATCGAGCATCGCCTGCCTGGCGCGAACATTCTTCCATTCGACGTCGAGCTCCTCGGCGATGAGCATCGGCAGCGTCGTCTTCATGCCCTGACCGATTTCCGGGTTCTTCGCCATGATCGTCACGATCCCATCGGGCGCGATGCTGATGAAGGGATTGATCTCGGCGGACTCGGAGCGCTCGGCGGGGGCGCCGGCGGCGCGGGCCGCGGCGGGCAGATGCAGTGTCAGCAGCAATCCGCCGCCGGCGGTCAGACTCGCGGTCATGAACGCGCGCCGCGAGACCCGTGCAGGAGCGGGCGGCGTGGCGGGCGGATGATGCGGGTGGACTGAGGCGGCGTCGTTATTCATGATCGGCCTCCCGAGAGTCGGCCGTCGGCAGGCCGGCCGCCCGCTTGATCGCTGCGCGAATGCGCGTGTACGTGCAGCAGCGGCAGATATTGTTGCGCATCGCCTGGTCGATGTCCGCATCGGTCGGCCGGGGATTGCCGGCCAACAGCGCGGTCGCCGTCATGACCTGGCCCGCCTGACAGTAGCCGCACTGCATGACGTCCAGGTCGAGCCACGCCGCCTTGACCCTGCGTCCCCATTGGCTGCGGCCGATGCCCTCGATCGTGACGATCGCCGCATTGCCCACGGCCGAGATCGGCGTGACGCAGGCGCGCGCGGGGACACCATCGAGATGGACCGTACAGGCGCCGCAGTAGGCGATGCCACAGCCGAATTTGGTGCCCGTGAGCCGCAGGTCGTCGCGCAGAACCCAAAGGAGCGGTGTATCCGCGTCGCTTTGCACCACGCGCCGCCTGCCATTGACCCGGATGGTATACCGCATGAGCGCCTCCGTCTGATCGGTCCTGCACCGGCACGCGCGGCCGAAAGCGATTGTCCCAGTATAGGCGATGCGACTGCCCGGGTCAGCCGCGCGGTCCTGCGCCGCCTGAGCCTGCGGCAGGGGCGAGCCCGGCCAGATCCGCGCTCGTGTCGAGATCGAATGCGGCCCTCGGCATCTCGACGGCAATCACCGCAGCGCTGTGCCGGCCGATGAGCGCGCGCGCGCCGGCGTCGCCGCTGAGCTGCCCGAGCGCGCCGAACCATTGCCTCGGGAATACGGCCGGCGCACCGAGCACCACGCCGTGGCGCGCCGCCACGATCGAGCGCGGCGCGGCGCGCCAGGCCAGCGCCAAGCGCTCGAAGTCCTCGGTCTCGATCAGCGCCTGGTCGCCCAGAACCAACATAACGGCGGCGCACGTCGCGGGCAGATGTTGCACTCCGGCGCGGATCGAGCTCGCGATCCCTTCGCGCCAGTTCGCGTTCGTTACGACGCCCGCGGCACATTGAGTGACGAGGGGCGCAAGCCGCTCGGCGTGCGCGCCGAGGACAACCCAGGTGCGATCCGCCGCGGCGGCCGCGCGCGTGAGGACATGTTGCAGCAGCGGCTGGCCATCGACCGCCGCCAGCTGTTTGAGGGCGCCGAAGCGGCTCGAGGCACCCGCCGCGAGCACCAGCGCATGAAGCTCGAGTCGGTCGCGGCTCATGAGGCGGCCGGCCGGCGCAATTGCACCTGATCCAGGCACCGATGCCGATGCGCCAGGATCTCGGCCACGATGGACACGGCGATGGCCTGCGGGGAGCGGCCGCCCAGGTTCAGACCGACCGGCGCGTGCAGCCGTCGTGCCAGAGGCTCACCGTCGGCCGCGAGCTCATCGAGCAGCCGGTCCCGGCGGGCCGGCGGACCGAGCAGGCCGACGTAGGGCACCGGGCTGCGTGCGAGCGCACGGAGATACTCGCGATCCGCCTGCAGCTGATGACTCATCACGACGGCCGCCTCGAACGCTGCCAGTCGCAGCGCTTCCTCGAGCGCCTCGGGGCGTGTGTGAACGATCCGGTGGGCCAGGGGAAAGCGCTCGGCGCTTGCGAAGGCGGCCCGGTGGTCAGCCACGGTCACCTTCCAGTGCAGTTCGCAGGCGATGCGCGTCAGCGGCACGGCATCGGGGCCAGCCCCGAGCAGCAGCAGGCGCGGGGGCAGGGCGAGCGGCAGCAGAAACAGCGCATATCGCCCGGGTTCCGTGTGCCAGCCCGGCCGCTCGGCGCGCGGCGCCGCCGCGAGCGCCGCGCGCGCCGCATCCGACAGCGCAGCCGGCGCGCTGTCCGCGCCGAAGACGGTGCCGAGGGGCAGTTGGGGATCATCCGATTCGGCAATCACGCCGATCGCGGCCGGACTGTGCGTGGCGTACGCCTGCGCGAGGCAGCTCAAGGGTTCCCACTGCTCGGCGGGTCCGACGCGCACCAGCAGCACGTGCATCGCACCCTCGCAGCCGGCGCCGAGCCCCCAGACCAGGTCATTCGGATCGCGCAGATCATAATCGATCGCTCGTGCCCGGCCGGATTCGATGACCGCGCGCGCGTGCTCGGCGAGATCACCCTCGAGACAGCCGCCGGAGATCAGTCCCGCGTACTCCCCGCGCGAGCTGATCAGCAGCAGCGCGCCCGGGCGCTGATAGGTCGAGCCGAGTGTCCGGGTCAGGATGGCAAGCGCGACGGGGCGTCCGGCGCTGCGCTCACGTTCCCAGAGCGGCAAGAGAGGGCCGAGGTCGGATTCCATGGCCGCGATCCTAGACTCACCGTGCTCGTGCGACCAGGGGTTGATGCGGCCGGCGCTTGAAACGTCCCGAGCGGGAGCCCGCGCAGTCCCGTCCGGACAGGGACGGTGCCCGCGGAAAACCTCACGGCACCGTTGCCGCGGCGCCGGTCCCAGACATCGTGCGGGGTTGCCGCCATCCCGGTGAGCGTAATCGAGCCGGCTCGGCGGCTGTGGGGCGGCGGCAGGGGTAGCGGCGCGGGGCCGCTGCCGAAGAGGCAAGCGGCGCCTCGGGCAGTCGGGCTCGGGAGCGCGACCGGCTCGTTCGAGGCCGGCCGTCGCCGCGAGCGCAGGGTCGCAGGTGCGATGCGCCTGGCCGCCCGGTAACATCCGGTTCTCGCGCCGGTTGCCTGCAACATTGAACCGCGCCGTGGAATGACTCTCCGTGCAGGTGAGCGCGTGCGCGCACGCCGCGACGCGGCGAGCGGCCGGCGGATGTCGCAGCCGCGGCACGAGTGTCCGCAGGCGAGCGCACATCGGCGTCGGTGGACCGGTCGTGCCGCCCGCAACGAGTGCCCAAGACGCGGGATCTGCGGAACCGTTATGATCGGTCGGACGCAGAGCCGGCAATGTCCGTGAGACTCCGGCGGGCGAGGCGTCTCATGGCGAGACGGCGCGGGCGCCGGGCAGGCAGTTCTGCCGGCGGATTTCGGGTCCGATCCGGACGCGATCGGTACTTTGGGGCAGTGGAGACCGAGGCGAACAACAATGCGCAAACTCATACTGGAGGAACTGGCGCCCTATCTCACACGACGCGAGATGCTCAAGGCCACCGGCGGGGTCGGCTTGGCATTGGCGTTGGACACACCGGGTGTGGCGGCGGCCGCGACCGAAACCGGCAAGCTGCTCTCGCTCGATCTGGGCGGCCGGATGTGGACGCTGAGGGAAGACGGCAAGACCGACATGATGCCGGCGGCGATTCCGGGCAGTACCTATACCAGTCTGCTCGCGGCTAAGAAAATTCCCGATCCGTATTACGGCGAGAACAACGGCAAGGTCCAATGGGTGGCGCAACGGAACTGGCTCTTCGAGCGCACCTTTGCCGTTCCCGCCGAGGTCCGCGCCAAGAAGTACGTCGAGCTGGTGTGTCATGGTCTCGACACGCTTGCGACGCTGTGGCTCAACGGCGTCGAGATCGGACGCGCCGACAACATGTTCCGCAAGTGGACCTTCGACATCAAGCCGCATCTGCGACCGGGCGCGAATCACCTGTGCATCCGGTTCGAGACGCTCGCGCCCTACGTGGCAGCGCAGCGAGCGGCCTATCAAGACCGCACCGGTGTCGACCTTCCGAAGGAGCGATCATGGGTGCGCAAGGCGCCGTACATGTGGGGCTGGGATTGGTGCCGGCCGCTCCTGACTCAGGGCATCTGGCAGAAGATCGAGGTGCTCGGGTACGACGCGCGCATCACAGATCTTGGGGTGTTGCAACAACATCGAGCCGACGGAAGCGTGCATCTGGACATTGGGGCCAGCGCCGTCGGCCAGACTTCCGGGGCGGCGGTCCGGGCGCGGGTGATGTTGGCCGGAAAAACCGTGGCGCATGCCGTCGGCGCGCTGGAGAACGGGCGGGCGAGACTGCGAGCGCTCGTTCGGGAGCCGGCGCTGTGGTGGCCCAACAGCATGGGTGGTCAGCCCCTCTACACCGTCACGGCGCAATTGGTCGACTCGGCGGGCGTCGAAATGGACCGCATGAGCCGCCGCATCGGTCTGCGCACCGTCGAGGTGCTCGCGCCCAAGGACGGCGTCGCCATGCATGTGCGCGTCAATGGGGTGCCGGTGTTCGTCAAGGGCGCCGACTGGATTCCGGCCGACAACATGCCCACGCGCGTCACCCCGGGCATCATCCGCTGGTACATGACCAAAGCCGCGCAGTGCAACTTCAACTTCATCCGGCTCTGGGGCGGCGGTTATTACGAGCAGGACGAGCTGTTCGATTTGTGCGACCAGCTCGGCATAATGCTGCAGTTCGAATTCAAGTTCGCCAACGCCGCCTATCCGGTGAAGGACGCGCGCTGGATGGCGAATTTGCGGACGGAAATCGAGCAACAGACCCTCCGCTGTCGCAACCATCCGTCCATCGTGATCTGGAGCGGCAACAATGAAATCGAGTACTTCAAGGGATACTACGAGATCTTCCGCGATGTGATCGGCGGCATCGTGCACCGCCTGGTGCCCGGAGCGTTCTACGAAGTCGGCAGCGGCGCCTACGGGAGCGGTGACATCCATACCTGGGGCGTCTGGCACGGCAACCAGCCGGTGGAGTCCTATCGCAAGATCGAAGGCTTCGTCACCGAATTCGGCATGCAGGCGATGCCGGTGCCGAAGACGGTCCGGGCGTTTGCGGACGCGGCCAACCGCGACAGCGTCCATTCGCCGGTGATGCGCTATCACGAGCGCGATGGCAGTGGCCACGGCATCGGCATCATCATGCGCTATATCGAGGCGGATTTCGGCAAGGCGCCCGAGGAGTTTGCCGACACGCTGTGGTTGTCACAGGTCAATCAAGCATGGGCTTTGCGCTACGGCGTGGAACACTGGCGGCGCGACATGCCGCACTCGATGGCGTCGGTCATCTGGCAGTTCAACGACTGCTGGCCGGGAACGACCTGGTCGGTGGTGGATTACTGCCGGCGCTGGAAGGCGGCGCTCTTCCAGGCCAGGCATTTCTTTGCGCCCATTCTGGTCAGTGGCCTGCCCGATGCCCGGACCGGACAGGCGGACATACACGTCACCAGCGACAGGCAGCACGATTTGGTCGGCGAGCTGTGTTGGTGGGTGACGAATGCGCAGGGCGAGGAGCTGTCCCGCGGGATACGTCGCATCGACATACCCGCTCGGGTCAGCCGCCGGGCCGAGACCCTGGATCTCTCGTCCCTGGTGAGGACTTGGGGAGCGGCCAACCTCCTGGTGTGGGTGGAGGTGATGGTCGAGGGTATGACGGCGGCGCGGAACACGTTGCTGTTCGGTCGTCCCAAGGAGTTGCGGTTGCCAAGGCCGACATTCACCGTTCACGCCAGCGGCGGGGAGCGCAAGTATGACGTGGTGATCGAAAGCAACGTGCCCGCGCTGTGGGTGTGGGCCGACATCAGGGATACCGACGCGGACTATTCGGATAATTTCATGGATCTTCGCCGGGGAAGGGCCGGCAAGATCCGGATCACACTCGAGAAGCCCATGCTGCCGTACGAGTTTCGCCGCAAGCTGCAAGTGCGCAGCATCTACGACATTGCGCCCGACATGAGGGCATAGGGGCGCTGCGGCTGCGGAGGGCATGGTCAATGCTCCGGGGCCGCCCGCTGCCCGGGCGGCCCGCGGTGCGAGCCGCGCCGAGGCCGGCCTGCCATTCGGCCGCCGCCGCGCTCGAGCCAGCGCGCAAACAGCTCCGTGCCGGCAATCCCAAGGCGCGATGCGCTCAGATCGTTCGAGCGGCATTGCGCGCCGACAGTGTCGCGGGCGCCCTCATGGCATCCGCTCCTCGATCTGACGCGCCAGCTCGTTGAGGTCCACCTCCTCGTCGATGGAGATCTCCGCCTGCGGTTGCGGGGCGGCGCGCGCGGGTGGCGGACCGGTGGGTGTCGGCGTGAGATTGACCACCTTGACGGTCTGCTCGGGGAACGCGGAGTGCGTGAGCGCCGGTTGCACCCAGTCCGTCTTCCGCTCCATCCAGCGCTGGTATCGCTCGAAGGTCCACATGCCCTCCTCGCCGCCGGAGAGGATCACGTTCGGGATCTGGCTGAACTGGCCGGCGCGCAGCGTCCCCTTGGCCGCAATGCTCGCCAACAGCATCTCGCAGCGAGGCGCTCGCAGGTGATGCGCGGCGATGAAATCGAGGCGCTGGCACACGACCCCGACGAGCACATCGGCGAGCTGGGCGCGGATGCTGCCCTGGATTTCGGCGGGGAAGGCCAGGCAGATCCGGCTCAGCGCTTCCGCGCAGCTCGCCGAATGCATCGTGGCGAGGACGAGGTGCCCGGTCTCCGCGGCGCTCAATGTGAGCCGGATGACCTCCGGGGTGCGCATCTCGCTGATCACGAGCACGTCGGGATTCTCCCGTAGCGCATCGGTCACGGCCTGCTCGAAAGTCGGCGAGTGCGTCGGGATTTCGCGCTGGCGGATGAAGGAGCGGCGGTTGGTGAAGACGTACTCGAGCGGACTCTCGAGCGTAATGATATTGCGGGCGCTCGATGTATTGATCTCCTCGATCAGCGCCGCAAGCGTCGTCGACTTGCCGCAGCCCGTCGGGCCGCAGATCACGGCGAGACCGCTGCCGGCCCCGATGAGCTTGCCGAGGTCCGGGTGCAGGTTGCAGGCGCGCAGATCGTTCACGGCGGGCATGAGCAGCCGCACGGCGATGGCGATGCCGCGGATCGTGCGATACAGGCTCATCCGGCAGCGTATGCCGGCCGCCGCTACCGAGACATCGGCGGAGCCGCGTGCGAGAAACTGCGACCACGCCTCGGCGCCGAGCAGTTCCTGGCCCGCCTGAATGATGCGCTGCGCCGGGATGGGCTCGCCGACGGCGGCAAGATCACCGCGGATTCGGGCAACGAGCGGCGAGCCGCACTCCAGATGCAGGTCGCTCGCCCCCAGCTCGCGACCCTGTTGAATCCAGTCGTTGAGCAACATGGCAGCCCGCGGGACCCTCGTTCGACACCCGGATGACGGGGCACGAGCCCCGAGTCACCCTATCACGGCAGCCGGGGCCCAATCGGGCCCGCGCCCCGCGCGAACCTCGAGCGCTCGAGGCAGGCTCGCATCGGCCGCTAATGGACCGACTTGTGCGAGCAGTCCATCGGCTCCTTGTAGATGGACGGCAGCGCGCGGTAGATCTGCTCGAGCACGGCATATGCCGGGCCCGTGCGCGGCGGAGTGACCGACTGCGCAGCCGCGCCGACGATCGCCCGATCGCTGTAGTCGGCCATGGGGCGATGCGTGGCCAGGAATACCGCGCTGTAACCCGCGTCCGCTCCCGCCAGGCGTTGCGCGACGTCCCGCAGCAGCTCGCGTTGATCGTGCGGCAACGCGCGCTGATTGATACCCCGCAGAGTCTCCATGTCGCCAAGAATATCCGGATTGCTCGCGCCGCAGGCGCTCGCCCAATCCTTGCGTCCGAGCGCAAGCTCGATTTGCGCAACGGTGTGTACGGTCCGCGCGGTGGGTGGTCTCGGGAGGGGCGGGTTGTGGGGCCGCTTCGCGCTCCACAGCTCGAAGCCGAGCGCGGCCGCGATGACGGCCAGTGTCAACGAGATCAACGGGCATATCGCCTTTTTCACTTGGTTGACTCCAGGAATCCCTCAGGTGGTTCGAGGCATGTAACCGGAACGTTCCGTCGCTCCCGACGGCCGCATTCCCGGCGCGCATCAGCTGGCCCCGGCAGGCACTGCGGCGACGTTCTTCCACCTCGACGATCTTGCCCGGCACGTGGCCCTTGCGAGTGTTTCGTCACCGGACCGCGGGTTCGTCCGCGCAGCCCGATGCGGGCATGATGACACATTACGCGACGGCTCTAAACCCGCAACGCGGCAAAAACCGCGGTTCGGCGCATGCAGCCATGACATGCGGCCTGCGGACGCGCCTCGAGCGCATGAGCGGACCGCCGCCGTGTACGGCCAGGACGATGCATTTGGGCGGCAGTGCCCGCACGCGGCTGTTACGCCCGGGCTGCCGTCAGAGGTGTGCGATCAACTCTGCCACCAAGCTCAACAGGGCGGCTGCGCCCACGGCTTGCAGGCCCTGCACAGGTGTGGGTCGCGCTGCGGCTCGTGGATCGCGCTGGAGCGTGGCGCCGGGAATCAGCACAGATTTCAGCGCTGCGCCTGGCGGGTGCGGCAGCACGGTGATCGGTTGCCTCCCGGTCTTTCCCTCGTTCACGGGATGGTCGGTCATGCACAGATCGGTGCCGGCCCGCGCAGGCTCGAGCGTCTCTGCCCGGCCGCGCGCCAGCGTCGGCGAATAGCCCTCGGCGCGCAGGCCACTGCGCGCCGCACCTAGCGGCGGGGCGGCTTGCCGCGGCCTCTGGGAGCCTGGCCGTGCCGTTGCGCCGCGCCGGTGCGATGGGGCGGGCGGGCCCGATCCCCGAGGCGCGGGGGGCGTTCGGAACGCGCGGGTCCGGAGTGCGCGCGGCTGATGCGTAATTCCGTCCCGCGGACCCGGACGGCCTGGAGATTCTCGAAGATATCCTGAGGCATGCCGGCGGGGAGGTCGATCAGACTGTGGTCCTCGCGGATGTCGATGTGGCCGATGTCGCGGCTGTCCAGCCCCGCCTCGTTCACGATGGCGCCAACGATGTTCCCGGGCTGCACGCCGTGCGCGTGGCCGACTTCGATGCGGAACGTTTCGAATCGCATCCCACCCTTGGATCGGCGGGGCGGGCGCGCCGGCACGGCTTCACCCGTCGCATCGGGCCTGTTGCTTGCGGATTGCTTTGCGGTCCCGTCGGTCAGGTCGTCCGGGTCCTCTGTGCCGGGCTTTGGGGGCAACAGAAACGGCGTCGGGCCCTGCAGGAGGCTCGCGAGCGCCGCGGCGATCTCGACCGCCGGGATGTTCTGCTCTCGCTCGATCTGCTCGATCAGCGGCTGGAACACCTTGCCTTCGCCGCCTTGCACCGTGTTCGAGATCGATTCCTTGAACTTTGCGATGCGCTGCTCGTTGACGTCCGCGACGCTCGGCAGGCGCATCTGCTCGATGGGCTGCCGGGTTGCCCGCTCGATGATGCGCAGCATGTTGCGCTCGCGCGGCGCGACGAACAGGATCGCCTCGCCGCTGCGCCCGGCGCGGCCGGTGCGGCCGATGCGGTGAACGTAGGTCTGCGAGTCGTAGGGAATGTCGAAGTTGACGACGTGGGAGATCCGCTCCACGTCGAGTCCCCGGGCGGCGACATCGGTGGCTACGACGATGTCGATTTGCCCGCTCTTGAGAGCGGCGATCGTGCGCTCGCGCTGTTGCTGTGGAATATCTCCGTGCAGCGCAGCGACGTTGAAGCCGCGGGCCTCGAGCCGTTCGGCCAGCTCGCTCGTCTCGATCTTCGTGCGAACGAAGATCAGCATCGCTTCGAAGCGCTCTGCTTCGAGGACCCTGGTGAGCGCATCGAGCTTGTGCAGTCCGCTCACCAGCCAGTAGCGCTGGCGGATCTTTGGCGCCGTGCTGGCGCGATTCTCGATGGTGATCTGTCTGGGCTCGCGCATGTGCTCGTGGGCGATTCGGCGTATCGGCGCGGGCAGGGTGGCCGAGAACAGGGCAATCTGCCGCTGCGGCGGCGCCTGCTCCAATACCCATTCGATCGCCTCGAGGAAGCCCATTTGCAGCATCTCGTCGCCTTCATCGAGCACGATGAAGCGCACGGACTCGAGCTTCAACGCGCCGCGTTTCATGTGATCCATGATTCGCCCGGGTGTGCCCACGATCACGTGCGCGCCGCGCTTGAGGCCCTTGATCTGCGGCACGTAGCTCTGGCCGCCGTAGATCGGCAGCACGTGAAAGCCGGTCAGATGCGCCGAATAGCGCTGAAAGGCTTCCGCCACTTGAATCGCGAGCTCGCGCGTCGGCACGAGCACCAGCGCTTGCGGGCCGGGAAGCTGCAGATCGATGCGCGCAAGAATCGGCAACGCGAACGCCGCCGTCTTGCCGGTGCCGGTTTGCGCCTGACCCAGCAGATCGGCGCCGGCCAGAAGCAGCGGAATGGTCTTCGCCTGGATCGGAGTGGGCGTTTCATAGCCGACCGCCGTCAGCGCCGCGAGAATCTGTTCGGGCAAGCCCAGCTCGCGAAAGCCGGGCGCCTCGTGCTCATCGCTCATATGGAGTACCCCGGATCATCGCTGCGGCCAAGGCGGTGGCGGAGCGCCTCTTCGCGCGCGTCATCGATCACTTGCAGAACGCTGCCGGCATTGGCCGGGGCCTCGTCGCGTACGGCCTTGCCCGTCAGCGCAACCTCCGGATGCAGCTCGCCCTGCTCGTACAGCGACCACATCTCCAGAGCGAATTCGGTCTGCAGCAATTGCGGCGCAAATCGCCCGAGCGTGGATCGGATGTTGTTGACGTCCCGCTCGAGCAGCGCGAAAGCGGCATTGTTGCTTGCGGCGTTGACGACCTGGGGAAAGTCGATGATGACCGGTCCTTGCGGAGCCAGCAGTACGTTGAATTCCGAGAGGTCCCCATGGATGAGGCCGTGGGCCAGCATGCGAACGATCTGGCGCATGAGAAAGCCGTGATGCTCGAGGGCGACTTCCGGCGTCAGCTCCACCTCGCTCAGCCGCGGCGCCGGATTTCCCAAGGTGTCCGTGATCAACTCCATGATCAACACGTCGTTGAAATACCCGAACGGCCGCGGGACCCGTACCCCGGCGGCGTCGAGCCGGTACAGCGCATCGACTTCGGCGTTCTTCCACTCGTGTTCTCTTTCCCTGCGGCCAAACCGAGTGTTGCGGCTCATGGCGCGTCCTTCGCGGCTGCCGCGGACTTTGCGTCCCTCCTGGTACTGCGCCCGCCTTTGAAAGCTGCGCTGCGCCATGTCGCGATAGATTTTCGCGCAACGCAGGTCGGATCCCGAGCGCACCACGTAGACGGTCGCCTCCTTGCCGCTCTTCAGGGAACGGACGACCTCGTCAATGACGCCGTCATCGATCAGCGGCTGCAAGCCTATGGGAACCTTCATGAATCTCCGTGGGCCAGTTCTTGAGGTCCGCGAAGCTCGCCTTCGAATCGATGCGTGGCAGGCGCGATAGGGACACTGACTTCCCCAGTATAGCACGGTCGGTTGACGGTCGCTTCGCGGCGAACGGGAAGCGGGAGGATCGGATCCCTATGGGGGCTTTGGCGACGGCGGAGATGGCGCCGGATCGGATTTCAGCGGGTGGTCCCAGGCGCATGATCCGCCCCGAGACGCTCGGCGGAGCGCGGCCGGAACGGCCGCCTCTTGGCCGGGCGGCCGTGAAGCACCCCACAAATCCGTTCAGCTGGCGCTCAGGGAAATCGCGCGATGCTACGCTCGCGGCTCGAAGCCGCGACACGACCCGAGGTTTCCATGAAACGCACGATCATCGCCGGCATGCTGCTGACGCTGTTTGCCGGCTCGCTGGCCCTTGCCGACCCGCCGCACTGGAACGACCATCATGATGGCCGTGACCGTCGCGAGTGGCGTCACGATCACCGGGGGGATCGAGGCCGTGATCATCGTCACTGGCGCGAGCGCCGCGATTGGCGTGAACGGCGCGAGTGGCGCCGTGAGCACGAGCGCGAGGGCTGGCACGCCCGCCGCTGGGGCGACTTCGACGACGGCCGGTATCTGCGTCCCCCGGGCTACTATTACCGGATCTGGCGCCGCGGCGACCGGCTCCCGATCGCATACCGCGCGCCGGCGTACATCGTTCCGGATGCGGCCTACTACCACCTTGCGCCGCCCCCGCCGGGCTACTACTGGGTGCGGGTCGGCAACAACGCGGTGCTGGCCGCGATCGCGACCGGCGTCGTGCTCGACGTCATCGCCAACGAGTTTCACTGACCGGGAATGTGGTGCGACGGCGCCGCCCACTACGGGCAAGTGGCCCGGAAGTGGCCCGCGGCGCAGCCGAGAGCGCCAGCATCGGTTCTCGCTGTAGCGCTGCCGCACCCGGAACCGCGAACCGGCCCAAGATTCCGCAAGGGCCGAGACACGGCGCGCACCGGCTGATGCGAGCCGCGTCGGGGCACGGCGCGGTGTCTGGCGGTGATGTGCCGTCACTCGCTCGGGCGAGTGCGCGAACGGGCCAGCGTGCTACGAAGCCGCTCATTGAGAACGGCTGCCTGCCGACGCGGCCCGCGTCGATGGGCCCGAATTTGCAATTCCGCCGGCTGCGCGAGACTTCTGCTTCCCGTCGCCTTATCACATCGGCCCGCTGCGATCGCGCAGCAGTCGGCTGCCGCCGGGGTTGCGCGCGGTCCGTGACGAGCCCACGGTTCCTGCAGCGGCTCGCGCCGCCGGGCCTTGGCGCGCGGACCGTTGACGCCGCCCGCATCGGCCGGAATTAAGAAACTCAGCCGCATTGCGCGCGTGATTCTGGCCGCTGCCGGGCCGCCCAACGGGCGCCTCGCGCTGACCTTGACCGCGAATCCCGAGGCGAGGTGCGAACCGAGCTGTTGTATTAGGCGAATGCGGCCGCCCGAGGGCGCTCACACCGATTGTTTTCGAGGGACTGGGTTCGCGCGGGACCTGCGGCGGTCGGCGACCACGGTGCGTCGGCAGCAGCCGGCGCGTGCGGGCGGATGCGCTCGGACCTCGGGGTGTCGCCCGCTCGTTGAGGTCCGCCGCGGAACCGGCGCGCCATGCAGGCATTGCGCTGTGTTCACGGTCATCCATGGCGCCGCGCGAGTCGTTGCCGGCGATGCTGTTTGCCGCGCCGACACCGGTTGCATGCGGCATAATGACCGCCCGTCGCGACTAGCCGCGGCTTGCGGGTCATGCGGCGGGGGAGGCTACCGATGTTTGTTCCCTCTACCTTTGCTGTTGCCCTGCTGATGACGATTCTGAGCACCATCTGCTGGGGCTCGTTCGCGAATACGTTCAAGGGCACGCGAAACTACCGGTTCGAGCTGTACTACTGGGACTATGCGCTGGGCATATTCTTGATCGCGCTGCTGCTGGCGTTCACGATGGGCAGCTATGCGGGTGGGCCGCGAGCGTTTCTCGCGAATGTGCACTCGGCCGATGATCTGAATCTGCTGTATGCGGCGCTGGGCGGATTCATATTCAATATTGCGAATGTGCTGCTGATCGCGGGCATTGAGATCGTCGGGCTGGCCGTGGCGTTTCCGATCTCGATCGGGATTGCGCTGGTGGAAGGCGTGGTGCTGAGCTATGCGATCCAGCCGCGCGGCAGCGCGACGCTCCTGGGGCTTGGCGTCCTGATGGCCGTGGTGGCCGTGGTGCTGGTGGGAAAGGCCTATGGGGCGCTGCGCTCGGGTACCCAGGCGGTGTCGCGCAAGGGCGTGGTGGTTTGCGTGGTGTCGGGGCTGTTGATGGGAATCTTCGCCCCGTTTGTGACGCGCGCAATGACCCATGGACACACGCTGACACCGTATACGACCGCGGTTTTCCTCACGTTCGGCGCATTTGTGTGCTGCTTCTGCTTCAACACGTTGTTGATGCGGTGGCCGATTGTGGGCAGCCCGGTGGCGGCCGGGGACTACTTTCGCGCGCCGCGTCGCTATCACGCGCTGGGCTTGCTGGGCGGAGCGATCTGGGGGCTTGGAACGGTATTTAATTTCGTGGCCGCGAGCCTGGTGGGCGTGGCGATCTCATATGCGATCGGGCAGGCCTCGCCGATGGTGGCATGTGTGTGGGGAGTGTTTGTTTGGAAAGAGTTTCGCGGAGCGAATGTCCGCGCACGAGGGTATCTCGCCGCGATGTTCGTTGCGTATCTGCTGGCGCTGGTGCTGATTTCGCGCGCGTATGCGGGGTAGATCGGAGAAGAGAAATGAACCGAATGAGAAAGAAGATTGTGGTGCTGGGCAGCTATGTGGCCGATCTGGCGTTTCGTGCGGCACGACTGCCGGCGTGGGGGGAGACGCTCATGGGCAGCGGCTTTGCGTTGGGGCCGGGCGGCAAGGGGTCGAACCAGGCAGTGGCGGCGGCGCGGGCGGGCGCGGCGGTGCAGATGATCTCGCGGCTGGGCGATGATGCGTTCGGGAGACTGGCGCGCGAGACGTGGGCAGCAGATGGGATCGACGCATCGCTGGTGGGGAGCTGTGATGTGGCGACGGGTGCGGCGGCGATTTTGATCGATGAGGCGCGCGGGGAGAACGCGATCATCGTGGTGCCGGGAGCGTGCTTTACGCTGACGGCGGCGGATGTGGACGCCGTGGGCGCGGCAATTCGGTCGGCGGGGGTGTTGTTGACGCAGTTGGAGTTGCCGCTGGGAACAGTGGAGCGCGGACTGCGGCTGGCGCGTGCGGCTGGCGTGCTGACGATCTTGAATCCGGCGCCGGCGCAGGCGTTGAGCGATGAGATATTGGGACTCGTGGATTTTCTGATTCCGAATGAGAATGAGGCCGCGTTGCTGACAGGGCAGCCGGTGGAGAGTGTGGCTCAGGCGCAGAGCGCGGCCGAGGCGCTGCGCCGGCGCGGGGCTCGGTGCGTGATCGTGACACTGGGAGCGCAGGGTGCGCTGGTGTGCGCTGAGGGCGCGGAGCCGTTGCGGGTGGGAGCGTTCAATTCCGGGGCGGTGGTGGAGACGACCGGTGCGGGCGATGCGTTTTGCGGAGGGTTCGCGGCGGCGCTGAGCGAGGGGCGCTCGGTGGCGGAGGCGACTCGGTTTGGGTGCGCGACGGCAGGAATCTCGGTGACGCGCGCCGGGACTGCGCCGTCGATGCCACGGAGAGAGGAGATCGAGGCGCTGCTGAGCGGGGGATAGTCGCAGTCCTGCCCGCCGGATTTCGCCTGGGTGAATCCGCCCGAGCTCGCGTCTGGGCTGAACGTGCCGCCCTTCGTCGCGAGCGGTGGCGACCGACATTCGGGGGGGGGCTGAGAATCATGAGACTCACGACCGCTCGTCTTGCGATCCTGGTGATGTGTGCATCGGTGCCGCTGGCCGCGTCCGCAGCGGACCGGGTATCGGCCGCGCCACCGGCGGCTGAGCAGGCAATCTGCCCGATCCTGGCGCGGATGTTGCGATCCGCGAAGGCGCTCGATACCGCCGGATTCATGGCACCTTTTTGGCATGCGCCCACTCTGGTGTTCGCAATCAATGGCACGCTCATCACGGGATGGAAGACCCTCTACGCTCAACAGCTCAAATGGTGGCAGCATCGCCAGGGCCAATTGCATTACAGCGAGCTTGGCCCGACCGGATTCATGGCGGTCGCCCCGGGGGTCGAAATCACGACTTGGCACCTGTACGCACGTTACAAGCTTGCGGATGGGAAAGCAGGCGGCAGCGCGTTTGTGGTGAGTTATGTCTGGAAGCACTTTCCGCGCGGCTGGCAGATCGTCTACGGCCACGAATCCTGGGTGCATCCGCCCGATTGAAGCGGCCGGTGGGGCGCGCACCGGCGCTGGCCGGACACCTTCGGCCGCGGTCGCTGCAGTGGAACATTAGTCCTGCCCCGACACGTCTTCGCGCTGTTCCTGAGAGCGCAGGCCGTGTTTCCCCCCTTGCGGGCCTGCGAGCCGGTTCGCGATGCTGGACGGGGCGGCACCGAAGCGACAGTGACCTGTCGCACCGATTGCGCTGCGCAGGCCACTTCCCGCGCGTGGCGTCCCGCCCTCTCGGCGGTAGCGGGCGATGAGAGGGCGAGCACGCACAGGCCCTCGGCCCGGGGATTCCTGGCCGCGATCGCGACCAGCCGTGCTCGACCTCATCCCGAACGAAATTCACTGAGCAGGCATGCGCTGCGCCGGCGGCAGCGTCCAGCAGGAGGGGCGCTGGATCATGCCGATCCTCGGGTAGTAGGACTCGGCGTTCGGCGCGGCCACCAGGATCAGCGTGGTGAGCGGACCGGCGAGCGCACGCGTCTCGGCGATCAGCCGCCGGCCGATTCCCTGGCGCTGGTACGCGACATCCACCGCCAGATCGGACAGATAACAGCAGTACGAAAAGTCGGTGAGTGCGCGCGAGATGCCGACCAGGCGGTCCCTGTCGCGGGCAGTGACGATGAGATCCGCCTCGCGCAGCATGCGTCCCAGGCGGGCGAGGTCCTCCACCGGGCGGCGCTCGCCGAGGGTGGAGGCGATCAATACGTCACGGAAGGCTTCGGCGGACAGATCCGGCTCCTGGGCATAGACGATCGGCACGGGGCTCTCCCGAATGGGGATGTGGATTTGTGGACTGTGCCGGGACCGGCCTATCCGTACAAGCCGAGGTGATCAAAACGTTGCCTCGGGCGCATACTCCCGAGCATCCGCCGCGTTGAGCGGTTCTCCAGGGGCAAGTGCCCCAGGCGAGAGGTTCCCATGGCAGCAAGGTCTCGCGTATGTCGCGCCGCGATCACGGCAGTCATGCTCGCGCTGTCCCTGACGCTCAGTGCCTGCGTGGCGGAGCCGGGTTATTACGGCGGCGCGGTGCTCGTCGCGCCGCCGTTTCCGCGCGTCGAGTATTACGGACCGGCGCCGTATCCCGGCTACATCTGGTTGGGCGGCTATTGGAACTGGGCGCCGAGCGGCTACTACTGGGTGCGTGGGCATTGGGCGGCACCCCGCCCCGGTTACCGCTGGGTACCGCGCCGCTGGGTGGATACCGCTCACGGCTGGCGCATGACCGGGGGTGGCTGGGCCCGGCGTCGTTGACGGGCGGCGCTAGCCGTCTCAGCGCTCGAAATCTCTGCGGCCCTTGGGGGATGGCGGCGCTCGCAAGCGGTCTGACTCCTAATGAAAGACAGTGGGCTCGATCGCGACAGACCCCGAGGGTTCGACCCAGGCAGGTACCGTGAACGGCGCCGAGGAACGGCCTGATTTTGCGGATGCAACGCGCAGACCTGGATCGACCCACAGACTCAAGCGTGATGATCCGCGGACTCGCGTCTGCGTCGCGGGTCCGCGGATGAATCTCATTCGACCTGGAACCCAATCTTGGCTGTGGGTGGAACCTCTCGGGCAGGTCCTGCCACTCGTGGCCGCCGCTTTGATCTTCGCAAGGCAGGCATTGGCGGCTCGACACCTGCTCAGGCAAGCCCGGTCTTGTCGAGACCGAGGATCTTATCGCGCGTGCCTGGTGTGGTGCGAAAGGCCACGTTGGCGCGGTTCCAGGCGTTGATGGCCATCACGCGAAAGACCAGCGTCGAGAGTTCATGCTAGCCGAACTGCTCGCGCACCTTCGCATAGAGTTCGTCGGAGACGCCGGTCGGTGCAATCTGGGTCAGCGCCATAGCCGTTCTAGTCCACGTGTGTAATCATATCCACATCAGTTCACCCCACGGAGCAGCGCGGCCATGAGCAAGCGGATCAACATCATGATCGACGAGGATACCTGGGGTGTCCTCGCGCGGATCCCGGCCGGAGAGCGCAGCCGGACCATCAATGAGGCAATCCGTGACTGGGCTGTTCGGCGGCGACGCCGAGACGCGGTGCGTGAGATGGACGCGTTGCGTATGCAACTGCCGAAGGTCAGCACGGAGGAGGTGGCGATGTGGGTCCGCGATGACAGAGAGCGGAGGCGCTGATGGCGGCGCCGTTGGTGGTGCCCGATGCGTCGGTGTTGCTCAAATGGGTCCTCGCTTCGGACGATGAGCCGGACGTCGACAAGGCGGTGCTGCTGCGCGCGGCGATCCTGAACGATGCCGTACGCGCAATCGTCCCGCCGTTGTGGCTTTATGAGGTCGGCAACACAGTTGCGCGACGGTTTCCGGCGCATGCCTCCGCCTGGCTGACCGCGCTCATGAAATTCGGACTCACGGAGGCGGTGCCGTCGGATGCGTGGCTCGCGGCGGCACTCGAATTGACACGTGCCTACGGGGTTTCGTTCTACGATGCGGCTTACCATGCGCTTGCGATTACTCGGAAGGGGGTATTCGTCACGGCCGATGTTCGGTATGTAAACCGGATGGCAGGTGAGGGCGCCATCGTCGCATTGAGCGAGTGGAAACCACCAGTGCCTCCATCTTCATCCCGCCGTTAGGAGTTCCGCCAGGTGCCAAGTGGCCCGGCTGAGGCGCAAGCTTATGAAAGACCTGAAGCCGATCCGAACTGAGCGGGCCTACGAACCAGCGTTCGCCGAAGTCGAAGAGCTCTGGGACGCGAAGTCCGGCACGCCCAAAGGCAATCACCTCGACATTCTTGCGACTCTCATCGAAGCGTACGAGACCGAGCACTATCCGCTGAACCCGCCGGTATCGGTTGCAAAAGACAGCGGCGGTGCTGGCAGCGAGTGACGCGGATTCGCGGAACCCGTTCATTGCCCCCGCCGGGGCCGAGCAGGTGGGATGCCTGCGCACCGCCCAAGAGTTTCTGCGCGAGCGGGCAGGGTCGGTGAAGCCAAAGGAGATGCTCAGGTTTCTCCGCCGTGCTCTGAAGGCGCCGCCGTCCGCCGAGGATCAGCTTCGCTCGGGAATTTGCAACCTGACGACTGGTTGTTGAAAGCCGCGTTGGGTCAGGTGTGCTCTGGTCAATATCGGGCGCGAAAGCTTTTTCCGAGCCGGTTCCCCTTGCCGAAATAATGACGGAAGACGTAGAAGAGTGGCGACCAGGCATCGATGTCGATACGAGTGCCCGCGTTGTCCAGGATTGCGCGGGCGGCGTGCACGCGCAGTCGCTGCGCCTCGAAATGGAGGAAACTACCTTCGCCACTGAAGGTGCTCTGCGCGAGCACGCGCGCCTCGATTTGCACGGGACACTGCGCTGCGCGCAGGGGCGCCACGAGTTCCGATGCCAGTGGCGAGAAGCCCGACGCGCCAAACTTGTCCTTTGCGTGCACGATGCCAGCCTGGCGGTGGTAGTCGGTGAGCGGGAGGCGTCCGGTGGTATGACCGAGCCGTTCCACTTTCTCCCATTCAGCGGGCGATGGCAGATTGAGCACGCATTCTGCTGTGCGCGCGAGATTGCGTCCGCTCTGGCCATGGGACGTCAAGCCGAGCATGAAGCGGTCGCCGAGCGCCCAGAAGCTCGACATGGCGGCGAGATTGGTCGTTCCATCTGGGTTCACCGTGCTGATGACGGCGACGGGCGTGCCGAAATAGAGGATCTCCGGGGAGACGGCGACGAAGCGATCCGCAATCTGGCTGCCCATGGGTGCACTCTGGCAGGGCGGCCTTGCGTGATGTTTCAGGATGTCCTGTAACGAAGATGGGCGCGCAGGCCTTATCATAGGGCATATGGCGACGGGGCTATCCAATATTGCACGGATGGGGGCGCTCGTCGGCGACCCGGTCCGCGCCGGAATGCTGGCGGTGTTGATGGACGGGAGCGAGCGCGCGGCGGGCGAGCTCGCCAGACAGGCAGGAGCCTCGCCGCAGGCGGCAAGCGCCCATCTGAGCCTCTTGCTTGATGGTGGGCTGCTCGCGGTCAGCGCTCGCGGCCGCCACCGATACTATCGCCTGCGCGACGCCGATGTCGCTCACGCGATCGAGACACTGTCGTTTGCGGCCAATCTCGCCGGGCGAAAGACCGAGCATCTCGCGCCTGCGCTCAAGCACGCGCGCCGCTGCTACGATCACATCGCCGGGGCGCTCGGAGTGGCGATTTGCGACTCGCTCATCTTGAAAGGCCGTGTCATAGCGGGGTCCGACGGGTTTGCAATCAGCGCGGCCGGTCATGAATGGCTCGCCAAGCTTGACCTGTCGCCACCGCACGCGATGCGCCGCGCTGCTGTTCGTCCGTGCCTGGATTGGACGGAAGGGCGCCCGCATATCGCGGGCTGGCTCGGTGCGGCGCTTTGCGAGCGGCTGCAGACCGCACGCGGCCTGCAGCGTAAT